>CAZOHL010000208.1:0-1534 GCA_964579645.1 uncultured Rikenella sp. | reverse complement strand
AAGCGCTACAGGAAGATGTACGAGAAGAGGCTAAAAGAGGAGCCCCACACTGAGCCGCCAGAGCAGCAAGACGACCTCTCGAATCAGTTCCCTCAAGCTCCGCAGTAGAATTTAGCATGGATCGTTAGAGGCTAGCAGCTGTCTGGCGGCTGCTAGAAGCCTTGACTTAAAACGTGTACTTAGAGGTCACGCACTCATGACTTAGATTATGAGCGCGAATTTGAGATGAGCGCACACGACTTTTTGGACTAGCGCTAACTACTGGATGTCTCAGGCCGACGGTCCCCCCTGACCCCGCGTTCGCGGGGGACACTTATATCGCTGGGCAAGATCTTGCCATGAGCGGTTTGACGGCGTATTCCGATAGTCTGTTGATACTCTGTAGAAATAAAGCCCTAAAACCCATTTTAAATTGCCAGTAAATAAAAACTGTCAATAAATCTATAATATATAGCGCCAAAACTTCAAACGCTGTTCTGATACTCTCGGCTCTAGAAATGCATTCAACTCTTCCAAATGTCTCAGCATGTCGTCATGATATTTAGGGAAAATACTTTCCTCATATCTGCGACAAGCATCATAACTCCCAGCACCAGACATGTTATACATAGCTGCTATATTTAATTTAACATCTCTATATCTTTTGATCTCACTGTTAAATTCACCAATTAATTTATATTTCTCTGTCAACTCCACTAGTTCTTCAGGCGAAAAGAGCTTTAAAGCACCTACATATATGGATGAGTCCCAACTATCGGTTAGTAATATTGATACCGCCTTTCCAGAAACAGCATCTTCTGGGTTAAGTTCCCTAACTTTCCCTAAAAGTTCTTTATTATTTTTTATAACATTAATATCTTTCTCAATCTCATTTTTGACTATTTTCATCTGTTTAAACTTACTTGCATCCTTTCTCCCATGTTCTACAAGGACGCCAAACAAAATACCCAACACAACACCAGCAAAGGAGCCAACTAGTGGTGGGAGGAAAGCATCCCATGGAGTACCAAATAATATTGTAGAATCTTTTAAGGACGGTACATTAATTATGATGTCATACATCTTGGCTCACTTCCAGAGTTGCCAGCATTCGGCCTTGGCAATTCCTGCGATGGTGACGGTGTGGAGACCCTCAAATAGATACCCTCAGATCGACAGAGTTACATTATGGTCAGATAAAGACCTATCTAAGCTTGATATGTCTCAGCTTTTTACAACGTTGCAGGCTCAAACGGCGAGATTATGCCATATCTTAGCCAAAGATGTGTATATAAACTAGATAATATTTAAAACTCATATAATGCGTAGTAACGCGGATTATCTTGGTTTAGACTGCTGAATAGGCACTATATAAACAAGATATAATCTCCGTAGAAAAGATCTTCATGCATGTGCGGAGGATAAGATCCCCGCATACTTTGGCAGCTATGCGTATGCTCCGTTTCTGTGCGGCATAATTAGATAACTCCCATCAGCTTATGCGCCTGTGGGATCACCGCCATTCTCTCAGGCCCGATGTGCGTCGATGCCAGTT
>CAZOHL010000207.1:0-1571 GCA_964579645.1 uncultured Rikenella sp. | reverse complement strand
GGATGACCTTCCACGAGATCCTCACCGGGGAGAACTTCTTCGCCGCGCCCACCCCGGTCAGCGTCCTGATCCGGATCCTCCAGGAAGAACCCCGCTTCTCGCGGGAGGCCGCCCGATCCGTGCCCAGGGACCTGCAAGCCATCGCGCTCAAGTGCGTGGCCAAACGTCCCGGGGACCGCTACCCCACCATGCGGGAGGTGGCTGACGACCTGCGCCGCTACCTCGACGGGCAGCCGGTGTCGGCCCGGCCGGTGCCGCTCCCGGTCCGGCTTTTCCGGTGGGCGCGCCGCAACCGGCCGCTGGCCGCCGCGATCCTTATCGGCCTGGCCTCGGCGGGAGTGCTGGGGTCGCTGTGGCTGGCCTCGGTCCTGGAATCGCGCCAGCGGGCGGCCCTTTCGCTGCGCTTCGGCGAGCTGGTCTCGTCCATCGAGCAGATCCACGAGACCTCCATGCTGCTGCCGCTCCACGACATCGGGCGGGAGAACCGCGCGATCCGGGAGCGGATGGACCGGATCCGGGGCGAGATGAACCAGATCGGCAAGATTGCCGAGGGGCCGGGGCATTACGCGCTGGGACGGGGCTTCATGGCGCTCGAGAACTGGCCGGAGGCCCGCTTGCACCTCGAAGCCGCGGTCCGGGAGGACCCCGGCGACGACGCCGCCCAGTTGGCCCTGGGGCAGGCCCTCGGCATGCTCTACCGGTTGAGCCGGGTGGAGATCTACAGCCTGACCAGCGCGGCCGAGCGGGAATTCCGCCTCCGGCAGTGCCGGCAGGAATTGGGCGAGCCCGCCCTGCGCCACCTCCGGGCCGGCCTGCCGGCGGCGGGCGACGCCCGGGAGTATGGAGAGGCCCTGGTCGCTTATTGCGAGGGCAAGTACGACGACGCCATCCGCCTGGCCGGAAATGCCTGGCAGGAGCGTCCCGCGTTCTACCCGGCGGGGATCCTGCACGGCCTGGGGTATGTGGACCGCGGCGCCGAACGCATCCAGCGGGCTGCGCTGGCGGAAGCGGAAGCGGACCTCCTCCGGGCGGGGGAGGTGTTCGCCCAGCTGCTGGAGATCGCCCGCAGCCAGCCGGAACTCCGCCGGCTCGAAGCCGTCCGGCGGGTCAATCTCCTGCGGATCGACCGGAAGCGGGATGCCCTGACCGACGATCGGACCGACTGGGCGTTCCAAGCCTGCACCGACCTGCTGCGGGTCGATCCGCAAAGCGACCAGGCCCGCTACCTGCAGGCGCTGCTGCATGAGATGGCCGCCGAGATCGCCCGGAGCCGCGGTCAGGATCCGGCGCCGCGCATGGATGCCGCCCTGTCCGAGATCCGGCAGGCCCTGAAGATCCGGCCCGACTCCCCGAACTATTGGAATTGGCTGGGGATCTTCCTGAAAACCGCCGCGGAATACAAGCTCGGCCAGGGGATCATCGATCCGGAGATGATCGCGCAATCCGTGGATGCCAGCCGCCAGGCGCTGCGGTTGCGCCCCAACAATCCCAAGGCTTACAATTGCATCGGCGTTACTTGCCGGTTGAAGGCCTTCGCCGCCATGCTGGAGGGGGGTGATCAGCGGCCGCCC
>CAZOHL010000206.1:0-1575 GCA_964579645.1 uncultured Rikenella sp. | reverse complement strand
AACCGACAAGGGCATCGTCAATCTGGAGAGCGAGAGCCTGCGGGTGATCAACAAGGTGCGCCCGCTGATCAAGGATGGCGGCTGGCTGGTAGCCATCAACAACGCCCTCTTCCTGAGCGGCAGCGACTATCTACAAATGCTCGAAAAGCTATGCGCAGACGGGTATCTCGCCATCGAAACCCTGATCCCCGTCCCCCAGGATGTGACCGGATTTCCCCACACCATCAGCGGCGCCCCGCCTTCTGACCCCGCGCCCTTCAACCACCCCACCAAGATTGCCATCCTGCGCGTGCGGCGCAAGGGCTAAAGCTCTTCTACCTGTCCTCATTTTCATCCGCCGGCAAAGGCTGCACCTGGCGCCTGACCGGTGCAGAAAGCACCACCGAGGTCGAGGTCTTGCCAAAGGGGCTCAGCTTGCGGATCAGGTCTTCCAGGTGCGTCACCGAGCTGACCACCGCCTTCAAGATAAAGGCTTCTTCGCCGGTCACGTGATAACATTCCAGCACCTCCGGCAGGGTATCGACCAGCGCAAGGATGCGCGGGTAACGATCGGGGGTGGTGTGCAGGCGGAGAAAGACCGTCAGCGAGTATCCCAACCGGGCGGCGTCGACATCTGCCCGGTAGGCGAGGATCAGCCCAGATTCTTCCATCCTGCGGACGCGTTCGATGACCGCCGAAGTGGAGAGCCCCACCCGCTTGCCCATCTCGCTGAAGGACAAGCGAGCGTCTTGCTGCAAAAGCTGGAGAATCTGGATACCGGTCGGGTCTAACAGCGCCTTATTTTTTGCGTTCATGCAGTCGATCCACGATATTTTTTATGTTCATTGGGCATCAAGAGCGTAATTTCCTGCTGGTCAGGTGCGGCAGGTTGCGGGTATTATAGCAAATATGGAACCCAATTTCTTACTCAAAGGCATCCTTCTTGGCTTTTCGATTGCCGCCCCGGTGGGGCCGATCGGCATCCTGTGCATCCGGCGCACGCTGGCGAATGGCAGGCTGAACGGTTTTGTCTCAGGCCTGGGCGCCGCCACCGCCGACGCTTTCTACGGCTCGCTGGCAGGCTTCGGGTTGACGCTGGTGACCGATTTCCTGGTCGGCAACCAGGGGTGGTTGCGACTGATCGGCGGCGTCTTCCTGTGTTACCTGGGTGTGCGCACCTTTTTCGCCCAACCGGCCAGCGAACCCGCCCGGGCATCCGCAAGAGGAATCGCCGGGGCTTACACATCCACTTTACTGCTCACCCTGTCGAACCCGATGACGATTTTGTCGTTTGTGGCTGTTTTTGCCGGGCTCGGGCTGGGCAACACAAACGGCGACGCCCTGAGCGCAGCCAGCCTGGTGCTGGGGGTATTCACCGGCTCAGCGCTGTGGTGGTTGTTGTTGAGCAGCGGGGCAAATCTCTTGCGCTCTCAGACCAATACCCAGGTCCTTCGATGGGTGAACAGAATCTCCGGCGTGTTGATCCTCGGGTTTGGCGCAGCAGCCCTTTTGAGCCTGGCGCCGGCCGTTCTAAAAGAATGGGGTTATCTTGGAGAATTCATCGGATGGCGTTCCACTTCCAGTTGAGCCAATTCC
>CAZOHL010000205.1:0-1584 GCA_964579645.1 uncultured Rikenella sp. | reverse complement strand
GGTCCAGGCAAAGGTGCCTCCCCTGTCCAGAGGGGACTCAGGCCTGGGAAGAAGTCGTGCAAAACGACAATACCGTTGCCCGGTACATGAAGCCGGTTCAGCGCCAAAGGGATTTCGCTATAGACAGCTTCTGCGCTGTGATCGCCATCCAGAAAAATCATATCGAAGCTATCCACGATCTGAGCAAGTTTCCCGACAGACGTATTCACTTCAAACTTGACCCGGTCAACAACCCCCAAGGATTCCACCAGGACTCGTGGTGCTGCTGGAGAGCCCGCTTCGAACCAAGGCCGTGTTTGTTTATCGTTAACATCCCGGATATCCACCGTCACAATTCGAGTGTCCACACCCTCTACCTGATTGCGAGCTGCCGCCAAAGCCAGGGCAACCGTCGAACTGCCAATATGGGTGCCTATTTCCAAAAGCCTTGATGGCCTGATGCGGCGTACCAAGTAATAGAGTGCGCGGCGATCGCCTGGATTCACCCCACCTGTCATTTCTGGCATGTTCAATGCGCCAATCCGCCACGCATCTTCAGCCCATTCAACATGGATACGCTGCTGGCTGAACGTTTCCGCGAGCCATGCTGCGTCGAAAGCGCCCAAACCCGCCACATTGCACTTCGCACGGGGCAAGTTGGCAAGCTGGTCCACTGCTATCCCCCCCCCGGACACCGAAGATTTTATTCCGCGAATTCTATGCACTAATTTACGGAGGAGCGATACTCGTATATTCATGAGTTACCTCGTGTTGAAGCGCTGATCGTGGAGAAGCACCCAGCCTTATCTATTGTTCAGAAATGGCCATGTGTCCTTTGTGCGTTTGGATAGAGGCTAAAACGGCTGCACGATCTTTCCAGCTCCTGCAACAAGAAGGGCTTGTAGGTGCTGCGGTCGAAGTCCAGAAACCGGCCGAGCTTCTTTTGCCCCTCACCCTTGTAGCAGCCAGCCATGGGCCAAAAGGTCATTTCGCCGGCATAAATGCGATCGTCCGTGCAGTAGAGGTCGATACGTACGCATTTGAACCCATGTCCCAGTCTCTCTGCCACCGAGATCATTTCCTCCCACAACCTCGGCCTCTGGAAGTCGTGGCCCAGCTTAAAACTGGGATAAAGAGGGGTATTCAGGTCATTACCTTCACGGTCGACTGTCTGTTCTTTTGTATCGAAGCCACGATCGTAAAGGTAATGGCAAAACCTGACAGCACCATCAATGCAGTAGAACTTATAGTCGGGCGGTGGCTTGGGATTTTCCGGGGCAATGAATTCCTCAACCAGCACGCGGGGCTGAACATAGGTATACGCCCATTCCCCATTCAACCAACCGTAGGGCTGTCTTAGTGCCCTTTCGACATGCGCTTCCGCCGTCTGATGATCTAACTGAGACTTATCCCGGACGAGTATCACCGAACCGCAGTCGTGATTCGCCTTGATTACGAATGCCTTTGGCAAGATCTTGAATTCGATCTGAGAAAAATGATCATGAACCTGGTACAATTTCACCAGATACTTATCACCGACTCTTTTCATAACATAGTCACGGACCAGAATTTTGTCCGAACAACGGACAATCTCAGGACTTTGGT
>CAZOHL010000204.1:0-1633 GCA_964579645.1 uncultured Rikenella sp. | reverse complement strand
GAGACGCTCGCGACGATGATCACGTCCTCCCTTTCAAAGAGCGCGTTGGTGGCAAGGAGCCTCAGCTTGTCTATCTCCTCGTTGATAGACGAATCTTTTTCAATATAGGTGTCTGTTGTGGGAACGTAGGCCTCGGGCTGGTAGTAGTCGTAATAGCTCACGAAGAAGTGGACCTCGTTCCCGGGAAAGAATGTTTTAAATTCAGTAAAGAGCTGGGCAGCAAGCGTTTTGTTGTGCGATATGATAAGGGCAGGCCTTTGGACTTTCTCGATAATATTGGCCATGGTGAATGTTTTGCCGGATCCCGTCACACCGAGGAGAACCTGGTGCGGCACGCCTTGTTGAAGGTTTTCAGAGATTCTTTTAATGGCCTCCGGCTGGTCTCCTTTTGGAGTATGTTCGCTTACGAGCCTGAGCTTCTTCATCCCTATATTGTAATGCCGCCGGAAGGATCTGTCAAAAAGATACAGAGCCTTCCTCAGGCTATAAAAGCTCTTGACATACAGAGTACAAATGTTTCATCATTTAGCATATATTATAAATTCACAGGAGGTAGGAGAACATGAAAAAGGTCTTGTTGTTCGTAATGGTGTTAATGGTGAGCATCGCCTTTGTCAGCACGGGTTTTGCACAGGAAAAGCCGAAGGCGGCACCGGCAGCGAAGCCCGCTGAGAAACCGGCAGCAGCACCGGAGAAACCGGCAGCAGCAGCTGAGAAACCGGCAGCAGCACCGGAAAAGCCTGCGGAGGCGGCAAAACCGAAGCCAAAACCAATCCCCGGTTTTGTCGGGACCGTAGTGAAGACAGACCCTGGTTTGATGACGGTAAAGGGGGCCAAGGACTCGGTGACATTCGATGTTTCAATGGCAAAGCTCAAAGGTTACAAATATATCTCCGATATAAAAGTCGGCGACAAGGTTGCGGTAGAATATAAGAAGGGCACCGCGATGGTGACGAAGCTTGCCGGCGCAAAGGCAAAGAAAGAGAAGGCAAAAGAAGACAAACCAAAAGCCGATAAGCCGAAGAAAGAGAAGAAGGCAGATAAGCCAAAAGAAGCAAAGCCGGCTGCAAAACCGGCAGCGAAATAACAAAGAAAAGATTGACAAAATAAACCCTGCTTCTCATTCCGGGAAGCAGGGTTTATTTTGTCAATTGCAAGGGACGGTTAACCGTCCCTTTAACTTTACAGCTTGAAGATCAGAAGCAATGAGACAACGAGAGAATATATTACGAGAGACTCGATCATAGCTAGACCGATGATCATAGGTGTTACGATCTTTCCCGATGCCCCAGGATTTCTGGCGATGCCATCAAGGGCGGATGCGATACTTCTCCCCTGTCCTATTGCACCTCCGAAAGCTGCGATCGCAATGCCGAAACCTGCGGCGAGCGCCACCATCTGTTTGACCGGTGAATCAAGGCCGGCGGCCGACTCGGCTGCCATTGCGATCCCGCCTGATATGCAAACGAGGATTCCGAGAAGCATAACAATTGTTAGAAATTTTTTCATTAAATCTCACCCCTTTCTTGTATTTTATTTATTTTAATGTTCATGCGAAATCGCACCTGAAAAATACGCCATTGACAGAAGCATAAATACGAAGGTCTGGACGAATGCCACAAAGAGACCGAGG
>CAZOHL010000203.1:0-1642 GCA_964579645.1 uncultured Rikenella sp. | reverse complement strand
ATAGCTTCTTAGCAACAGGTGCGATTCGATCTGTTTCATGGTATCCAGGGCTACTCCCACAAGGATCAAAAGGGCCGTTCCTCCAAACCACAGGCTCTTGATGCCGGTGATTGCGATGACAATATTGGGAAGGACCGCAATCAGGGCCAGGAATATTCCCCCGGCCAGGGTCAAGCGGGAGAGGACCCGATCGATGTACTCGGCAGTCGGTCTGCCGGGACGGATACCTGGCACGAACCCACCGTTTTTCTTGATGTTATCGGCTACATCCAAGGGATTGAAAATAATGGCCACATAGAAATAAGTGAAAAATATTATCAAGGCAGCGTAAAAAACATTGTAGAGCAAATCGCTCTGGTTGAAATAAGTATTGATAAAGGTATTGAAACCTGAAGTCGGGCTCATCCATGAACCTATCGTGGCCGGGAACATACCCAGGGACATGGCGAAGATGATGGGGATAACCCCGGCTGCATTGACTTTCAAAGGTAAAAATGTGCTCTGGCCGCCATACATCCTGCGCCCTACTACCCGTTTAGCGTACTGGATGGGTAAACGCCTCTGGCCTTCGTTCATGGCCACAACTGCTGCGATAACCACCAGAACCACGATGAGCAAGAGCACAACCTGGAAATAACCCGCCATCCCACTGGATACTTCCTGGCCCACCCCGGTTATTTGGGAAGGTATCCGAGCGGCTATCCCGCAGAAGATGATAAGGGAGATTCCGTTGCCGATACCTCTTTCGGTGATCATCTCGCCTATCCACATCAGCATTGCAGTACCCGCAGTCAGGGATACGGCTATGAGCAGGTAGGATCCTAATCCCGGGTTGTCGATAGCGCCGGATCTTCCCAGGGCTATGGACATGCCTATTGCCTGGATAAATGCCAAAACAACTGTACCGTAGCGGGTATACTGGGCGATCTTTTTCTTGCCCTCTTGTCCTTCTTTGTTCAGTTCCTCCAGTCTAGGCACAACGACTGTCAACAACTGCATGATGATTGAAGAGTTGATGTACGGTGTGATGCTCATGGCAAAAACACTGAACCTCTTGAAGGCTCCTCCGGAAATTATGTCAAAAAATCCGAACAACTGTCCCTGCAATAACTGCTGCAGGGCTTCAGTATTGATTCCTGGCACCGGTATATGGGCTCCTACCCGAAACACCAGGAGCATCATCAAGGTGAAAAGTAATTTGCTTCTCAAATCTCCGATTTTAAGGGTCTGCTGAAATTGATTGAGCATTAGATCACCTCTAATTTGCCACCTTTGGCTGCGATTTTTTCTTCCGCCTGACGGCTGTATTTCTGTACCTGAACGGTAAGTTTCTTGTCGATCTCTCCGTCACCCAACAGCTTGACCCCATCGAACAGCTTGTTGACCAGTCCTGTTTCCCGTAGCAGCGCTACGGTAACGACAGTCCCGTCTTCAAAGCAATTGAGATCCTTGACGTTCACGATGGCATATTCCTTTCTGAATATGTTGGTGAACCCTCTCTTGGGTATACGCCGCTGCAAAGGCATCTGTCCACCTTCAAATCCAGGCCGGATACCTGATCCTGAACGGGCTTTTTGGCCCTTATGCCCGCGGGTCGAAGTCTTGCCATGACCGGAACCTATACCGCGGCCCACCCTTTTAA
>CAZOHL010000202.1:0-1654 GCA_964579645.1 uncultured Rikenella sp. | reverse complement strand
CTTGATCGCCTACCCTGATGGAAGAATATATATAAACCTCTCGGGCAACTCGGGTATGGCCACGGCTGGTTCTGGAGATGTTTTAGCAGGAACAATTGCGGCAATGAAAGGATTGGGATTGGCCACAGAGGATGCTGTCAGGAAGGGTGTTTTTATCCATGGTGTAGCCGGAGATCTCGCGGCGCAAGCCATCGGGGAAGATGGAATGACCGCTCAAACCATTATGGACTATTTACCAATAGCTCTTAAAATTGATCGCGAAGATAAAATCATCTCATATTTACCGATGTATATATGAAAGTTTACATATGTAGAAAATTCTGTCCTGGCATGGATATTGCATCTTGTGCCAATTGATGATCATAAAAGCACACGGACAAAGGAATTTTTTCCCAGGATTGCTTTTTATCCTGGTTGTTTTCACTCTTTCAGGCTGTACCATTTCGAATTCTCCCCAAACCTCTGTGCCTCACGGGGTGAATACTCCGCAGGCTGATGCTGAGATCATTGAGCAAATCAATTCTGCGTTGCAAGAAAATATTCATGGCCGAGAAGATGTTCTGGCGTTCCTGATATATGACGTTATGATTGATCATGTTGACTTGAGCCCTGATGAGAATACGGCTCTTATATGGATCAACCTCGTCGATCGTGACACCGGACAAATTTTACCGGCGGAAACCGGTTTGGCAATTGCCCGGCGTTTTGAAAATAACGCTCCTTGGCAGATATATCTTCAGGCTGACTCGGGTTGGACAGAACAATTAACTCAAATTCCGGAAACGATGCTTTCGTTACAGGATAAAAGCAAATACATGCCCAACCAGCAAGACATCCCTCACGATCACCAGGTTTATTCAGGTTACAGGCTGCCCTGGCAACCGGGTCTGGCAAAAACAGTTACAGGAAGTATTGGTCACGTGTTGGTATACAAAACATGTCCTTCAACATGTATGTATGCTTTCGATTTTGCAGATGGAACAAATTTTGCAATTATGGCGGCAAAAGCAGGCACCGTAAAATATGTACAATGGGGATATCCCAATGGCAATACCAAACATGCCAATTACATTATCCTAGAAGATACAACCACTACGCCAACCACGTATCAGGTTTATTTCCATCTTGCTCAAGATAGCATACCACCAGCGTTGAGAGTGATTGGCGCACAGGTATTACAAGGACAATACATCGGCAATGTAGATGACACAGGACTTAGCTCAGGCTCTCACCTTCACTTCCATGTGCATACAAATGCGACCTCATATTGGGGAAATTCTGTCGATATTACTTTTGATGATGTAACGATAAACGGTGGACGGCCTCGCACGTGTTCTGAAGCACGTATGTTCCCAGAATACGGAAGTCAATGCCAGGAAGGCAACAAGTTCATTTCAGGCAATGGTGACAATCGAGCACCAACAGGGAACTTCACGAACATAACGAATGGTCAAACATTATCTCAGAGAGATCTTCATGTTGAAGGGGTTGCCAATGACGATACGGGCCTATTAAAAATTGAGATTTTTGCTAACTATTCAGGCCAATGGGTGAAAATTGGCCAGCCACAGCCGAATCAGGTATTTTCTGCTGACATAAATTTATGTGAAAACGAAATTCCGGATGGCATTTTTCTAATTTCACTAATGATTAC
>CAZOHL010000201.1:0-1660 GCA_964579645.1 uncultured Rikenella sp. | reverse complement strand
TGAGGATGCTGTGGTATTCGGGCTTGTCCGCCAGGAGGCTGTTGAGCAGGGGGAGTTTCTGCGGCTCCTCAAGCAGGTAAACAGCCTGGAGCACCCCCTCGGCCGGCTTCGACATCTCCAGGGAGATCTCCTCCGGGTTCTTCATTATATGTTTGGAAAGCGACCTTATTTTTGGCGGCATTGTGGCGCTGAACATAAGTGTCTGACGCTTTTTCGGAAGGAAGGAAATGATCTTCATGATGTCATCATGGAAACCTATGTCAAGCATCCTGTCTGCTTCGTCAAGCACAAGCACCTGCAACTCCGTGAATTGTACATAACCGAGGTTGAGATGTGATATAAGCCTTCCCGGAGTTGCCACAATTATGTCGGCCCCGTGTGTCAGCGCAGCTTTCTCCTGGTCCCAGGCACTACCCTCGCCTCCTCCGTAAACGGCAAGTGAGGTAATGTTAAGCGTGTATGCCAGACCCTGTATCTGCTGGTCAATCTGAAGCGCCAGCTCACGTGTCGGAACAAGCACAAGGGTGTGGGTATGTGCAGGCCGGTGATATGCAATGTCATTCATCACAGGCAGGAGGTAAGCAGCCGTCTTCCCGGTGCCTGTCTGTGCACAGGCAATAAGATCATGCCCTTCAAGGATCACCGGGATCGCCTTCTCCTGTATAGGGGTGGTCTCCCTGAATCCCATGTAGTCAATTGCATCAAGAATTTCGGGGTCCAGATCAAGCTCGTCAAAAGTCATAAATATTTGATTAATAATCTCCAGTGTGGAGGGCAGCAAAAGTAGTAAAAAAAGATCGAAAACTCTGTCAGGCGGGAATTGTGGCCGAGGATGAGACCCGGTGTCACGGGACCAATTTGAAAAATGGTTCTCAATTTCGTAACTTGCGTGATGTTAAATCATGATAAATGAGAACAACAACATTAATACTGATATTGATTGTGACTGTTGCAGCCGGGCAGGTCATGGGACAAAAACGGGCCAGGATGGTGACGGTCACCGGAACGGTTACCGATACAACCATGACGCCCGTTCGCGGAGTGCTGATCATAGCAGACGGGCAGAGAACCGGGGTGGTGACTAGAGGAAATGGCGCCTACAGGATACGGATCAGGCCGGAAGTGAAGAGCCTCGGGGTATACAGCACAAATATGGGCTCTGCATTGACGGAATATGACGGAGCGCCCGTGGTTGATTTTGTTCTTGACGGCAGGGAGGCGCTAATGAATTTCGAGTTTGAAATGCCTGAAGGAGAAAAGGAAATCGAGGTTGCATACGGGACAATCAAGAGGAAGGATCTGACAACCGATGTGGGTTACATTGATGGACAGGCTGATGAGAACGCGGCATATACAGATATTTATCAGCTTATCCAGGGTAAGGTGCCGGGAGTACAGGTGAATGGCAACAAGATCACAATCAGGGGAATAAACTCCATTATGCTCAGCACCGACCCGCTTTTCGTGGTTGATGGCGCTGTGGTCAGTACAATAGATAATATCAGTCCCCGCCAGGTCAAGTCGATCAGCGTGCTGAAGGGCTCTGACGCTGCAATTTACGGCTCCAGGGGTGGCGGCGGTGTCATCCTGATAACCCTTGTCGGAACAAAGAGGTAGCGGATGTCGCTGCCTCGCGGGACGACAATGGCCTGAAAGCGGA
>CAZOHL010000200.1:0-1721 GCA_964579645.1 uncultured Rikenella sp. | reverse complement strand
TTGTTGTGGCAGGAAGCAAGACGGCAGCTGGGGACCGGCAGTTTCCTGACCCGTCTATCAGCTGCGGGGAAACGACGGTTGGCCGTCAATACCCTGACTCTCTGCCTAACCTCCCGGTGGTGACAGGTGAACATAATTCCCCTGATATTCCGTCGGGCCACACTGTGGTGGCAGGTGATCGGAATTTCACTGACACGCTCCTTGGCCACTCTGAGACGGAAGGATACCTGCACCGGGCTGAGCCAGAAGGTGACACTGCTATTCCTGACTCACTGCTCAGCTACCTCGAGACGGCGGTTGCAAACAATCCGCTTGTGATGCAGAAACTGGTGGAATACCAGGCTTCACTCAGGAAGATTCCGCAGGCAGGCAGCCTGCCAGACCCGGAATTGAGTGCTGGCATCTTTCTCATGCCGATGGAGCTGGTCAGCGGAAGACAGTATGCGGAGCTGAAGCTCATGCAGATGTTCCCGTGGTTTGGCGTCCTCAGGAATGCGAAAGACGAGATGAGCCTGATGGCCAGTGCACGCTATGAAGAGTTCCGGAGCACTAAACTGATGGTTTATTACGAGGTGCAAAGCACATGGTATGAACTCTACAAAGTCAGGAAAGAGATATCTGTTGCGGAAGAGAATTCTGATATCCTGAATTCCATAGAACAGATTGCACTGGCAAGATTCAGAGCTGCCCCCGGATCAGTTTCACAGGCATCCGGTGTTGGGGGAAGTAGCAGCCCGGCGGCAAAAGGCACTGCGCCTGAAATGAACGCCACGGGAACTCAATCGTCCATGAGCGGAATGGGAGCCAGCACCGCTTCTGCGGCAGGTATGAGCATGCCCTCAGGTTCATCAGGCGCGATGGGCAACATGGGAGCCACCTCAGGATCAGGATTGGCTGATCTCTACAGGATCCAGATCGAGGTTGCTGAACTGAAGAATAAAATAAACCTGCTGAAAAACAGGGAAGAATCACTTGTGGCGCGCTTCAACGGTTATCTTGACAGACCGCCCCGGGTACCGGTTTTTACACCAGAAGAGGCTGCCGAAGATACACCCTCCGTACCTCTTGCATTGCTCCCTGACTCAATTGACGCCAGGAATCCCGGACTTGCCATGATTGACTTTGAAAAGAAGGCATGGGAAGCCCGTGAAAGAATGGCGAAAGGCATGGGGCTACCCATGACCGGACTGGGAGTTAGCTATGCACCCATAGGCAGAAGTGCCATGTCTGTATCGGAGATGAACGGCCGCGACATGATTATGCCAATGATAAGCGTCACCCTGCCAATATACAGGAAGAAATACAGGGCAATGCGCGAGGAGGCTTCACTGATGCAGGAAGCGGCATCACTTGACCGCAGGGCGACGGCCACCGGCCTGCAGACTGACTATTATGAAGCCCTCCGGATGTACGACGACGCACAAAGTCGCAGAGATCTTTACCAGACACAGTTCACCCTTGC
This sequence comes from uncultured Rikenella sp., assembly GCA_964579645.1. Classification (GTDB taxonomy): domain Bacteria; phylum Bacteroidota; class Bacteroidia; order Bacteroidales; family VadinHA17; genus SR-FBR-E99. The sequence goes on along the minus strand of CAZOHL010000200.1, from coordinate 259 downwards.
CTCCAGGTCGCTTGACCTTGTATTGAAGGGCTATTCGGCCGCTACGGCTGACCTGACCGATGTCCTGAGACTGCAGCAGCAGACCCTTGACTATCACCTGGGTCTGGTTGACGCAGTTGCAGACCGTAATATTGCAGTTGCCAGGCTTAACCAGCTGATGGCTTCAGAACCAACATCTCAAAATTCAAGCAATGAAAAAGAATAAACTGACCGGAATAATAGCCAACAGGTATTTGAGTTTCACAATCATACTGCTGGC
>CAZOHL010000199.1:0-1723 GCA_964579645.1 uncultured Rikenella sp. | reverse complement strand
CCCTGGACATTTTTTATAGGGCCAGATGCTCTGTCTTCAGCCGATACTGTTATCTTGACGTTTTGTTCTGCCATGATGCTCTTTCCTCATCCTAATTAGTTCTTCGGCCTGGATTCTCTTTTCTTCCTGGGTGCCTTCCGGATTCTGGTACAATACGTATCCCCTCACTAATCTTCTTTTTTCCAAGATTGTGAGTTTTGGTATTTCCCATACTTTATACCCAAGCTGGTGCAGCACCTGCTCCTCAAGGAGCCTTGCCTTTGCTTCCAGATTCGGGACGAAAGGATTCTTTTATGTCACTGATATCCAGGAGTTTTTGGACAAGATTGGCTATTGCCTTTGTCTTCCCAAATCTTTTGATTTCATCAGGTGAGAGTCTAGGCTCAACAATATGCGCCGATAGCACCTCATACCCTTTTATTGGGTCAGATAACTGCGCTATCTCGCCCTCTGGAATTGGTATGATCTTGACTTCTTTTCCAGGCTCTATCTCGATAACGAGTGATTTCAGCTCCCCTTTCTCATCCCGCTCGTGCAGGAAGTATGATTTCTCAACTATTGCCATAAATTGCCTCACCAGTTGGTCTTCGCAAAAGGGGCCTCCCACAGAACTTCTGCGGATGTGCCAGAGAATCCAAACTTGTAGCTGACTTTTGTGTCAAGCGGGAATATGGCACTGTAATCTGAGAAAATGCAGTTTGAGAGGGTGATCTTCATGGTGTCTGCTGTCGTGTTGACATACCCTTTGTCAATTACGATATCCTTTGGAGTCAGAGTTGCCCCTGTGGAGGTGCCGCCAAGCACCAGCTGCTCAATTTCATCTGCTGTTTCAGAGTCGGGTATGTATGCTGTGATTGAACCGTTTATTGCCTCAAACTTTCCAGAGTATGCCGTTGATGGCGACCTATCCGAAAGGCCGTGCCCAACTTCAACGCTCCTTGAGATAGTGAATTCTAGATCTGTGATGTAGTCTATGCCGCTTATGTTGCCTATTGCATATGTGAACTCATGGGGCTTCCATGCCCTTGCATCATCAATTGCAATTGTTGTTGGGGCCGTGAAGGGATTGTTTAGATTAAGGTCCTTCCCGACGATGTCAAGTGTACCTGAAACGGGCTCGTTTAATCCCATCTTAAAAGATAGGCTTTTTGCGTAGCATCCGAGAATCTGCGCAGTTTTGTCGTTTGCCCCTTTCATGAGACAAGATGTTGTGAAAGGGATTGGGGTGCCTGAGGGCGTTATAGTCCATGTGTAGGGTGCTGACACTTCCAAGGGATCAGCATTTGCAATCCCCCCGAGCATAAGGGCAAACGGTAATGCGCTGTTGTAGACAAAATCTATCTTGCCTCTTGCCTTTGCAGTATGATATGATATCTCGGAAGGATATGCCATTGCTGCCGGATTTACAGCAGTGATCTGATTTTCAAGGCCATATTCGTATTCTGCGTCTAAACCTAGAATCTCATCGACTAGCGTTGTTGGTGCAGTTGGGTCAACACCAGTTCCCCACGTTTCCTCTTTTTTTACAAACACGTCTCCTTTTGTGTATGCCATAATTTTCACCTATATATCCCGTACCAGACAAGGTACGTCAATTTTCATTGCATTCACAGAAACACCGTTCCTCTCAGTTGCTGCCAGATCAAAACTGATATTTCTGCCATAAAATGTTCCAAAATAATCGCAAGTTGCAGACCCTGATTTGTTTTTTAGGTCTGGATTG
>CAZOHL010000198.1:0-1731 GCA_964579645.1 uncultured Rikenella sp. | reverse complement strand
CTCAGACTCTCAGACTCTCAGACCTCCTTCTCATCATTTCCAGAAACACATCCTCTATCCCTGGGGTGATCTCCGTTAATTCAGCGTTCTCCAGTCCGGCCAGTTGCAACGACCTCTTAACTTCTTCCGCAGTAACCCCTTCCCGAAGGTTAATATGCACTGCCTCACCGAAAGGTTCCGGGCTGACTACTCCGGTCATTGCACGCAAGGCCATGAGGAGCCTGTACCTTTCAGGATGGCTGACAGCATAAATCCTTTTGCCGTAGGAAGCGCGGATAGCTGCAGGGGTGTCAATACCCATCAGCCTCCCCTGCTGCATCAGTGCGATGCGGTCACAGCGGAGAGCTTCGTCCATGTAGGGGGTGGAGACTAAAATAGTTATCCCCTCCCTTTTCAGCCCTTCAAGCATCTCCCAGAATTCAGTACGCGAGACAGCATCCACTCCGGTGGTGGGCTCGTCAAGGATCAGTATCCTCGGCTTGTGTATCAGGGCGCACGAGAGTGCAAGCTTCTGTTTCATGCCTCCCGAGAGACGACCTGCCCGACGTTTCCTGAAGGGTTCTATCTGCCTGTATATTGGTTCAATGAGGTGATAGTTTTCCCTTATGGATGTTCCGAAGATTGTGGCATAGAACTGCAGGTTCTCCTCCACGGTCAGATCAGTGTAGAGGCTGAAGCGGCCGGGCATGTAGCCAATATGGTTTCGCAGCTCCCGGAAGTCGCTCACGACATTGAGCCCGAAGAGGGTCATCCTGCCTCCGGACGGAATGATAAGCGTTGCCGCGATGCGGAACAGGGTGGTCTTGCCTGCGCCATCCGGACCGATGAAGCCGAAGATCTCACCATCATTGACGCCGAATGATACATCATCGACGGCAGTTATATTGCCGTACCTGTGGGTTATGCTGTTTGCCTCTGCGGCTTTCATCTCATTCTGACTTTTCCGCGCTGATCTTAATCCGGGTATCTGACAATTCCTCCGGGCAACGTATTATCTGAATATTGCCTCGCCGGGTCACATTTCGTATGATCAGTGCCTTCCCGTGTCATGATTCGTTTGAATGGTGCTTTCCCGGGTCATCTTTCAGTTGAAAATTGCTTCTCCGGGCATTCCTGATTTGATTGAACCGTCGTTGGGAACCTCGATAGTTACTGCATAGACCAGTGTGACCCGCTCTTCTTTTGTCTGAATGATTTTGGGAGTGAACTCAGCTTTCTCCGAGACATGGGTTACTGTTCCTGTGTAGTTTTTGAACTCCTTTATTCCCTGATCGATGCGCACGGTACATGTTGTTCCCGTCTGCACCTCTGCCAGCTGTGCCCCGCTGACCCACACCTTCAGTTTCATTGTCTTCATGTCGGCCAGTTTCGCCAGGGGTTTGCCGGCAGCTGTCAGTTCATGTGCCGAGGCATATTTTTCAATGACGGTGGCATCGTAGGGTGCGCGGACGGTGCTGCGGGCAATCTGCTCATCAAGTACGGCGCGTTTGGCGGCTATGCCCTGCTGTTCTGCTGCCACCGACCGGCGCTGGGTACCGTTGGCCTCTGCCTGCCGGCGGAAGACCTCCATCTGCCCGGTGAGGTCGTCGAGTTGTTTCCGGGTGGCGGCGCCGTCAGCGAGCATGCGGCGCGTACGCTCAATGTTCACGGCGAGGTTATCCATCTGCTGGCGTATAACCGCGTCCTGCGCCGCAATGCCCGCCAGGCGCGCCTGCGCCTGCGCCGTCACCG
>CAZOHL010000197.1:0-1738 GCA_964579645.1 uncultured Rikenella sp. | reverse complement strand
TGTCACGAATGCAGCTGATGCCGTTTATTACGTATCACAAAATGGATCAGACAGTAATCCAGGCACAGCCAATAGTCCCTGGAAAACTGTTCAAAAGTGCGCCAACACGCTCACAGCAGGAGAAACCTGCCTTGTTGAAGCGGGCTCATACGCTGAACGGGTGAAGGTCACGCGCTCAGGCAGCGACGGGGCGCCGATCACTTTTCGCGCCTCGGGCACGGTTGTGATGAAAGGTTTCACGGTAAGGGCAAATTACATTTCGATCGATGGCTTTGAAATAACCAATACACCGGATGAATGGGATAACGGCTGGGGAGTGTTCTTCCAGGGCAAAGGGGGCGTCATTGAAGATAACTATATTCACTATGCCACCCGTGGTGGAATTGTTGTTTTCGCCTCGCCTGCCACTGCTGTAAACACCAACCACGTGATTGTGAAAAATAATCGTCTCTACCACAATGCCCTGGTTGGGATTGAAGTGCATGGCCGCGATAATTTGATTGAAGGGAACGAAATCTGGGGCACCATTCAGAATCATCCCTTAAGTACTTCGGATATCAGCCTGGATGCTGATGGAATGAGCGTTTTTGGCAGTGGGCATACCATTCGCAAGAATTATATTCATGATATCCAATACGGCATACCCGAAAATCCAAGCCCGCACATTGACTGTTTCCAAACCTGGGGCGACAGCGCCAAAGAAGTGGCCACCCATGTGGTGTTTGAGCAAAATGAGTGTGTCAATTTACAGGCGAAATCATCTTTGGAAGTGGGGCAGGGATTCATGATGAATGGCGCCAGTTACATCACCATTCGCAATAACCTGATCAGAGCTTTCCGGGGAATCAACTTAATTAATGGTTCCAATTATTTCACCATTGTCAACAATACATTCATTGGTAATCCAGACACGTCGCTCATTCCCAGGTATCCCAGCGGTGTTGCCTTTGCCGAATCAACCAATGGAACGGTCGTCAATAATTTGTTCTACAATGTGTATGATACGATAATTAAAGTGGACACGGCATCCAAAACTGGCTTAAAAGTTATCCGCAACAATGCTTATGTAACCAACGGCACAACCCTTTTGGGGCTGACCATCTACCCGGATAACTATTGGAACATCAATCCCATTTTACAAGACCCAGTCTCAGGGAATTACCGATTAAGTTCCAGTTCACCGCTCATTGATAATGGTTCAGACCTGGTATCCAATCCCATTGATTATGATGATCAAGTTCGCCCGTGGGGGAATGGATATGATATCGGCGCTTTTGAATATCATACCAGCGGCCCAACGGTCACGCCACGGCCGACAGCCACTGCCACAGCTACCATGACCCGCACCCCAACCCGCACACCAACCCGTACTCCCACCCCCACATTAACCCGGACGCCGACCAATACCCCAACCCGCACCCGCACGCCAAGTATGACCCCAACCCGGACAGCAACCCGGACACCCACAAAAACATACACTGCGACGGCAACCCGCACCCCCAGCCGCACGCCGAACATCATTCCAACGCGTACAAAAACGCTAACTCCGACACCCACGAATACAAAAAAGCCTACCAATACCCCGACAGTTACTTTTACGCTCACCGTTACCAGGACCCCCAAACCAACCGTTACCAGAACCCCCATGATGGGCATTGTCAATGGTTTCTTTGTAAGTATGGACGGATCGGATGAAAATCCGGGGACGTCGGAACAGCCGTGGAAAACCATCCAGAAA
>CAZOHL010000196.1:0-1771 GCA_964579645.1 uncultured Rikenella sp. | reverse complement strand
CAAAGCTTCGCCACGATGATCTCCATCTCCGGGTGGCTTACCTTTTCCCTGAGTTTCATCAACAGTCCAAGTACCTGATCCGCCAGTCCGGTATCTGTTATACTGAGGCTCAGAATAGAGTACCCCGGATTGGAATAAAAATATAACCCTCCCTCCTGCTTTATAGGAGCATTGAACCCCAGGATGTCGCTTCGCATTACGCGGATGTCATCCCTTATTGTCCGTTCCGATACAGGAGTGTATCTCCCCCGGTTCTCGGCCAGCGCTTCAGAGCACCTCTCCCTCAGCTGGTCAATTGTCAGCCTGCTCCTCCCGCCGTAGAGGCATGAGTTGATTGTCTTGTATCTTATGAGTGCATTCAGGTTGGCCGGCATGATCTTTTTTTCTGATTGCAGATAGGCTGCAATGTCATGGTTTTTATTTGCATCAACCTTTAAAAATAACAATAAATAACGAGTAAAGAAACCATGAAGACAAAAGCGATTCATTTCACAGCCTTCGGCAACGCCGCTATCGTTCAGGTCAGCAGCGAATCCCTCTCATCGTTCCCGTTCCTGCCTGCCGGTCCCGCAATCAGCAGCGGCGGTCTCGTCATCTCCGAACTTACAGCCTCCGGATCAGTCGGACAGCTTTCAGCCCTCAACAAGACAGATGACTATCTCCTCCTGACCGATGCCGATGTTCTCACCGGCGCGAAGCAGAACAGGGTCGTCAACCGGTCGGTGCTGCTGGCACCCTCTGGCAAGACAGTCATCGAGGTCTCGTGTGTTGAGAGGCTCCGCTGGAACTACAGGTCGTCATCATTCAGCACACCCGGATCAGTGGCCGACCCCAGTCTGCGAGGCAAGAAAGCCGGGACATTTTCACGGATGAAGCCTGAGCGCGAGACCCATTTTCGCAACACGCAGGGCGAAGTCTGGGATCATGTTTACGCGAGCCTGGCTTGCGAGGGGGTGAACAGTCAGACTGAAAGCTACGAAGAGCTGCTTAAGCACAGGATGGCGAAGGCTGAGCGTGCTTTCCCGGAGTGTAATCCCGCAGAAGGCTGTAACGGCCTGTCCGTTCTCATAGACGGGAAGGTGATCTCGGTCGACCTCTTCGGGAACGAGGAGTCGTACCGGTATTATTTCCCGATGCTCAGGGATGCGGCATTCACCCTTTCCCGCATCAGTGAGCAGATGGAGCCGGCTGATATGCACGAATCTTACTTTAAGGCACTGGCAGCCATAGACGATTTCAACGATGCCCGCCGTACCGCAGAAGAAAACCACCCCGGAGCAGGCACACTTTTCATGACTGATACCGGTTGGCTGGTGGGGTTCAGCCTCATGCATGGAGAAGAAATGATTCACAAGGCATTTTTTCCAAAGCAGAAATAATCCATATTGTGCTTGAGCCGGGGACCCTGACCAATCCTCACCGGAGTATGTTGGCCAAATCTTACCGGTTGTAAATATCTGTCATCATTTTGATTATGTCTTGGAACTTAAGACTGGCTGGAGATGGTCAAGTCTTACGGCTTTTACAATAGTCCGCTGGACTTAAGGAGAGACATAGCAGAAGGTCAGGGTTATGCTGCCGGACCTGGTCTTTGAACGGATGTTGCCTGTATTAGTGCCCCTTTTCAGTATGTCAGCCCAAACTGCCAGAGTGGCACTATGTTCAGATAGCCCGATTCAATGCTGTCCTTTACAATGAAGGCATTATCCAGACCCTGTATTTGCTTAAGCCCTTTCTTTTTCCCGCCTACTTCAAAGGTATAATCGCCAAT
>CAZOHL010000195.1:0-1877 GCA_964579645.1 uncultured Rikenella sp. | reverse complement strand
CAAATGGCGTAAATTTATATGGCATTACTGGGGAAAAACCTAAAAATCAATGCCTATGAAAAAGACTGCCATTCTCAGCTCTCTGCTCCTGATCATGCTTCTTTCCTGCAAACAGGAGCCGGTAAACCCTGTCATTGGCGCATGGGACCTGATCTATGCCAAACAGGTGGTAAATGACTCGGTCATAGCCGTATTCCCTGATACCTACCAGGGAAGCCAGGTTAAAATGTGGTGCAATAACTACTGGATGTTCGTTAATAAATATGCAATGGATACTGTAACCATTGATGGCTTCGGCGGCGGATCATATACCCTCGAGGGTATAGTATACAAGGAAACAATCAGATACCACTCAACCGCTGATTTTGTCGGACAAACATTACGGATGAGAATCGTCGTCGCAAATGATACCCTGATACAGGTGTGGCCTGCCGACGAAATGGGAGAGGTGGATAAAAGCAATTACTGGTCGGAAAAATATGTAAGGGTGAAATAGGGGTGTTGCGGGCCGGTCAGAAGGCGACAATGCTGAATGATCTACGATCAACCCCGTAATTATTGTCACTGGGTCCACAATGCTGATAGGTCTACGACCTATATACATCCTTTGACGTTCTGTGCTATAATGCCGGAAGGCCTGCAGCCTATCTGGCCAGGAGCTTCACCAGCTTTTCATGGAGCTGGGCTGCCCAGGTCTCTATTTCCGAATGATCCCGGTTCTCAGGTTCACGAAGCAATCCCAGCAACAGCCGCAGCTTGAACTTCGACCGCTCACCGGGCTCCGCAATATCTCTGCCCTCTGTTTCTCCGCTGAAGAAACCTTCACTCACAGTGTGAACCATTCCCCTTACATGTGAAGTGTACTGCATAATAACCATGTGTGACTCAGCACCCTTCGCCGAACCAAGCGAGGGAATGACAGTGAAGACTGCAAAAGGCTTTTTATTCAGCGCAGCCTGGTTGTGCCTGACAAACTCCATCGCTTCAGGAACCCAGCCTCCCCCCTGCTCCCGGCATCCGGCTATCACAGCTGAATAACCTTTTACAGTCGACACCCCGCTCATGGGCCTGACAGTTACTTCTGCACCCAGTCCGGCCAAAACGCGTGCCACACGCTCAGCCACACCGGCCGCAAGCCCTGACGTCCCTGCATGGGTTACAAGAAGCTTCATTGATCCGGACAATTTTTAGCCTTCCAAAAGTAATAAAAAGTGAGCAACCTTTAGCTCCCGGAACCCGGCCGCCGCTATCCCGCAAACAGTTTTCTTGCTATTTTTGCAAAAAGAACATAATGGCTATCCCGAGTTTCTTCAAGCAGAACAAACCCCGCGGCTTCAACTACAAGCCACGGTACTATGATCCGGTCAGGGAGGACCTGGAACAGAGACGCAGGGCATGGGCGGAAGAAAACAACCCGGTGACCGGGGAACAGGATAAGGATAAGTCTTCCACTGCTGAAGCTGCGGAGGAAACGGCCCGTCAACCCTACCGCTCGAGGATCATGCGTGGTGATATGAAAAACTACTTTAACCGCAAACAGGAGAAAGTACAGAAACAGACCACAATCAGGCTAATTGTGATCATGATCATTCTTGCATTTGTAGTCTATCTTTATCTCCGTTTTTAACCGCCCCGGATGAGTGACATTATAAAGCTACTGCCCGACTCCGTCGCCAACCAGATTGCGGCCGGCGAAGTCATTCAGCGCCCGGCTTCGGTGGTCAAGGAACTGACTGAAAACGCCGTTGACGCGGGAGCCACGGAAATAAGCGTGGTCATCCGCGATGCCGGCCGCACCCTCGTACAGGTGATTGACAACGGATGCGGCATGAGCGAGACCGACGCCCGCCTCTCATTCGAGAGACACGCCACCTCAA
>CAZOHL010000194.1:0-1887 GCA_964579645.1 uncultured Rikenella sp. | reverse complement strand
ATTGCAGGAAATGAAGCCGGGGTGGCAAAAGCCAACCAGAATATTGCTGAGGTTTATAACAAGCTTGAAAAGCCTTCCGTGGCCCTCGGATATATTCAGAAGGCTGTCGATTATTACAGGAGGACTGACGATCCTGAGGGAATTCTAAGCACTTTATTCATCCTTGGACGTACCTATACAAGGTTGAAAGAATATGGCAAGGCGATAGATGCATTTAAGGCATCGGAAAAGATGGCCCTCGAAAGACACCTCACCGGCGGCATCCAGTATCTTTATGAGGCCATCGCGTTTCCATACTATCAGACAGGCGATTACCGGAACGCCTACCTGAGCTACATACAGTACATGACAATCCGTGACTCGGTGTATAATTCCGAAAAATCAAGACAGATTATAGAACTGGAGACCAAATACCAGAGTGAATTAAGGCAGAAGGAGATAATGAGGCTCAAGGCTGAACAAAAACGTCGCAATGCACTGATTTATACTCTGTTTGCAGTTGTTCTCCTGCTCGTCTTTTCAATATACTTTCATGTCAGGTTATCCAGGAAGAACCGTATTATTGACGGGCAGAACCTTCAGATAAAGGAGGACAAGATCAGGGAACTTGAACAGGAACGGCTTTACCTTGCCGCAAGATCAGTCATGGAGGGGGAGGAGGCCGAAAGGACCAGGCTGGCCAGTGACCTTCACAACGGTCTGGGCGGCCTATTGTCAGGAATTAAAATCAATCTCTCATCAATGAAGGAAAACGCTGTTATCACGCATGAAAATGTTACTGCATTCAATCATGCCCTGTCATTGCTCGACACGTCAATCAGCGAACTCCGGAGGATCGCCCATAACCTGATGCCGGAAACGCTTAACCATTATGGACTCAAAACAGCAATTGAAGATTTCTGCACCCAGGTGACCCCCTCCGGAAAACCTGAATTACGCTTTCACTTTTTCGGAGATGAGATACGGTATACAAGAGAACTTGAGCTGACGATGTACCGTGTCATACAGGAACTCGTCAACAATGCCCTGAAGCATTCGGAGGCCACTGCAATAAATATCCAGGTATTTTCAGAATCTGACCGCCTGTCAGGGCAGGTTACTGACAACGGCAAGGGATTTGACATCTCATCCACCGACAATGAAAGGAAGGGAAAGGGGATTGAAAACATAAGGGACAGGATTACCGCACTGAATGGCAAACTGGAAATATGGAGCCAGCCTGGCCAGGGGACTGAGGTAAGTGTTGAGTTTGAAATTCACTGATCATGGTTACGGAATCAAAAAGGCCTGGCAAAAAGGTTCTCATAGTTGAGGATCACCCCATTGTCTCGGACAGTCTCTTCCGGCTGATAAATGACACATTTGAGAATACCACTTGTGTTCATGCCGGGACAGGGACGAAGGGACTTTCATACCTCAACGGAAACCACTTTGATATAATACTGCTCGATATTAACCTGCCTGATATGTCAGGAATCGAATTCTGTTCCCAGGCAAGATCCAGGTTCCCGGAACTGAAGATCCTTGTCGTGACATCTCTGGCCCAGAGACATGTGATAGATAAAGCCATTCAGTCGGGTGTCATGGGTTTTGTGCTCAAAACATCAGACGTCAGGGATATAACCGAAGGGATCATGCAGGTAATGGATGGCAAAACATACTTTGGGCTGGGAGTCAAGGACCTCATGGACGGACACACGGTAAGCGGCTCTTCAGAACCGGTGATAACAAAGCGCGAAAGCGAAATTCTCAGGCTTATCGCTGACGGATTCACAAACCAGGAAATAGCAGACAGACTCTTCATCAGCAGCTCAACCGTAGACAGTCACCGGAAGAACCTGCTTGTCAAATTCAATTCGAAGAATACTGCGGCACTGGTCAAAACGG
>CAZOHL010000193.1:0-1942 GCA_964579645.1 uncultured Rikenella sp. | reverse complement strand
TGTAAATGTGAACGGTTTCTATGACCACCTGATAGAGTTCTTCGAACACATGTACAGGGGGAACTTCATAAGGCTTGAGCATAAGGACATATGGCAGATAGTCGCCACCGCAGAGGAGGTGCTGCCGGCAATTCTGAACTACACCGGCTGGCACGCCGATCCCAAGGTTATTGCCCGTATCTGACGCTTCCCCGCCTGAGGTAAAGCCCAGGTGTATTGAAAATGAAGTGAAGAGAGGCACCGAGCGATGCTATCGCCTCATGTGATGTATCATCCTGAAGTTATCCCTTATGATCAGGCCGGGATTTTGTCCGCCGTGAATCTTCTTCATCCCGACAATGTTATTGTTGGTTCCCAGGTCGATAACACTCTCCTTACCGTTGCCGAGAACAATGCACTGCGAAGACCGTTCTCCAAGAAATATATCAGATTCGGAGGCAGAAAGAGCTGAAAAGTTGTTACCCTGTATCAGATTGTTTTTCGCATCCCCGATACCGCAATATGCGCCCGTCAGCAGATTATAAACATCACCGCCATCAACTCTGACCCCGGTGACTGCATTTCCCTTAAAATAGTTGTTTCTCACCTGGACACCCAGGCTGTTAATGCAGCTTATCCCGGTGCTACCTTCACACAGGTTAAACCGGTTGTTCTTTACAAGCACCCGGGTAGGTAAATAAAGATCGGGGGCTGCAACCCCGCGGTCATCTCTCAGGATCAAAGAATTAATCTCATGCGACGTATTGAATGTGTTACCTGTAACAAAATATACACTTTGGGCATCAGGAAAATCTGTATCACCCGTAAGTCCCCAATCCCAGTCTCCAATTGAAAGTTCTGCTATCGAAGCACCATTGAATGTATTGCCTGTCAGAATGACTTCTGACCCGTACATACCGGTGAAAAACGTTCCCCATGCAACATTTTCTGTCCTGTTACCAGTCAGGTGCATAGTTGTTTTGTCACCGCAGCCAATTGCCTCAAAACCTTGTCCCACATTATAAAAAGTGCAGTTTGTAATCTTGATTGTACCATTGCATAGCGGTAAAGGTCCGGAAGGTACCCACACATCCGTTCCAAACCACAGGGCCATTATCACATTGTATGGCAGGCCCATGCCGCCTATGGCCGGATCAATACTTCCTCCCAAAACATCAACATTAACAAAATTGAAAGCCATTGGTTGCGGGTTATCAAATTGATATTCAAAGTTGTAGTTGTTGACTATAATCAGGCATGCCAGAGCCTTGTTGAAATATGGATCAATATCTTCAAGCATACTTCCGTCTTCGGTATTGAATGCAAGATCGGAGATTGTGACATTCCCTCCCAGGATGTGCCACCATGAGGGCATTAAATTAAGATCATACTGAGGACCAGCCTCGATAAGTCCGTAAGGCATCAAAAAAGTCTTTCCCCTGCCGGCACCTTTAATAATTCCGTTAAAGCCGCGAATTTCAAGGGGCCTGAAATGATATTCCCCTACAGACAATTGAATTGTTGTACGCGGAGGAGCAGCAGCAATAGCTGCGAGAAGAGCGTCAGTGTCATCACCGCCTGACGGCGGAAGAAGGATAACAGGGCCACTTACAGGTCTGGCCTTAAGCATGGCGTCAGAATCATCTGACCCGGGGTCATACACCGGATCCTTTGAGCAGGATGCAAGGAGGCATACTGCAGCAAACACACAGAAAATTGATCTTGGTTTCATAGCGATAAGTTTTATGTAAAACCCAACCCACCCGGTCACAATGACCGGCACCTGGAATGTCAAATGAAGGATAAAGTTAGACCCGGGATTCTGAGTGGTGTTTTTCCAAACGTCCCAAAAACTTGGCAAAAAGTGCCAAAATCACTGAACCTGGTGAGAAATATTTTTACGGTACTCTGGTTCCGATAAACAGAATATCATCAACCTGGGCCAGGCCGCCCATCCACTCCC
>CAZOHL010000192.1:0-1944 GCA_964579645.1 uncultured Rikenella sp. | reverse complement strand
TTCCGCGAATGGGTCCAGAAACGGGTCCGCTACCCTGAACTGGCAGCCGAAAACGGTATCCAGGGAAGAGTATTCATAACATTCGTGGTTGAGACAAACGGCAACGTCAGCAACGTCTCCATATCCCGCAGCGTCGATCAGCTCCTCGACGAAGCTGCAAAGGAAGCTGTGATGGCTTCGCCCAAGTGGGAACCGGGAATGCAGCGCGGCAGGCCCGTGAGGGTAAGATATTCAATACCCATCATCTTCCAGCTGCAATAATCAGACGTAATCAGCGTTTATCATACACCCCGCCTTCAATAAGAACAGCGGGTTTTTTTAAATCTTGCAATATGAAACGGACCATCGGAATCTTATTTGTTGCAGCACTGCTCATGTCAGGCTGCGGATCATCAAAAAAACAGCTTGAAACCGGCAACTATGACGCTGCCATCAGCAAAGCAGTGGCTGAACTCAGGAAAAAGCCCGACAGCGAAAAGGACATAGAAACCCTTGAGAGGGCAATGAATATAGCCCTCGAACAGGACAATGAACGGATTCGTTTCCTGAAAATCGAAGGCAGAACCAACGCCTGGGATGAGATTTACATGATCTACAAAAAAATGAGCGACAGGCAGGCTGCAGTTCGCACAGTGACGCCCCTCCGCTACCAGGGCAGGACAATCGAATGGCCCTACGTGGATTATATGCAGGAGATGGTCATTGCCAAAAAGAACGCGGCTGACTTCTATTATGCTCACGGCCAGGAGCTGATGAAGAACAACACAAAGGAGTCATACAGACAGGCATACGCCGAATTTGCACGCGCCAGGGAATATGTGGGTGATTATCCGAATATTGACCAGATGATGCAGGAATCACATTACCTCGGTATCAGCAGGGCATGGGTCAATGTCAAAAACTATTCTGTAATCAAATTCCCGGAAGAATTCGAGAAGGAACTGCTTGCACTCGACCTGCCACGGCTTAACAGCGAATGGGTGGAATATTATACAACAATTCCGAATAACGATACCCAGATTGATTACCAGATAAATATCAACCTTCGCACAATTGCCGTCAGTCCAGACAGACAGTTCCAGCGTGATACCCTTGTGAAGGCAACTGTGGAGGACGGGTTCGACTATGTCAAGGACGCCAGGGGCAACGTGATGAAAGACTCCCTCGGCAATGACATCAAGGTAAAGAAGTTCAGGGAGCTCCAGTGCGCCCTCATCCAGACGGTACAGGTAAAGGAGTGTATCATACAGGGTGATGTTGAGATGCTTTCGCTCTACCCTGAGCGTACAATCAAAAAGGAGCCTATAGGTGCCAGGTCGGATTTTGAACATATCTCGGCAAGGGCAATCGGTGACGCAAATGCACTGTCGGCAGAGCAGAAAAGAATGTTGCAGTCGCAACCAGTACAATTCCCGATGGATATAGACATGGTCATCATGTGTACCGAAAATCTTAAGACAGCCATCAGGGGCTTCATGGAAGCCAACAGGAGGTATATTAATTAGTTTGTATTATTTTTGACGCCCCGGCCCTTGAAGACCGGGGCGCTTTCTTTCCGTCACGTAAATGCCGGCATGAAAGCCTCCCTCAGGCTCCGGTGGCAGTTAACCAGATACCGCCTCAGTCAGCCTGAAGAGCATAACATAATACGAACCGGTTAACCTTCTGAAAAATAGAACGAGCGGTATTGATAGGGGTGATCACCCCTGAGATCAGCGAGGGCAGTGCCCGTGATTATCTTGACGAGCTGGCATTTCTGGCAGAGACTGCCGGCGCAGTGCCTGTCAGGAAGTTCCTTCAGCGTGTTGAACATCCCAATCCGAGAACCTTTGTCAATAAGGGGAAGATTGAAGAGATAGCTGCATTTGTAGCTGCCAGCGATATCACGCGTGCAATCTTCGATGCTGAGCTTACCCCCAGCCAGATCCGCACTATCGAGAAGGA
>CAZOHL010000191.1:0-1980 GCA_964579645.1 uncultured Rikenella sp. | reverse complement strand
TTCAACGCCTACCACAACGCGGTCAGGTTTCAGGAAGTCGTCGATTGCTGCTCCCTCCTTGAGGAACTCGGGGTTGGATGCAACATCAAACTCAATTGACCTGCCGCGCTTTTTAAGTTCCTCTTCAATGGCGCTCTTCACCAGCTTCGAGGAGCCGACGGGCACAGTACTCTTTGTGACCACCAGGAGGTATTTCTCAAGGTTCTGTCCTATCTGTTTTGCCACTGCCAGCACATGGCTCAGGTCGGCGCTGCCATCCTCACCGGGGGGTGTGCCTACTGCAATGAAGAGCATTTCCACTTCACCCAGGCTTTCGGCGAGGTCAGTGGAGAAGAAGAGCCTTCCTGCCTTGACATTGCGGTGCACAAGATCGTCCAGCCCCGGCTCATAAATGGGAATTATCCCTTTCCTGAGATTGCCGATCTTCTCATGGTTGGTATCGATACAGTGCACCCTGGCGCCGAGTTCGGCGAAACATGCGCCGCTGACTAGGCCGACGTAGCCTGTCCCTACAATTGAAATATTCATGTGGTTAAATTAAAGTCCTGCGGTCTTGCAGTCTTGCGGTCCAGCAGTCCGGAATCCGGTTATTTTATTTACCGAAGAGGAGGCCGAGCTTCAGGTTGATGAAGCTGTCATGCCAGGCGGCATTGAATTCGGGATTTTCAAATATTTCCCTGTCAATCTGGGTAAGGAGCCCGGCAGAAAAAGAAAGATGGGTGTCTTTGAAAAGCGGCACTATCAGTCCTGCACCCGGGTTGCCGAAAATTCTTGATTCATCCCTGAAGTTGTCGAAATTCATCATGAATCCTGCAGGAAAAGCAACAAAGAATTTTACCCGCTGCCTTCCCATGAAAAATCTCAGATCAGCATAGAGGGGAACCGTGTACCCGTCGTTGTATTTCAGGTATCCGGCACCTCCTCCCAGGGCGAAGCCATTTCCGAAACGCCAGCCAAGGGCAGTTGTAGCGCCTGCATAATAACGCGCAAAGGGCGGTTCGATGACAGCCAGGCCAAAACCGTAATGCCCTTCGGTGAGACTGTACAGTCCGCCACCCATCCTTTCATAAGGTTGTGCCGCGGTTGTGAACAGCATATGACTCCTCCAGAAATCCTGCCTGTGATCGAGGAACTGGAGCCTGTCAAGATGCCAGCAGCGTTCGGTAACAACCTGGGCTGAGGCGTATGAGGCAGTAACGAGAATCAGGATTGCGATTTGCAGGATTCTTTTCATAGCGGTTCTGTTTTGTAAGCCGGCGGTTTCCTGGTCCGGTTTGCAGGTAAATATCCGGGAGCCCTACAATCCGAAGAGCAGACCCAGGCGCATGTTGATGAAGCTGTCACGGATACCGCCTTCGGGGATACGGCCGAAGAAGTTATAATCATACTGGGTGTAGAGTCCGGCCGAGAATGAAAGCTTGGTGGTCTTTGTTACCGGTATCGCAATTCCGAGTCCCGGGTTCAGGAAATAGCGTGCATTCTCCTTGAAATCTGCAAAATTGAAGAGGAATCCGCCATCAACCATCACGAAGAACTTGTTCTTCTGTTTGCCAACGAAATACCTGGCGTCAGCAAAGACAGGCAGCATCCATCCGCCATCCCTGCCGTCGATTCCGAAGTCATACGGCAGGAATCCCAGTCCGCCGCCAAGCGCCAGTCCGCCGCCTGTCTGCCATCCGAAGGCTGTTGTGACACCTGCAAAATGGTGCGAGAAGGGGGTGTTCTTCTTCACCAGCCCGAAACCATATGTCCCTTCAGTGATATTGTAGATCCCACCGCCGACACTACCGTAAGGTCTTGCAGTGGTGCTGAACAGCTTGTGGCTTCTCCAGAAATCCTGCCTGTGCTCGAGGAACTGCACCTTGTCGAGATGCCAGCACCGTTCGGTCACTATCTGTGCAGATGCATACGATGCCATAACGAGGGTTATGACGGCAATTGCGAAAAGTCTTTTCATATTGGTCCTTTTAATGATAAAGA
>CAZOHL010000190.1:0-1992 GCA_964579645.1 uncultured Rikenella sp. | reverse complement strand
AATGGAGGATGTGAAGCGAGTGATGTACAACACAATGCGGGAGGTCTTCGGATATGAATATTATTAAAAATAAATATAATGGAAAAAAGGTGGCTCTTGAAAGAGAGGGGCGACACACGTGTCGTCACGACCCTGGCGACAGAGATGGCGGTGCCTGCCGCTGTCGCCAGCCTGATGGCCCAGCGCGGCATCACAACGAAACGACAGGCTGAGGAATTCTTCAACCCTACACTTGAATCCCTCCATGATCCCTTCCTTATGAAGGACATGAACAGGGCGGTTGACAGGATCAGCACGGCAATATCACGGAACGAAAAGATACTTGTGTACGGCGATTATGATGTCGACGGCACCACGGCTGTTGCATTGCTCTACTCTTTTCTCAGGGAGAGACATTCCAGCCTGGACTATTACATCCCTGACCGTTACCATGAGGGTTACGGGCTTTCTTCTAAGGGAATTGATTATGCCGCAGAAGGGAACTGCAGGCTGATAATTGCTCTTGACTGCGGCATCAAGGCTGTTGACAAGGTGAAGTATGCACGATCAAAGGGTATTGATATTATCATCTGTGACCATCACCTGCCGGGCGATGGGATCCCGGATGCCACAGCTGTTCTTGACCCCAAACAGCCCGGATGCAGTTATCCATACAAGGAACTGTCTGGGTGCGGTGTGGGATTCAAGCTCATGCAGGCTATCTGCAAGGTGCAGAACATACCCTTTGAAAAAATAATTCCCTACCTCGACCTGGTCGCTGTGAGCATCGGGTCTGACATTGTGCCGATGACTGGCGAAAACAGGGTGCTGGCCTATTACGGGCTGAAACAACTCAACGATTCGCCCCGCCTGGGATTTCAGAAAATTATTGAAAAGGCGAAGATCCGGAAACCGCTTGCAATTGAGGATGTTGTGTTCCGGATAGGACCGCGAATCAACGCTGCAGGCAGGATGGAGTCGGGCAGCAAGGCAGTTGATCTGCTCGTATCGCAGAATCCCCAGGAAGCGCTTACAATCTGTGATGCCATTGACATCAATAACGATGACCGCAGGAAGAAAGACAGTGAGATAACATCCGAGGCCCGCCGAATGGTGAGTGAGGACAGCAGGTCGGGCAACGCCCGCACTACGGTGCTGTTTCACCAGGGATGGCACAAGGGGGTGATAGGGATAGTAGCTTCGCGGCTTATTGAGACCTATTACAGGCCGACGGTGATTCTCACCGAATCGAAAGACGGGTTTGCCACAGGATCTGCACGCAGCGTTCCGGGGTATGATCTCTATCAGGCAATTGAATCATGTTCTGATCTGCTGGAGAGTTTCGGAGGACATATGTTTGCTGCAGGGCTGACCCTCAAGCAGGAGAACCTGCAGGAGTTCCGGGAAAGGTTTGAAAAATTTGTCAGTGAGACTATACGTGATGAGCACCTGGTGCCATCTGTGAACATCGATGAGGAGATACCTCTTGAAGATGTCACGATGGAGCTTTACCGGAACCTGGAGCGGTTCCAGCCGTTCGGTCCTGATAACACAGCACCGGTATTTGCCTCGCGCAGGGTCAAGACCCTCGCCTGTCAGCCGGTTGGTACCAACGGCATGCATCTCAAGCTTACCTTTGCCCGGCAGAACGGCGAGCCTCTGGGCGCAATAGCCTTTGGCCAGGCTGACATGATCGAGACCTTCCGGGAGTCCGGTGGCGTGGTTGACATTGCCTACTCCGTGGAGCTGAATGAGTTCCGCGGGAAGACATCGGTGCAGCTCAATATAAAGGATATCAAGGGGTAGAGGCAATAGGCAGTAGGCAGTAGGCAATAGTCAAAACTTGGTAATTATCAGTAAATGATGATGTTATTGTCAACACTAATGCCTATTGCCTGGTGGCTCTTGCCTTTTTCCTGTTTTTCCTTGACATTCTCCCTTCCCCATCCTAAATTTGATGGAGTAATTATGTCTCACCATGATGCTGCGGTGGAATGCGGTATTATTGCTGCT
>CAZOHL010000189.1:0-2012 GCA_964579645.1 uncultured Rikenella sp. | reverse complement strand
AGAAATTTTGGATCAAATAACCGAAAATACAACATCAATTGGCGATTTAAGAGCAGGAATAGATCTTCTGGGTTTGGTGGGGAATATTGCAGAAGCAGATGCATCAAAAACCGTTAATGAAGAACATCTCCAAATAGCCATTAAAAATTCCAGTTCAGTGAGTCTTAAAAGCACTCTGGGAAATTTATATGAAAATGAGAAAACATTGCTTGGAATTATATTGAAAACTGAACAGGAAAATCGGGTTGCCGGAAACCTGTACAAACTTTTAAACCAAACTAAACCATTAAGTTATGCTTCTTTTGACCGATTATTAAATAAATTGGAGTTTTTAAGACTAATTGATATAAAGTTCACGGGAGAAGGTATGAAGGGCAATTCAAGAGTTATCATACTAAGATTTGACCCAGAAGAGATAAAGAAATGCATCAATATTTGAATTGTAACTTTCTTATCCAATTAGGTCAATTTTCCGTTTTTTTAAAATTGAATTATTTTTTTCATCGCCCTACAATAGCTCTTTTACAGGTTTGCAGGGAAGTTAGAATTAGGTCCGGCCGCTACGGTGAATATGCTGGCGATTAGAACGGTAATTATTAAGACTATGAGGATACAGGATCCTAGATTTATGTATTTCAAACTCAACTGTTCTGCATATCCTGTTTTTTTTCTTAGATCTGGAATTTGAGATTTTCTATAATTTTTTGACATTTCACTCCCTCCAACAATATTGTTTTTTGATAGTTCATCCCCCCTCCAACAATACTGATACTGCAATGGAAACTATTTAAAAAAAAGGCAAGAGAGCGAATGAGAAGTAATCAAAGGAGTTATTGATAAAAATAAATTCAGTAGTGAATGACAAAACTAAATTTCTTACAAAAATTTATATTTCTCTGTGCACATAATAGTAATAGGGTTGTAATAAATTTATTTTTTGTTTCTACTATTATGGAGGTTTCTTAATGCCTGAAAGTGGTGAAATAGAATTAAGAGTTGCTGAAGCATTACAGCAGGATGTGGGTAAAGGTATTGTTCGAATTGACAAGGAACTACTTAATAAAATAGGAATTTCACCAGGAGACGTGGTGGATATAATCGGTAAAAGAACAACCGGAGCTATAGTTGGAAAATCATACCCTGCCGATGTGGGACTTGAAATAGTGAGGATGGATGGGCTTACCCGTTCTAATGCAGGTACATCAATAGGAGAAATGATAACCATCAGAAGGGCAGAGGTTAGAATGGCTCGTAAAGTGATTTTAGCACCAGCCACTAAAGGAATAAGAATCATGGCTTCGGGAGATGTGATCAAAAGAAATATAATTGGAAGAGCAGTGGCAAGAGGAGATGTTATGGCCATGGTGTCTCCCCGAAGAACACGAGAGACCTTAAGGGAATTTCCAGGGTCTGAAGATATATTCCGAGAATTTTTCGATGCAGGAACACCATTTTCTCTAGGAGAAATCAAGTTTACCGTAGTATCCACCAACCCTGCAGGTATCGTGCGTATAAACGAAGCTACAGAGGTAGAAGTACGCCCTGAAGCAGTGGAAGTGATGGAGAAAAAAATCCCTGACGTGACCTATGATGATGTCGGAGGACTTAAAAAGGAAATATCAAAAGTAAGGGAGATGATAGAACTTCCACTTCGACACCCGGAAATATTCGACCGATTAGGGATAGATCCGCCACGTGGGGTCCTTTTGCATGGTGCTCCTGGCACCGGTAAAACTTTACTGGCTAAAGCGGTAGCTAACGAAAGTGGATCAAATTTCGTGGCTATAAATGGACCGGAAGTTATGAGTAAATATGTAGGGGAAGCTGAAAAGAAGATAAGAGAAATATTTAAACAAGCAGAGGAAAACGCACCCACCATCATATTCATAGATGAAATAGATGCCATAGCCCCTAAACGAGAGGAAGTTACTGGGGAGGTGGAAAGAAGAGTTGTCGCACAGATACTGGCTCTGATGGATGGATTAAAGGAAAGAGGAAAGGTAGTGGTTATT
>CAZOHL010000188.1:0-2038 GCA_964579645.1 uncultured Rikenella sp. | reverse complement strand
CCTCTACGGCGGCGAGGCGGGTCCCGACCTGCATCATGTTGCAGAACATAACGGCCTCGCCGCCCGGGATGTGATCAGGATTCACAGCTCTGTGGACTGCCTCGTTTACATGCTTGGCTTCACCCCCGGCTTCTGTTATCTCGGAGGTATGGACAAACGTATTGCCACCCCGCGCCAGGAGACGCCACGGCTAAAGATCCCCGCCGGATCGGTGGGCATCGCCGGCGAACAGACTGGCATCTACCCCCTCGAGAGTCCCGGAGGTTGGCAACTCATAGGACGCACACCGCTGCGACTCTTCAACCCCGAAAGCAAGCCCGAGTTCCTCTTCTCGGCCGGCGATTACATCCGGTTTTACTCAGTAGATAAGGACGAGTTTGAACGGATAGCCGCTGCGGTGGCTGCAGGTACTTACCAGGTCAGACGAATCCCGAAGGAGTGACTAGGGCAACTATGATAGTACATAAGGCAGGATTGCTGACCACTGTGCAGGACAGGGGGAGGTACGGGTATCAGAGGTATGGCATGCCCGTCTCGGGGGCTATGGATGTTTTCTCCCTTGAGATTGCCAACCTGCTGGTGGGCAATGACCCCGGTGATGCATGTTTGGAGGCTACAATCTCCGGTCCTGAGCTTGAGTTCACCGGTGCGACCTGGATAGCAATCACCGGTGCCGACATGGACCCGTATCTCAACGGCCAGGGCATACCGATGAACACCGCAGTTGATGTCAGGCCCGGAGACAGGCTCGGGTTCAGAGGTTTGAGGAGCGGTTGCAGAGCATATATAGCCTTGGCCGGTGGTATTGCTGTACCGTCTGTGATGGGCAGTCGGTCGACTTACCTCAGGGCCGGTATAGGGGGCTTTCAGGGCCGTGCTCTCCTGCCCGGCGACGAGCTGCCGATAGGTGATGAAAACTGGATTCCGTCAAGTGACAGTTTTCTGCTGAAAAGTTCAGATCCCCTCTCCCACCTCGAACAATTGTCCACTGATTCCGCCAAAAGAAAACCACGGTTAAAAAAGCTGCCCGAAGGCCTCATCCCCGAGTACAGACATGAACAGCCAATCAGGATCATCCCCGGTCCCGAGGCACATTATTTTGAGATAGCCGGTCTGCGCAGCTTCCTGTCCACTGAATACACTGTCACAGCCCAGAGCGATCGCATGGGATACCGACTCTCCGGCGAGCAAATCAAGCATAAAGAAGGAAAGACAAACATAATTTCGGCAGGCATCTCTTTGGGAACCATCCAGGTCCCCGGAGACGGCCAGCCCATAATCCTTATGGCTGACCGGCAGACTTCAGGCGGCTATGCCCGCATCGCCAATGTTATATCCACTGACCTTACCATCCTCGCCCAATGTAGACCGGGAGATAAAGTGCATTTCATGGAAACCAACGTTGATACAGCACAGCAGCTGTCCTCTTACCAGACCAGAATTATATATAATTATTGATATTCAGGCTTTTATCTACTGGGATAGATTTGTATCACAAAATCTTTCCTTTCAGGAAGGAAAAATATTAATTAGCTTTCCTTCCCTGTGACCTTCAAATCTCAAGGCAGTCCAATCGTGTAAGATACAGTCCATGGTAAGTTATTAGCTGCTCTTAATGTCCTTCAGCTAGAACATCAGGTGAATCTTCTCTTTGTTCCTCCACCCTGCCTGGTTCTCATACTCCACGAAAAAGATTTTCAGGTCGGCCTGGTTCTCGTATTCCACGAAATAGATCTTCTTCTTTGCCTGGTTGACATATTCGGTAAAGAACCATTTCCCGTTGTTCTCCCCGGCCTGGTTTTCATACTTCACCTTGAATACCTTCAGATCGGCCTGGTTCTCGTATTTCACAACGTAAACCTTCACATCCGCCTGATTCGGATACTGGACGCTGAAGACCTTCTGTGCCGTAACTGTGACAGAGACCGCCAGCAGCATCATGAAGCCGGTAATTTTTAATTTATTCATGGCTGTAAGGTTATCTGTGTTTTGTAACCGCCACCCCGCCGTTGTCACTGACAACGACTATATACTGCGC
>CAZOHL010000187.1:0-2040 GCA_964579645.1 uncultured Rikenella sp. | reverse complement strand
CCCGTGGAGAGCTGATGCGGATCTTCAAAGGTTGAGTGATCCTGCACCTTCGCCGGGTCAAACACAACCACATCAGCATAATATCCCACCTTCAGAGCCCCGCGTTTCTCAATCTTCATTGTGGAGGCCGGGAGCGATGTGAGTCTGCGCACTGCTTCCTCCAGCGAAATGACTTTCTCTTCCCTTACATACTTCCCCAGCAGTCGTGCGAAATTGCCGTAGGCTCTCGGGTGGGTGGCCGATTTCAGAAAAACACCCTCGGGGGCCATCGACTTGCCGTCGGATCCGAACATCATCCATGGCTGTGCTATCTGTTTGCGAAGGTTATCTTCTGACATCGAGAAGAAAACAGCGGAGACATTGCTGTTGTCATCAATCACCAGGTCCATGACAGTCTCTTCAGCCGATTTACCTCTCATGGCGGCAATTTCGGCAAGAGTCTTTCCCTGGAGGTATTTTAATGAATCAGTCTGGAAACCAATCAACAACACCTTTTCCGGGGTACCCTGCTTCCTCATGATGGTCTTAATGATCTCAGCGCCAACCACCTTCCTGACGGCCGGGTCTTTCAGCCTGGCAACCCATTTTTCAAATCCGCCCTCCTGCACCCATTCCGGCATGAGTATTCCAAGGCCTGTGGAGCTGGCGGGATAATTATACATGTCAGCAGTGATGCTGAGCCCTGTCGCCCGCGCTGAGTCTATTTTCGCAATCGCCCTGTCGAGCTTGTGCCAGTTTGTCCTGCCTACCTGTTTAAGGTGATAGATTTCCGATCTTATCCCGGTTGAAGCCGGGATCAGAAGAAAGTCATCGATTGCCTCCAGGAAAGTTTCGTCCTCGTTACGGATATGAGAAATATACATACCGTCATACTCTTTTGCAACCCGGCAGAGTTCTGTCAGCTCTTCGGTGGAGGCGAAGCTGGCAGGTATGTATTCCAGTGCGGAGCTGACCCCAATGGCTCCCTCTTCCATAGCCTGCCTGACAAGCAGCTTCATCGAATCCATCTCCTCATCTGTGGGCGGGCGGTTGTCATATCCAACCGTATGTATCCTGAGGGTTGCAGTGCCCACAAAAGAAGCAATGTTGGTTGCGACACCTTTTTTCTCGAGATATTCGAGGTATTCTCCCAGCGTTGTCCATTGAATATCATATTTTATATCCCCCTGTGACGCTTTCATCTCCCTCTTCATTTCTTCGTTCCAGGGGCCCCATGAGTCACCCTCACCAAGCACCTCCAGAGTCACCCCCTGTACAATATCACCCATTGATCTCCCATCCTCAATCAGTGATTCAACCGACCAGCTGAGCATGTTTACAAACCCCGGCGCAACTGTCATCCCGGAGGCATCTATCTCTGTTTTACCCCTGGCTTTTCCAAGGTTACCAATGGCAGCAATGGTGTCAGACATAATACCAATATCTCCCATATAGGCCGGGAAGCCTGAACCGTCAGCAATGCTTCCGTTCCTGATGATTATATCATACGTGTCTGGACCCGAGCAGCCGAAAAGTATCAGCAATACCGGGACAAGTGCTTTTAATTGTTTCATGATAAGCCTTGATTTGAGTGAAATTTACTCATAAGAAAATTAAAATCCACGGTTACCAGACATATTTTTAAGCAACCGGGAAGGAGTTTGTGCCTCATGGAAGATTATGTATTACATAACTTAGTAGTGAAGAGGCTCTCCGCGGGAAGTTTCCGGCAAGGCATGCAAACGGCTCACAGGCTCATTTTATGTAATTTTCAGTTCACAGAACCGGTTACCTCTCCTCTGTGCTTAAAAACAGTATGATGTAATACAAATTTTTTTTTTAATGAAATGAATTTCTCTGTAACTTGTGAGAGTAAACCTTTATAAACTAACGATAATTTTCCATGAAAAAACTAATCTTCATTTTCCTGTCGGTATTATTTGTGAATGCCGGCATGGCGCAGACACGCGTTACCGGAACGGTAACCGCTTCTGAAGATGGTTCTCCGATCCCCTATGCAGTGGTACTTGTAAAGGGACTACGGGGAGTTGGAACCAATAC
>CAZOHL010000186.1:0-2112 GCA_964579645.1 uncultured Rikenella sp. | reverse complement strand
TATTTCACAATACCAGATCGCACATCGCCTTCCTTGATATGCTCAAGAAGCTCAGCCTTTTTGAAAATCCGCTCAGCCTCTAAAAGTTCTCTTCTGGAAACAACAATGTTCTTTCTTTCTGTATTAATTTTGATAATCTTAAACTCGAAGATTTTATCAAGATACTCGTCAAGATTTTTTAAACGTCTATTATCAACTTGAGACCCAGGAAGGAAAGCTTCAACCCCGATGTCCACCATTAAACCACCTTTGACTTTTCGTAATACCTTACCACGAACAATGCTTCCTTCTTTGCAATGCTCTAGGATGTACTCCCATTGTCTTTGTCTCTCAGCTTTCTCTCTTGAAAGAACAATCTGACCACGATCATCTTCAGGTTGATCTAAAAATACCTCGACTTCTGCACCAAGAACTAATTGGGTTGGATCAGAGAACTCATTGATGGCAACAAGACCTTCCGACTTCAAGCCAACGTCAACAACAACATAATCTTTTGTAATTTCAACGATACGACCCACAAGAATTTTCCCAGGATGAAACAATAAAGAATCATCCCCATCAGCACCTTCTACCATGCGACGAAAGAACAACTCATCTTGCTCATCACAACCTATGTCATCAAGAATCTTTTTGTCGTCCCATGTATATTGATTTTTTTTTGTCATGTGTTTACATTCTCCAATAATTTCACTTGCCAATAGAATAGCAGATTTCCTTCGAATCTGGCAAGGTTCTTATCCTGTTTGTACCTTCTTAAAAAACCTTGTCGACAATAATTGAACGAAAACTAGGATAAAGATTTGAAATTTTAAAAAAGTGGATTTTTTTATCAAAAAAAAAGCAGAAGAAACCTGGTTGTATACAACCAGGTTCGCCTGTTCTCGAACATGTACATGTATATGTACATGGAATAATGGTAAGAGAGACAAGGAGGACTCTCTACCCCATTCCTTATAAACGACCCAAGGGCGGCCCCTTGAAAACAACACTTATCTATAGAAGTAGATTAAAAGTTGACTATGAAACAACTCCACCCGACTTATCCATCTCTTCCCGAGAAAGCTTTTCGTAATACCTAGACGTTGCTATAAACATGCCATTCAGACATCTTTTTCTATCTCCATGAGCGACACCCTGTGCAACCCCTAAATATTCTCGAAAAAAATATAAACCTAACATTTTGTCATATTGGGAACAACGGTTATAACCATACACAAAGTTCCGAATATGGGGAAGATCGCCCGGTTGAGCGTAACAGAGAGCATAAGGCTCTAGAGAACCTTGTATAATAGCTTCAGACAAATAGGCAACACGCTCATTGCGTGACAAGCGAAAAGTATGTTTAAAGTAACTATAACGACCTGCCAGTCTGTTGAAAAGTGTAGGCTCAGGGAACCCTTTCCATTCATCTTTCAACTCTTTTTTCGATGAAAGATCGTCATCCCCTGTTGTTGTTTGCTCAGAAAGTGAAGGAGCAGCACTTGTCACTATTTTATGTTGTTGATACTGCTGAACAACCTCTGGAAGACCTTCACCGAGAGCATTGAAAATCATTTCAACCTGTAACCTGCGAGATTCATCACCGAGAGTTCGAATGTGCATGAGATACAGCATATATTGTTGATATTCCACATAGTCTTTCCGGCGCTGTACTCGCATCAATATTTCTGCCAGCGTCCTTTCTGAAACATAGTGTAACGCCCTGGTATGAAGAACCCCTCGTGCTATAGCATCTGTGAGATGAGCAACACGACGACCAGAAGACCCTAACACGTAATACCAAATATAATGAAGAATACCACCTCCAACATATGTTGGAGCATTAGGCAACACCCGAGTCCCTGAAACTGAAAAAGCCTCTGCACCCATACAACCTCCATAGATAGAGTTGTATGTACTGAGTTGTAGATTTTTTTACAATATCTTATATGCGAAAAAAAGAAGCAGCACTTGAAGCAGTTTCTCGAACAGTGACTTTATATATACCAGGCAACTTTTGCTCAAGATACTGAAAGATCCAAAAAGCCATATACTCTGATGTGGGAGAACTGGTCTGCAGAGTATCATTAAGCCAATGATGATCAAAATATGTATCTATCATCTCTGACACAA
>CAZOHL010000185.1:0-2114 GCA_964579645.1 uncultured Rikenella sp. | reverse complement strand
GAGGCTGTGAGGCTGCTGGGATTGACGGGCAAATCGCGCATCTACCAGGCATCAACTTCGGAGCTATACGGGCTGGTGCAGGAGGTACCGCAACGCGAGACAACTCCGTTCTATCCACGTTCGCCGTATGGCGTGGCCAAGCTATATGCCTACTGGATAACGGTCAACTATCGCGAGGCCTACAAGATGCACGCCAGCAACGGGATACTGTTCAACCATGAGTCGCCCATCAGGGGCGAAACCTTTGTCACCAGGAAGGTGACCCGGGCGCTGAGTCGTATTGCAATGGGGGTGCAGGAGAAGATGTTCATGGGAAACCTCTCGGGCAAGCGCGACTGGGGTCATGCAAAGGATTATGTCAGGGCGATGTACCTGATACTGCAGCAGGACGAGCCGTCGGATTATGTTATAGCTACAGGTGTGACAACCACCATCCGTGATTTCATCGCAAAAGCTGCGGCTGAGATCGGACTGGAAGTTACCTTCAGGGGTGAGGGTGTGAATGAGAAAGGTTATGTGGCGTCAATGGACGAGAAGTGCTTCATTGACAAAGTTGGTGCCGAGTTCCTTGAAGGGATCAGGATCAGGATGAGGGAGAAGAAGGAGATTGTGGGCGTGGATAAGTCGTATTTCCGTCCCACAGAGGTTGACCTGCTGATAGGTGATGCCACCAAAGCGCGCACACGCCTTGGCTGGGAGCCGCGGTATGACCTCGCGGGGCTGATAACGGATATGATGGAAGGGGATGTGAAGCTCGTCAAGAAGGAAGTCTATCTGAAGAGGGGAGGTTTCTATACGCCAAATTATTTTGAATAAAATGTCTTGCAGTCATGCGGTCGTGCAGTCGTGCAGTCAAACAGGTTCCGACTGACCGCAAGACCGCAGGACCGCAGGACCGAAAGACAATGGAAAAAGAGTCAAAGATATATGTGGCCGGGCACCTGGGACTGGTGGGATCGGCGATAACGGCTGCCCTGAAGAGGAAGGGCTACACGAATATAATCGGGCGATCGTTTGACGAGCTCGATCTTCGCCGGCAGGAGGATACAGAAGCATTTTTTGCTGCAGAGAAACCCGAGGCAGTGATACTGTGTGCTGCTAAGGTGGGCGGGATCATGGCAAACAACACGTTGCGGGCGGAGTTCATCTATGAGAACCTGATGATTGAGGCCAATGTCATCCATGCGGCTTATCTGCAGGGCGTGAAGAAGCTTGTTTTCCTGGGGAGCAGCTGCATTTATCCGCGCGACTGCCCCCAGCCGATGAAGGAGGAGCACCTGCTCACCTCTCCGCTGGAGTACACAAACGAACCGTATGCAATTGCAAAGATCGCGGGGCTGAAGATGTGCGAGGCGTACAACCTCCGATATGGCACGGACTTTATTGCCGTTATGCCCACCAACCTCTACGGGCCGAATGACAACTTCAATCTTACTGGCGGTCATGTGATGCCGTCACTGATGAGGCGTATTCACCTGGGTAAGCTGCTTGAAAACGGTGATCTTGACGGGATAAGGGCAGACCTGCACCGGCGGCCGGTAGACGGGTTCGACGGAAGCAAACCATTGGAAGATATTATGGGTCTTCTGGAGAAGCAAGGAATAAAGGGTCCTGCGGTCTTGCAGTCTGGCAGTCCTGCGGTCGTGCAGGTGAGTGTATGGGGGACAGGGAGGCCGCTGAGGGAGTTCATGTACAGCGGTGACATGGCGGATGCGACTGTTTATATAATGGAGAAGGTGTCATTCCGTGACCTGATTGCTGCCGGGTCCGGTAAAAAATCCGGTGCAAAAGATCCGGGGGGTGTGGATGAGTTACGGAATACGCATATCAATATCGGCACCGGGGAGGAAATAACAATTAAGGACTTATCTTTGTTACTGAAAGAAACTACGGGATTCCGTGGTGAGTTGGTGTTTGATACTAGCAAACCTGACGGCACCCCGAGGAAGTTCCTCGATTCATCGAAGCTGCGGAGCCTGGGATTCAGGCATGGGACATCGCTGAGGGAGGGTGCCGGGAAGATGTACAGGTGGTATTTGGATAATTTGTAGTTGATCCCCTGCGGGGAATATTATATTTGTGACGTTTTACAATGCTTTAACCGCTACGCGGTA
>CAZOHL010000184.1:0-2200 GCA_964579645.1 uncultured Rikenella sp. | reverse complement strand
AACCAGTGCGAGGGGATGGTTGCAATCAGGGACCTTCAGGACGACTACTTCGAATATGACGAGGAGAACTACTGCATCCGCGGCAGACAATCAGGCAAGGTTTACATGCTGGGTGACAATATCAGCGTGGAGGTTGTGAAGGCTGACCTGCAGAAGAGGCAGCTTGATTACCGGCTGGCCTGATTACTTTCCCGGCCAGCCGGCCTGGTCATTGTTTATCAGTTCCAGCAGTTTATTAAGCGCTTCTGCCTCAGGCACATTTTTGAGCACCGCCTCCGTGCCGCGGTAGATGTGGACTTTCCCCTCAGCCGCACCGACATACCCGTAATCGGCCCCTGCCATTTCGCCCGGGCCGTTGACAACGCACCCCATTACGGCTATCTTCATTCCCGTCAGGTGTGCGGTTGCCGCCTTCACTTTCTGCACAGCCTCCTGAAGGTTGAATTTTGTACGGCCGCATGTGGGGCATGAGATGTACCTGGTGCGGGTGATCCTGGCCTCGGTGGCCTGAAGTATTGAGAAGGCGAGCCTGCGAAGCGCCTCTCCCTGAACAGAACCAGTGTTGGAAATGCAGAGTCCCGCCGGATGGCGTGCAATAAAAAATCTTCCAAGCAGTGTGGCAGCTTCTATTGCCAGTTGTTCCGGATCGTCACAATTGAAAACGGGATTCAGCAACCTGTCATAGGCCTGCCTGCCCTCCATAGTCTGAAGTTCAGAAGGGCAAACCGTCAGCGCCTCACCGTCGAATGACGTGCCTGACTCGTCGGTAAATTTTCCCGGCATTCCGGCGGGCCGGTGTTCATCTGCACCCGCACTCTCAGACAGATTCTTATTGCCTGATTCATACCCGGGCCGACCCAGTTTGGCTGATCTCTCGCTGAAATTCGCGGCATCAGAGCTATAAACCTGCGGGAACCACCGTTCCCCGGGTCTGCGTTGCTCCAGCGCAGGCACAGGATTCTTCACCCTTCCCGCCTCACCGGCAACAGCCCTTATTATTGCACGGGCCACAGGTATCTCGGCCTCGGGCGGCTCGGACAATGAAACCCTGATAGTATCACCTATACCTTCTGCCAGAAGTGTTCCCGTCCCGGCTGCGGAGATGATCCTCCCATCCTCTCCCTCGCCTGCCTCGGTGATGCCAAGGTGTACGGGGTAATGCATCCCCTCTTCTGTCATCATCTTTACAAGCAGCCGGTTGGCCATAACCATAGTGAGTGTGTCCGACGATTTCATCGAGACCACAATCCGGTTAAATCCTTCGCTCCGGAATATCTTCAGGAACTCGATTGCTGACACGGCCATTCCTTCGGGTGTGTTCCCGTATCGGGTCATGATACGGTCAGAGAGCGATCCGTGGTTGACCCCGATGCGTACCGCAGTGCCGTATTCGCTGCAGACTCTTATAAGTGGCAGCAGTCTCCGGTGCGTACGCTCCAATTCAGCCCTCCACTCGCTGTCAGTCAGCTCCTGTTTTATGAATGAAGCCCGTTTGTCTGCATAGTTACCCGGGTTGATGCGTACCTTCTCAACGATCCGCGCAGCCACCTCGGCAGCAGCAGGATTGAAATGAATATCGGCACACACAGGGGTTTCAAACCCGGCCGCGCGCAGCCCGCTCTTAACGGCAGCAAGGTTCTCCGCCTCGCGCACGCCCTGGGCAGTAAGCCTGACAAGTTCGCCTCCCGCCTCGATGATGCGGATGCACTGACTGACGCTGGCGGCTGTATCAAGCGTGTCGGTATTTGTCATGCTCTGAACACGCACGGGGAGATCACCCCCCATAGACAGGCTGCCAATATGAATAATATCTGATTTGTACCCGGAGATCATCTGTTGATTACCTTACATAAACAATCGGCAACCGGCCCGGGTTCAGTTGTTCCGGCTTTCCGGGCTGAGAGTGTCTGCCTTTCCGCAGGGTTCTCATGCCGTTATCTCCCAGTCGTACCCGTCCTTCCTGTCCTTGACAGTAATGCCAAGCTCACTCAGCCTGTCGCGTATGCGGTCAGAGACGGCCCACTCCTTCTTAGCCTTGGCCTCCTGCCTGATATCAAGCAGCAGTTTCAGCACCCCATCCAGCCTGTCGTTGCCGGCCGACTCCTCCGTCCTGAGGCCGAAGAGATCATGGATAAAGACGCGGAACAACTCGCGCAGCGAACCAAGGTCCTCTGCCGACAATTTTTCCTTTCCGTCGTTG
>CAZOHL010000183.1:0-2246 GCA_964579645.1 uncultured Rikenella sp. | reverse complement strand
TTCTCACAGTCGCGCTCAACGCTTGAGCTTGCCGCGCGTAAAGCCATTGTCAGGCTCGAAGGGGAGGAGAAGAATGTCGGGGACTATCTTGACCCTGATTCGGAGAAGTATTCGCTGATGGTAAAGGAGATATCAGCCATGCTCGGGATGGATACCCTTATGTTTCAACGACTTGATGATCTTGTGAAGGCTATCGGCCTGCCGCGTGAAAGGCTCTGCACCCATTGCTGGGACGGCAGCAGCAGCTTCTGAGGCTGTTAACAATACCGCATTGTTGTTAATAATTTGCCTTTCGTCAAAATAATCGACCTGTTCATCCGTTTAATTTTACGATTCACAAAATGTCATGTAACCCCAGTGCATGATGTTCTGTATAACTGGCCAAAGCGGAATAGGCCAAATATGATTAATAACAACTAATACTTAAACAAAAAATGAAAAAAATCCTCGCATTTTCGATTGTTCTGTTTGCATTCACTGCAGGGGCTTTTGCACAGTCTGCAACAGCTACTGCCACAGCAACCATTGTAACACCGTTGTCAATAACCCATGTCACCGGAACCGACAGCGAACTGAGTTTTGGCAACATCATTGCAGATGCTGACGGTGGAACCGTTGTTATCAGCCCTGCAGGAGCACAGACGCTTACTGGATTGACAGCTCCGTCGATACCAGGTACGATTTCAGCCGCAACGTTTACTGTATCAGGTCTTGATGGCGCAACCTATGCCATTACACTGCCCGGCACCCATACTATAAGCAGTGGAGGAAACAATATGACGGTAGATAACTTTACAAGCAACCCCAACGGAACAGGAACCCTTTCAGGCGGTACGCAGGTTCTATCGGTGGGAGCAAGGCTTACCGTAGGTGCAGCACAGGCAGCCGGAACGTAC
The DNA here is from genome assembly GCA_964579645.1 of uncultured Rikenella sp. Taxonomy (GTDB): domain Bacteria; phylum Bacteroidota; class Bacteroidia; order Bacteroidales; family VadinHA17; genus SR-FBR-E99. The sequence goes on along the minus strand of CAZOHL010000183.1, from coordinate 1,350 downwards.
ACCAATCTTGGTGGTTTTACCGTGACCGTAAACTATAACTAATCGTTTCCGGTAAAGATCCCCGGATAAGAGTGACGGAAAGGTGAAACAGCTTTTCAGCATTATTATTCTGTTTATGCTAACCGCGGGAGTGACAGAGGCCCAGGTCTCTACTCCCGCGGCTGCAACAGGCCATATAACTGCCCAGGTCATCACTATGATATCTGCAGTGGAGACCTCGCAGTTAAATTTTGGCAGGTTTTCGCCGGGGCCCCAGGGAGGTGAACTGATTCTTACACCTGATAATGCGATATCCGTACTCGGAAGTGTATGGCCAGGCAGCGGGGTTCACAATGCGGCCAGTTTCTACGTCACCGGTGAACCGGGGATTACATACACAATAACTCTTCCGCCAGAGCCAGTTAAAATAACCCACGTTGGATCAGCCAAATCAATGGTGGTTAAAGACTGGAGATCAGTGCCAGAGGCAACACCAGGAGCCGGCCTCCTGCATGACGGTGCTCAGACTGTTTATGTTGGCGCAACCCTTCAGGTAGGGACTCTGATTGATAACCCGGTAGGTATCTATGCGGGGACATATGTAATTACATTCGACTTTAACTGAAAGTCGTAAATTAATTAAATAAGGAAGTGATGCCGAAGCGGTTACCAGGATTGTCTGCAGCAGGTCTGATATTGTTTCAGATCTTGTTTGCATTGAATGTACAGGGCCAGGGGAATCTGATGATAACTCCCAAAAGGGTTGTCTTTGAAGGAAACAGGAGGACCATGGACATCAACCTCGCCAATATTGGCGAAGATACCGCAACCTATGCCATTTCATTGATTCAGAACAGGATGACGGAGGATGGCAATTTTGTGGAGATTACCGAGCCTGATGAGGGTCAGCTGTTCGCATCGCCATATCTGAGATATTTTCCCAGATCGGTGACTCTGGCTCCGAAGGAATCGCAGACAGTAAAAATCCAGCTCTACCGTACGGGCGGTCTTGCCCCGGGAGAATACAGGTCACATATTTATTTCCGGGCTGTTCCTGCAGAAAAGCCGCTTGGTGAGGATGAGGAAGTATCAGATCCCTCATCTATCACCATCAAGCTTGTGCCGATATTTGGTATCACTATTCCTGTAATAATCAGGGTTGGTGATCCGGATGTAAATGTTACACTTTCAGACCTGCGCCTGGTGATGGGAAATGATACCGTTCCGAAGTTATCAATGTTCTTTAATCGTTCCGGTAACTTTTCTGTCTATGGCGATGTGGCTGTTGATCACATTTCTCCGGAAGGTAAAGTAACAAGAGTAGGCATAGCCAACGGGGTGGCTGTTTATACTCCGAACCTCAGGAGGAGT
>CAZOHL010000182.1:0-2272 GCA_964579645.1 uncultured Rikenella sp. | reverse complement strand
AGGTGCACATTCTCATGTATCAGGTGCTTTACGGCTGTGAAGGCAGCATCAATCGGGCCGTTGCCGGGAGCCGTTGAGGTGTGTACTTCGCCGTTGATCCTGATTCCCACTGTTGCCACAGGCATGACCGAGTTGCCGCAGAGGACCTGCAACGACTCCAGTTTGAGCCTCTTTTCTCCACGGAAGACCTCACCCGAAAGGATCCTGATGTCCTCATCATTGATCTCCTTCTTTTTGTCGGCCAGCATAAGGAAGCGATGGTAGATCTCGTCAAGTTCCTCCCTGCCCAGTTCAATTCCAAGTGTTTCGAGACGGTGGTTCAGTGCAGCCCTCCCGCTTCTGGCAGTAAGGATTATTGACGATTCCCTGACACCAACCTCCTTCGGATCAATGATCTCATAGTTCTCACGTTTCTTAAGTACGCCGTCCTGGTGAATACCGGAGGAATGTGCAAAGGCATTCCGGCCGACGATTGCCTTATTCGGCTGTACAGGCATACTCATCAGGGTGGAGACGAGCCTGCTTGTGCTGAATATAAGCTTAGGCCTGATACCGCTTGTAAGGTTAAGGTCATGGTGGCTTTTCAGGATCATCGCCACCTCCTCGAGGGAGGTGTTGCCGGCCCTCTCGCCGATGCCGTTGATTGTCACCTCTGCCTGCCGTGCACCGTTGATGAGCCCCATAACAGTGTTGGCTGTGGCCATTCCCAGGTCATTGTGGCAGTGGGTTGAGAGTATTGCACGGTCAATGTTCGGCACATTTTCCATGAGGTACCTGATCTTACTTCCGTACTCTTCAGGCAGGCAGTATCCTGTGGTATCCGGTATGTTGACCACTGTGGCGCCGGCTTTGATCACCGCCTCAGTCACCCTGGCGAGATACTCATTGTCGCTTCGGCCTGCATCTTCTGCATAAAACTCCACGTCATCCGTGAATTTCCGGGCATACTTGACAGCATCAACAGCTCTTTTGATTATCTCTTCCGGGGTGGTTCGGATCTTGTACCGGATATGCCACGGCGAGGTGCCGATGCCGGTATGGATTCTCTTTCTTTCAGCGTAATGAAGCGCTTCGGCAGCCACTTCAATGTCTTTCTTCACTGCCCGCGTAAGTGCGCAGATGACCGGCTCCCTGACGGCCCTCGATATCTCAACCACCGAACGGAAGTCGCCCGGGCTGGAAACCGGGAATCCTGCCTCAATTACATCAACACCCAGCGCTTCGAGCGCCTTTGCAACCTCGATCTTTTCAACAGTATTGAGCTGGCATCCCGGAACCTGTTCTCCGTCACGGAGAGTGGTGTCAAAGAAAATAACCTTGTTTTTATCCATGATTTCTCCCGTGACGTCATTTGTTTTCCGGTCTCAGTTTCCTTACTGCAGCGCCGGCTTTCCAGAGCTCGGATGATCCCATCTCAGCCAGTTCGGCATTAAGCTGTTCCCTGTATCCGGTTGCACCGGTTGAGGTCAGAACCCTGACACACTCCTCTCCAGAGCTTACTTTTTCATACAGATCCCGGAAGACGGGAAGGGTTGCTTCCCTGAACCTGGGCTTCCAGTCGAGTGCACCACGCTGGGCGGTGGCGCTGCAGTTGGCATACATCCAGTCCATCCCTTTCTCGTCGACAAGCCTGATAAGACTCTGCGTCAGCTCCTCCACCGTCTCATTGAATGCTTCTGACGGCGAATGACCGTTTTCGCGAAGCACCTGGTACTGTGCCTCCATTATACCCTCGAGGGCCCCCATGAGTACGCCGCGTTCGCCGGTGAGGTCACTGAAGACCTCCTTCTCAAAAGTGGTGGGAAAGAGGTACCCGGAACCAATTGCAATTCCCAGGGCAATAACCCGCTCTCCGGCCCTTCCTGTATGATCCTGGAAGACTGAGAAGCTGGAGTTGATACCGGCTCCGGCAAGGAAATTGCGCCTGACGCTGGTGCCTGATCCCTTCGGGGCACAGAGGATCACGTCAATGTCAGGCGGGGGTATAACACCCGTATGCTGCTTGTATGTAACGGAGAAGCCATGCGAGAAGTAAAGGGCCTTTCCGGTGGTGAGATATTGCCTGATCACCGGCCACAGTAGACGCTGGGCGGCATCCGATACAAGGTATTGGATGATTGTGCCGCGCGCAGCTGCCTCCTCAACGGTGAACAGTGCCACGCCCGGGACAAATCCGTCTGCAACGGCCCGGTCCCAGTCAGCCCTGAACTCCGGCGCCTGGCCGACAATTACATTGATGCCGTTGTCACGCATGTTCATGGCCTGTGCCGGT
>CAZOHL010000181.1:0-2367 GCA_964579645.1 uncultured Rikenella sp. | reverse complement strand
CTTGTCTCCGTTGAGGAATTTCTTGAGTCTCCTCAGGAATTCGGTTCCTTCTTCCATTATTGTGAGGTCAGCGGCAAAGTCGGTATCGAACACATAATCGAATCCGAGCTCCTTGAGAGCCGAGACCAGTTTGCCTGTGACGAGTGTTCCGGGTTTCATTCCGAACTCTTCACCGAGGGCAGCGCGCACTGCAGGCGCAGTCTGCACGACGACAGTCTTGGAGGGATCGACGATTGCGCGGAGCACATCGCGGGTATGATCAACCTCTGTCAGTGCTCCTGTGGGGCACACTGCCACGCACTGGCCACAATAGGTACAGGGTGAGTACTCGAGGTTCTGTTCGTAAGCAGGACCCACTGCAGCCATAAAGCCCCTGTTGAATGCTCCTATAGCGCCTACGGTCTGGACGTCATTGCACATCATCTCGCAGCGGCGGCACATTATGCACTTGTCAAGCTCGCGGATGATTGACGGAGAGGTGTCTTTCCTGTATGTTGACATGGCGGCTATATCCTGACCGGGGATCTCCCTGATGCCAAGCCTGTGAGCCATATCCTGCAGCTCGCAGGTGCCTGACTTCGGGCATATGAGGCAATCCTTCGGGTGATCGGAAAGGATAAATTCCATCACAGTCCTGCGGGCGTTCATTACCCTCGGCGTGTGAGTGCGTATGACAGTACCGTCATCACACTTCGTTATACAGGCAGGGGAGAGGTTCCTGCGTCCCTGGACTTCAACAACGCATATCCTGCATCCTCCTGGTTTGTTCTCAATGTTTAGGTCGTCAAGCCTCATGTGGCAGAGTGTAGGGATGTCTATCCCCATCTTTCTTGCTGCATCGAGGATGGTAGTTCCCTTCTCGACTTCGACCTGTTTGTTGTCTATTGTGATTTTTATTGTTTCCATCGTAACTCTTCCTCGTATTAGTTGATTAGCACAGCACCAAATTTGCATTTCTCGAAGCATGCTCCGCATTTGATGCATTTCTCCTGATCAATGAAGTGCGGTCCCTTGCGTTCGCCGGTGATGGCGTTGACAGGGCATCCCCTGGCGCAGGCGGTACAGCCGACGCATTTGTCAACGATTATCGAGTACTTCATCAGATCACGGCATGATCCGGCCGGGCACCTCTTTTCGGTGACGTGAGCCACATACTCATCCATGAAGTTGTTCATTGTTGAGAGCACGGGGTTTGGAGAAGTCTGTCCAAGTCCGCACAGTGACGTGTCTTTGATTACGTTGCACATGTTCTTCAGACGGTCAAGGTCAGCCATTGTGCCATTGCCCTTTGTTATGTGTGTGAGGAGCTCATGGAGCCTCTTGTTGCCTATACGGCAGGGAGCACATTTGCCGCATGACTCTTCCACTGTGAACTCGAGGAAGAATTTGGCAATTGAAACCATGCAGTCATCCTCGTCCATTACGATCATTCCGCCTGATCCCATCATTGACCCTACAGCAACGAGGTTATCAAAGTCTATGGGAGTGTCAAGGTGCTTTTCGGTAAGACAACCGCCTGAAGGACCTCCGGTCTGGACCGCCTTGAACTTCTTCCCGTTCTTGATGCCGCCGCCGATTTCGAAGATGATCTCGCGAAGGGTGGTGCCCATTGGTACTTCAATGAGTCCGACGTTGTTTATTTTGCCTGCAAGGGCGAATACCTTTGTTCCCTTGGATTTTTCAGTTCCGATTGATGAGAACCATTCCCAGCCTTTTGTGATTATAACGGGGACGCTGGCAAAGGTCTCGACGTTGTTTACGTTGGATGGTTTGCCAAGGAATCCGCTTTCTGCAGGGAACGGAGGCTTATTGGTGGGTTCACCGCGCATCCCTTCCATCGAATGGATCAGGGCTGTCTCTTCACCGCATACAAATGCGCCGGCGCCATAGCGCAGTTCAATATCAAAGCTGAAGTCACTTCCGAAGATGTTTTTCCCGAGGAGACCATATTCCCGTGCCTGGGCAATTGCTATTTTAAGACGCTGGATTGCCAGGGGATACTCGGCTCTGATGTAGATGAGGCCTTTCGATGCGCCGATGGCATAGCCGCAGATGGCCATAGCTTCAAGGACAGAGTGCGGGTCACCTTCAAGAACCGAACGGTCCATGAATGCACCCGGGTCACCCTCGTCAGCATTGCAGACCACGTATTTCTGGTCAGCCTTGTTTTTCGAGGCAATATCCCACTTCAGACCTGTGGGGAAACCGGCCCCACCGCGTCCGCGGAGGCCTGATTTCTTAATAATATCAATAACCTCAGCCGGGCTCAGCTCACTTATACATTTGCCGATGGCTGCGTACCCTTCGCGGGCAATGTATTCATCTATGTTTTCCGGGTTGATGAAACCACAGTTGCGGAGTGCGATG
>CAZOHL010000180.1:0-2542 GCA_964579645.1 uncultured Rikenella sp. | reverse complement strand
ATACAAATCTTCAGATTCCTCTTCCCATTCTGTATATGCGATTTAACCTTATTCTCATCCACACTCAGCCTCTCACTGATCTCCCGGTAACTGCACCCCTCGTAATAGAACAGCCTGATACAGTCCCTCTGCTCCACCTTAAGTCTCTCAATACATTCCTCAAGTCTTCTCAATCCATCCTCCCCGCCCAGGTCATCTGAATCACCATCCCCATCGTTTACAACAGGATGCATCTCCAGGTCATTTTCCATAAAAAACGCCGGGTCATTCATCATCACCTCAGAGTGAGCCGTCTCGCTCTTCCTGCTCCTCAGCAGCATCAGGCAGTGATTCTTCGTCACAACATAGAGCCATGTCCTGAAGTTGACAATCTCCTGCCCGGGCACCGCTGTCACCAGCTTCTCAAAGATGTTCATCACCTCGTCCTTTGACCACTCCCGATCCTCCAGATACTTCAGGCATACTCCGTAAACAAGGTGCATGTACCGTTCGTACAACTGCCCCAGCAAACTGATGTCGCCCTTTTCGCGGTAACGCGTCAGGAGCTCCTCGTCACTCCCCGGATCAGTTTTTCTTCTCAGGAATACAGGCCGCATGCAAATCTGTTTCGGCAATTGTGCTTTAAAGGATAAAGATACGATTTCCTGATTTTTTGCCCCGGCTTTTATGGAATCCGTCAAACCTCCGCATCCTTATCTCAGAAACCAAATTTTCAAAGTCATGAAAACACTGTTATCAATCATCGCATTTATGCTTGCCACAGCAATGGGACCGGCCCCCCAGGTCGTAATCAAAGGAACGGTGGCCGATACCACCGGCACACCTCTGGCCGGGGTTGTTGTAATTGTAAAGGGAACAAACATCACTGCAATGACCGGCATTGACGGCCGCTATGCAATCACCGCCGGCCCGGAGGCGAAAACCCTCGTCTTCTCCCTTCGGGGGATGAAATCGCTCGAGGAACCCATCGCAGGGCGAACCATCATCAACATCACTATGGAGGCTTCCGTGAAAACCGACAGTCAGGCTTCGCCCGTCAGGGCAGATGAAGTAAAAAAGGAGAAGCAACCTGCCCTGGATGAGGTTTTTGTTGTTGCAATGGAAGTTGCCGAATGTGAGTCTGCGCCTGCAGCAGCATATGACCGTTCCGGACGGGTTATGGGAGGCGTCAATTCTAAGGCCGGGTGGCATCATCAGCAATATGCTGAGCCAAACACAGAGTCATACGCTGACATCAGCGAGAACGGCTACCGCGATCCGCTTCGCGAGCCCTACTCTACATTTTCGATCGATGTCGACAACGCTTCTTACTCCAACGTCCGCCGCTTCATCAACCTCGGGCAGGAAGTGCCGGCTGATGCCGTTCGCATAGAGGAGATGATCAATTACTTCCGCTATGACTACCCGAAGCCATCCGGCGAACACCCCTTCTCTGTTTACACCGAAGCCGGAATCTGCCCGTGGAACAGCAATCACTTCCTGCTCCATGTGGGACTCAGGGGAAAGGATATCGACCGCAGCGAGCTGCCGCCCTCAAACCTCGTATTTCTCATAGATGTATCAGGATCAATGGATTATCCGAACAAGCTCCCGTTGCTTAAATCGGCTTTCGGGATGCTAGTGAATGAGCTCCGGGAGCAGGACCGGGTTGCAATGGTTGTCTATGCCGGCGCAGCGGGAGTGGTACTGGAGTCAACCCCCGGCAACAGGAAAGAGACTATCATGCAGGCTCTCGATAACCTCCAGGCAGGTGGCTCCACCGCTGGCGGCGCAGGACTAATGCTGGCTTACAAAATCGCTGAAAAGAACTTTGTCCGGGGAGGCAACAACCGGATCATCCTCGCAACGGACGGCGACTTCAACGTGGGAGTCTCGGACAACAAGTCGATGGAACAGCTTGTTGAGGAGAAGCGGGGCCTCGGCATTTACATGACAGTGCTCGGGTTCGGAATGGGTAACATCAAGGACGACAAGATGGAGATCATCGCCGACAAGGGCAACGGAAACTATGCTTATATCGACAACATCCAGGAGGCACGCCGCGTGCTGGTTCAGGAGTTCGGAGGCACTCTCTTCACAATAGCAAAGGACGTCAAGTTCCAGATTGAGTTCAACCCGGCATATGTCAAGGCTTACAGGCTCGTCGGATACGAAAACAGGCTGCTGGCCGACCAGGATTTCAACGATGATACGAAGGATGCCGGTGAGATGGGAGCGGGGCACACTGTGACAGCACTCTACGAGATCATCCCTGCCGGATCTGAAGAAACCGGTTTCCCGACAGTTGACCCGCAGAGATACCAGGGGGCACGGGGCGGTAATTCAGGCCTCGATATTGAGCGTAATGTGTCAGTTTCAGCCGATTCCCGTGGCAACCGGTTGGGGCATGCTATACTTTCAGACACTCCGCGCGAACTCTGCAACATCAAGCTCCGCTACAAGGACCCTGATGCACTGACAAGCAAGCTCTTCAGCAAAACGGTGGGAACGGACATAAAAAAGGCCGGTGAAACCACCGACCGGTTCAGGTTCTCAGCTGCCG
>CAZOHL010000179.1:0-2619 GCA_964579645.1 uncultured Rikenella sp. | reverse complement strand
AAAGTCATGGACAACTCGCTCCTTGAGCGCAGCCGGGATATCCTCTCCGCTGTGCGCCTGTTCTCAACGGCGATCTGTGCCTCTGTCAGTCGGATGAAATCCGGGTTAGGCTCCCTGCCCTCAGCGAGACGGCTGCTGCGATGCTCTGAGATCTTCCTCTCAAGACGTTCTATCCGTGTCCTGGAACCTTTCTCAAGGGACTCCATACGGGCATCGATACGGTACCTGTTCTCCGCCCTGAGGAGGTCCATCCTCTCTTCCATCTGTCTTTCGATGGCTTCACGACCGAGGTCTATGAGCGTGGAGCAATCCGTCGTTTCAAGGATCTCAAAAGGAGAATCGCACTCAGTCGCATTCCGCCCCAGCACGCGCGATAATTTCCTGAAATCGCACTGCGGTATAGTACTGTCGGCCAACTTTATTGGGACCGCCGCCAAATCCAACTCGACGCGGAACCCTTCCATCTTGACCTCGAAGAGCGGGACCAGGTACTGCCCTTCCGGCAGGCCGATTTCCGAATGGCTGTTCCGGAACATGAACACTTTATGTATCCTTCCTTCCTGCTCCAGCTCATTGAGCATGAACTTTGTCCAGAATCCGCATGCCGGAAGGAATACATGATCGCGGTGCTTGTCAGCCAGGCTTCCGTTGAAGACCGCGGCCACTGGGGATCTGCCCTTTTGCAGCGGCGCCAGTTCTTCGGTGCTCCCTTCCGAACCTGGCCTTCGCGTGAACTGCTCCAACCGCGAGCGCACCTCTTTTGACAGCGTGATCAGGCCTCGTTCCTCATCGACCAGCTCGTACCGGCAATCCCCCCATCCGGACATGCAGATAGCCGTCAGGTTTGCAGCATCCGCAGGCTGCACGAAATCAGCATGCTTCTCCAGGTTATGCAGGGGGCTTGTGAAGTACTCGTCACCCATGAGCTCTCTGCGGCTCTCTTCGAATCTCTCGGCTTCTTTCTTTGCCTGTTCTATTGAGACCTTAATATCTCTCAGCCGGTCCTCAACCTGCTCGGGCGTAAGCTCTCCGCTGATGATGTCTTTCTGCAAATCGATAAGCCTGTTGCCCAGGATCGGTTCCAGGATCCCGACACTGTCTTCAACAATCCTGATGCGGTCATACAGCGCGGTGTAGATGCTCTCATCAACCGTGCCCTGGATGTACATGCTCGCCACCAGGACTTTATCCGCTTTCTGGCCGATGCGGTCGATGCGCCCGATCCGCTGCTCTATTCGCATGGGGTTATAAGGCAGGTCATAGTTCACGATCGCCTGGCAGAACTGGAAATCCAAGCCTTCCCCTCCCACCTCGCTCGACAGCAGGATATCCAGCTCGTTCCTCTCGAACGCCTCCATTATCTCGTACCGTCCGGGCTGGCCGTCCTTGGCCAGCAGTGGAACATCCCCGCAGATCAATCCGACCCGGTATCCTTCCTCTTCGAGCCTTCTCTCCAGATACCTCAGCGTCCTCACAAAGAAGGAGAACACCATCAACTGAGGGTTAGGCATTGTCGACCGCATCCTCTCCACCAACTCCTTGAACTGCTGGTACTTCGAATCGGTCTGGCTCAACCGCTCTGCCTGCTCCTGGAGCTCGACAAACCTCTCCCGCAGCTCCGGCGGCAATGGTATCGAGCCCAGTTCGCTGTCATCCTCAGCGTCTTCCTCTCTGCTCGCCCGCTCCACCTGTATCCTGTCATTCTCAAGGCTCCAGGCAAGGTATTCCCTCATCGCAGGGATGCAGCTGCTCACCATGCGTCGCGGCATATTGGTGATAAACCCTAACGCTGCTGGGCTGCCCCCCTTTGACAGGTACGCTTCCCGAGTCAGCTCGATCACGGTCTCATGGAACTCCATCTCCTCAGGACTCAATACCACCGGCACGTTCATGGCCTCGCGTATGACCCGGTGCTCAAGCGCCTCTCTCTTGAGCGCCCGTGTGAACGAGCTGTCGAGCGGGCTGAGGGAGATGAGCGTCCTATCATATGAGGCAAGGTCCGCGCTCGTCATGGGCGATCCCTCGGTGACCCGCTCCCGCAACGAGACTATGCCGGGATGCGAAGATATCGCGGCGCTTAGCGGCCCGGCTTCGAGAGAATTGAGTTCCTGGAGCAGGGCTGGATAAGCATCCGTTGAGTTGCTCAATAGGAGCCTGCGACACCTGTTCAACGACTTCACGGGCTCCAATAGCGCTACGAATGTCTGTTCATCCGGGAACATGGAAGGGTTCAGGATATGCATTTGGTTGAATAGATCCTGATCCCGCAGGTTCAGCGGCGTCGCCGACAGCATCAGCATCATCTCAGTCAGGCCGCTGAGGATCGAGCCCAGGTTATTGCTCTCAGTGCTCGTGTTGCGCATGTGATGCGCCTCGTCCACGATCACGAGTGACCAGAGCGGTAGCTCACGGGATGCGTTCAGGGAACATATCAGGTTCATGTAATTCTCTGAGCGCATCAACTGCAGGCTCGCCACAGTCCAGAAAGCCCCGTCCGGAAAATACCCCGTGTCCAGCGCGATCCTTAACGCGTTCCCGAGCGACGAGCCATCGTGCAGGTGAAACCGCAGGTTGAAGCGCTTCTGCATCTCTTTGACCCATTTCGGGCCGAGCGAGTTG
>CAZOHL010000178.1:0-2643 GCA_964579645.1 uncultured Rikenella sp. | reverse complement strand
TCCCGCGAAAGGAGCTTATTCCTGATGCAAAAGCCGGTTCCAAAGCCAACCTCACGCCGGCGCAATTAGTAAGCTTTTAGTACGGGATGATTTGATTATCTGCTTAATGCAGATTAATTTTCATTGTTTCCGGTGGAATATGATGAAGGCAACCGGTTTATGCACTCAGAATGAATTATAATAACTTTTAAAATGCTCTAACTATGAAAGCCAGGCAACACAAACTGTCAGTTTTACTCCTTTTATCTGTAATGATCACGGCTTTTGTCCCGGTTGGGGATAAAGCAAAAAAGCCGATATATCTGAATACCTCGTATTCATTCAAGGAAAGGGCTGCCGACCTTGTTTCAAGAATGACTCCCGAGGAGAAACAGAGCCAGCTGGGAAATACGATGCTGCCCATTCCTCGGCTGGGTGTAAATCATTATGATGTCTGGGGCGAGGCGCTGCACGGAATCATGGGAAGAAACAACAACAGCGGCATGACTGCCACATCATTCCCCAACAGCGTGGCCGTAGGGGCAACCTGGGACCCGGAGCTGATCAAACAGGAAACAAAAGTGATCTCTGACGAAGCACGGGGATTTAATCACGACGTAATATTCACACTTACATACTGGTCGCCTGTAATAGAACCGGCCCGTGACCCGCGCTGGGGACGTACTGCCGAGACTTTCGGGGAAGACCCTTTTCTTGTTTCACAGATCGGGAAGGGATTTATACAGGGTTTAATGGGTGACGACCCGACCTACCTCAAAGCTGTCCCCTGCGGAAAGCATTATTTTGCCAACAACACAGAGTTTAACCGCCACTCCGGCAGCGCAAACATGGACGACCGTGATATGCGCGAATTTTATCTTCTGCCTTACAGAACCCTTATCAGAGACTATAAACTTCCGGCAATCATGACGGCTTACAGCGCTGTCAACGGAGTACCGGTATCGGCAAGCAAATACCTTGTAGATACAATCGCCCGGAAAACATATGGTCTGGACGGTTATGTAACCGGCGACTGCGGTGCAATTGATGATATGGTAAGAGGTCACCATTATGCAGAAAACCATGTTGTGGCGGCAGCACTGGGCATTAAAGCAGGTGTTGATACCGACTGCGGCGGCGTTTACCAGGCGAATGCACTGGATGCTGTTCACCAGGGAATACTTACCGAAGGTGAGATTGACAGGGCGCTTGTGAACTTCTTCGCCATAAGAATGAGGCTGGGAGAATTTGATCCCCGAGAAACTGTTCCCTACACCGGAATTAAACCATCCGTAATCAACGACCCTTCTCACAATAACCTCGCAGTTGAAGTTGCAACCAAAACACCTGTTCTGCTGAAAAACAGCACGATCTCAGAAACAGGAGAGAAAGCGCTGCCGATTGATTTAAAGCGGGTCAGGAAGATTGCTGTTCTGGGTCCGCAGGCCGACAAAGTCGAGCTGGGAGACTATTCGGGAGAGGTTGAACCTCATCTGAGTATTTCTCCGCTGGAGGGAATTCAGAACTACATTAAGGATCATAACCTTAATACCGAAATAGTATCTGTGATCAGCGGAAACACCGACAGAAAGACCGACTTTCTAACCGTGAACCGTTTTTCGACAGTCCGGAACGGAGAAGTGTCGGGAGAATACGATGCAACAAAATTTGCCTCCTCGGCTCCGGGTCTTATCGTAGCATCAAGATTTGGCTGGACTGTAATAAGCGGAATAAAGGACGGCGACTGGACTGCCTATGATAACATCGATATCACAAATGTTGATTCAATAAGGTTCAACCTGAGTTCTTCGGCTGATGGCGGCATACTGGAGGTCAGAGTAGGCTCTGCTGCCGGCAATGTACTGGCTTCGCAAAAAATCAGCAGCCCTCCGCAAAACGGAGATTTCCCCGGTTGGGCACGTCCCAGGACTGTTTCCGTGAAGATCAACACTCTGGGTATCACAGGCCCGCAAACCCTTGTGCTTGTGTATCGCGAGGCTGCAGAAAAGGAGATCGATGCGGCAACGCTTAACCTGGCAGCAAGCTGTGATGTCGCATTGATTTTTGTGGGCACCGACCAGTCCACCGGCAGAGAGGAGTCAGACCGTTTTGCATTGACCTTGCCTGGCAATCAGAATGAACTTATTAAAGCAGTTGCCGCAGTAAACCCCAATACGATTGTGGTGATGCAGACTATGGGAATGGTCGAAGTGGAACAGTTTAAGAATCTCGCAGACATCACCGGCATTATCTGGACAGGTTACAACGGCCAGGCACAGGGAACCGCAATGGCGAAAATATTATTCGGCGATGTAAATCCGGGCGGGAAGCTGAATGTGACATGGCATAAATCCCTGAACGACCTGCCTGATTTCAACGATTACAATCTGCGCGGCGACGGCACCAACGGACGCACATACATGTATTTTAACAAAGATGTATCCTACGAATTCGGATATGGTTTGTCGTACACAACTTTTAAATACAGCAATTTTGCCATCAGCAAAACCAGCATTACTCCAAACGATAAGATTACTGTCAGTGTTGATGTTCAGAATACCGGAGCCGTTGACGGAGATGAAGTGGTGCAGGTTTATGTGAAAACACCCGACAGTCCGGCATCTCTGGAGCGGCCGATAAAAAGACTCAAGGGATTCAAAAGGA
>CAZOHL010000177.1:0-2657 GCA_964579645.1 uncultured Rikenella sp. | reverse complement strand
AGTAGGCATACCTAAAACACGGACTATGAAAGTAATTTCGCTAACGGTTGCGGTTCTATTGGTGAACATAGCAACCATTACAGCACAGCCGCAGCTTGAAAAAGGCAGCATTCTTCTCGGTGCCACCTCAACGGTAGCGCTCAGCGGGTCAATCAGTTCCGAGTTATTGAGCCTCGGATTCATCAATGTAAAGTATAAAGCTGGTTCAGATCCGGCCGAGGATGTCTATAAGTTCACCAGTTATAATATTCTTCCGAGAGGTGGCTACTTTATAATCGACAACCTGGCAGCGGGCCTTCAGACAGTATTCTCGGGGTATAATGAAAAGGCGATGGACGATAATCTCGAATATGCTGAAAGAACAATCGGGATAGGTCCTTTTGTGAGATACTATTATCCGATTGACAGGTTCTTCCCGTTCATCGAGGCGGAGTCTCTCTTTGGTACTGTCAAAGAGGTATGGTACGATGAAGACGAAAGATCACCATTTGTACTGCTGGGAATTTCAATCGGGGCATCGCTGCCGCTCGGCGATAATGTGACTTTTGATGCTTCAGCAGGGTATCTCCGCTCATCACAAAAAGATACTGATGTTGAGACCGAAGACGCGGTTCATTACATAACATCAGGATTTTGCCTCAAGATGGGATTTACAATTTACCTTTAAAACGGCGGAATTATGAAAAAGCTAATTATTTCAGCGGCAACAGCCATTTTGTTTGTCTGGAGTGCAACTGCACAGCCTGTCCAGCTTGAAAAGGGCAAAATTATGCTCGGGGTAACTTCCACCGCCGGTTTTGAGGGATACAACGGACCTGACCTGTTAAGCCTGGGCGTAATGCGTACAAAGGTCACCTCCGGGTCAAATACATACAATGAACACAAGGTCAGATCTTTCAGCATGATCCCGAAAGGCGGGTATTTTATTATTGATAACCTCTCAGCCGGGCTGGAAGCAATGTTCTCAAGATCCACGAACCAGCATGTTGATTCGGAGGGCAAGAACAGGCAGACAACAGTCGCCATCGGGCCCTGGGCCAGGTATTATTATCCCCTGGAGAAAGTGTACCCGTTTGCTGAACTGGAGCTGATGGTCGGGTCATGTATCGAGAAGTATCCCACATCAGGTCCGGAGGAAACGGTTTACAGATATACGCTGTTCAGCACCGGATTGTCACTTGGCGTAGCTGTCCCCCTTTCGGATATGGTGACCTTTGACATAATGGCGGGCTACCTCAGGAATGTCTGGGTGGAGAAAGAGAGCCCGGAGGGAACCGATATCGAGTTTCGCGAATTCTATTCAGGGCCTGTAATCAGGATGGGTTTCATAGTCTGCCTGTAAACCTGCAGGTTTATCCTGCCAGTATATACAGCCCCGCTTTCGTTGCTCCCGGACGACAGATTCCGGGAATGAGGTGTCTTTTATCCTGACCGTACGTAACCGCTATCCGGCGGGCTCTGTAATTCTTTTAGCTTCTCTCCTGAAGGGATATAAAGCTTTTTGCTAACTTAAACCCAAATTTCATGCAGGATGAAAAGGATAATTATTATATCATTTTTCCTTGCCGCGGCAATGGCGCTCACGGCCCAGGATGGAAAGAAACTGACAATACTTCATACAAATGATTTTCACTCGCATCTGCAGGGCTATGCGCCTGAATCGGCCTATACGCCTCTTGCGGCTGACAATGATCCCACAATCGGTGGAATGGCCCGCATTGCCGGCATTATTGCAGAGGTGAACAAGGAGAATCCCGGATCAACACTTGTGGTTGACGCCGGCGATTGCCTGATGGGGACACTTTTCCAGGCGCTCGAGACGGAGACAGGCTTCCAGCATGCCCTGATGAAAAAAGCGGGTTATGATATAGTTGCAATGGGTAACCATGATTTCGATTTCGGTCCGGAGGCCTATGCAGGAATCATCAGAAAAGCTTCTCAGCGAGGAGAGATACCCCTGATACTTATGGGAAATGCAGTCACTGATCCCCGAAATCAGGCTGATGATGCATTCGAGGCATTGATAAGCGACGGTCTTATCAAGCCTTATACTGTAAAGGAGGTAAACGGCGTCAGGGTAGGTTTTTTCTCACTCATCGGAAAGGATGCGGACGAATCAGCTCCTTATGCCCCGCCGGTCACCTTTGGCAAGATTATCCCTGCTGCAAAAAAGCTGGTAAAAGATCTGAAAAAGGAGGGTTGTGATATAATAATATGTCTGTCACACAGCGGCATAAACAAAGATAAGAACGGAAGCTGGACCGGTGAGGATGTGAAGCTGGCACAGAAAGTAAAAGGCATCGACCTGATCATTACAGGGCACACCCATGTGCTGCTCAAAGAGCCGTTTGTAGTGAACGGGGTGCCGATAGTGGGTGTGGGGGATAACGGAAGGTTTGTTGGCAGAGTTGATATTCTGGCAGGCAACGGAACAATGAAGCTCGAGAAATACGAGGCTATCCCTGTAGACGACAGGATCAGTGCCCTGGATGAGATACAGTCTGAAATAGTATTGCAACAGCAGAAGATCAACGAGGCAATATTGAACCCCCTGGGGATGACCTACACAATGCCGGTTGCTGTAGCACCTTACACAATAAGTTATGATGAATACGGAAAAGCCGCTGACAGCAACCTGGGGGTCCTTGTGGCGGATG
>CAZOHL010000176.1:0-2659 GCA_964579645.1 uncultured Rikenella sp. | reverse complement strand
GAGCCTTCTCAGGTACTCCCTGTGCATGTGGAGGAGCGTCTCGCGGGCCGAGTAACCGTGGGCCTCATGGGGCAGCAGCACCAGCCTGGTCACCGCACCGGCTCCCTTGAGGGCGGCATAGTATCTTTCACTCTGTATCGGGAAGGTCCCCTGGTTGTCGTCAGCCATGCCGTGTATCAGCAGAAGGGGATCCTTAACCTTGGTGGCATGGGTGAAGGGTGACATCTGAAGATATAATTCAGGGTCCTCCCAGAAGCTGCGTCGCTCGCTCTGGAACCCGAAAGGAGTCAGTGAACGGTTATATGCACCGCTTCGGGCAATGCCGGCGGCAAAGAGCCTCGAGTGCGACAGCAGGTGTGCTGTCATGAAAGCACCGTACGAGTGGCCGCTGACTGCCACCCGCTTCGGATCGGTGACCCCCATCTCAACAGCCTTGTTGATTGCCGCCTCGGCATTGGCAACAAGCTGTTCCACGAACGTGTCATTGGGTTCCTTCCCCTCCGCACCCACTATGGGGAAGCTGGCATCGTTGAGAACGGCATATCCCTGGGTGACATATACGAGCACCGATGAAGCACCGATGCGTGTGAAGGTGTAAGGGGAGCCGCTAACCTGGCCTGCCATTGAGGCGTCATTGAACTCCCTCGGGTAAGCCCAGAGAATAGTCGGCAACGGACCGTCCTTGATTTTATCATACCCGGCTGGCAGGTACAGGGTAAATGAAAGATCCACACCATCCTTCCGCTTGTAGGTGACCAGCTCCTTATGAACGTTTGCCATCTGCGGATAAGGATTCTCAAATTTCGTTACCTGTTTCAGAGTACCCCTTCGGAGGTCACGTATGAAGTAGTTGGGTACTTCGGAGACAGACTGCCTCACCGTCAGAAGAAGGCCGCGGACCGGATCAATGAACTCATTTACAGTCTCATAGTACGGCGCCTCGGAACGCCAGAGCCTGATTGTCTTGCCTGTCTTAAGATCATATTTGTCGACAAACGGCCTATCGCCCTCCGGGGATGCGCCCTGACCTGAAAAGTACAGGCTCCTCCCCTTGTCAGCCGTCAGCAGCACTGATCGCCCCCATTCGTTCGGTACAGTCATCGCGAATCCGGGATTGTTGTACCTGTCATCAGAGTTGAGCTCACGGAGCTTCCTGACAGTAGCCTGAGGATTTGCCGGGCTGAATGTCGAGGTCACCCTGACACGCGATTTTGACAGTCCTTCCATCAGAATGGCAAGGTTGTCATTGCCCCAGGTTATTCCCTGGAAGCGCTTTTCCGTGGCAATGAAAGGAGCCGGTTCGCCTGTGAATGGCGCCTCGAGCATGAAAACCTGATCATGGTACTGCATTTCCTTTGCGTGGTAGTCGCCTCCGTCAAGAGCCTCCACCCACATTAGTGATGCCGGCCTGTCACTGCGCCAGCTGTATCCCCTGGGTCCGGGAATGACGACGTCATACCCCCTTGGCAGGTTCTCCCGGAGAGGAGTCTCAAGCAGGAGCCTGACCATCTTTCCCTCAAGGTTCCATATCTCTGTCCGTGACGGAAAGTAGTAATAGGGTACCAGGTACGAGAATGGCCTGCCGGTTGTTGAAACGAGCAGCCACTTTCCGTCAGGTGAGGGCGAAACATCAGTAATCATTCCCTTGCTGCCGACTGAGGCAGCTGCCATGCCATCCCACCTGACCAGTTCAGAAGTGGCATAATATTCAAATATTTTTTCGTCATCAACAGTCTGAAGCAGGTCCTGGAATGTTGGCGAATCTCCCCTGACTCCTGCGCTTTCCTGAACCGAAGGGCCTGCAGGTACGGCGGAGGCTTCGGGGGCTTTTCCCCTGTTGCGAAGTGTACGGAGGTATATCAGTGATCCGTCAGGCAACCATGTTATGTTCCTGCGCAGGATACCGTTAAGTCCTTCATCTATTTTTCGTGCCGTCATTGTTGCAGCATCGGCAACCCACAGCTCAATAGTATTATCTGTTGTGTTGGTGAAGGCAAACCTTTTGCTGTCATGTGACCATGTCACCCCTCCGATCCTTGCATCGGCCGGAAGGCCTTTGAGGTCACCGATGACGGTGCCGTCAGTCTTCATTGAAGAAATCCGGATGATTCCCTGCCCACGGCTCGGACCGTTGGTCGAAGGATCAAACCTGATCCCGGCCAAACGCATTTCAGGCTTCGAAAGATCGGCGATAGTTGGTAATCCGGGACGGTGCATCAAAAGCATCGTCTGATTGTCAGGACTGAGTAGCACCGACGGGGTCTGCGGGGCATCAATCAGTGATACAATCGCTTCCTGAGGAAGCTGATAACCGGTTTTATCCTGCGCGCTGATCAGCATCGCTGAAACGGCAAGAATGGCGGCAACAAGAGTTCTTAGCATCATAATAGTTCTTTTTGATCTGTCTCAAATTTAACCTTATGAATTCAGGTAGAGAAACCAAATAAGAGCTATTATTGTTTTTTAACTTTATAAAAAACTGTCTATGACCGTTCATAAAAAAGGAATGAAGAGTGAATTCGGAACCGACCTGGCCGGTGCCCTGAAGGTTCTCAGGGCCGGCGGGATAATACTTTACCCCACTGACACTGTCTGGGGGCTGGGCTGTGATGCCACGAACGCGAAAGCTGTAAGCCGGGTCTATGAAATTAAGCAGAGG
>CAZOHL010000175.1:0-2737 GCA_964579645.1 uncultured Rikenella sp. | reverse complement strand
AACCGTAAATGTCTCAGATGCAGAAATATGTCGAAACACCGCTGATGAAGCAGTACTATGCCGTCAAGGCGAAGCACCCTGACGCGATACTTCTTTTCAGGGTGGGTGACTTCTACGAGACCTTCGGCGAGGATGCAATCCGGGCATCGGAAATCCTGGGCATTACACTGACGAAGAGGGCCAACGGCTCAGCCAGCTCGGTGGAGCTTGCCGGATTCCCGTTTCACGCACTTGACACCTACCTGCCGAGACTAGTGAGGGCAGGCCAGAGGGTGGCAATCTGTGAGCAGCTCGAGGACCCGAAGCTTACAAAGAAGATTGTCAAACGGGGTATCACTGAACTCATTACTCCTGGAGTCTCATTCAGTGACAACGTTCTGAATCACAAGGAGAATAACTTTCTGGCAGCTATTCATATTGAAAAGCAGTCGGTGGGGGTAGCGCTGCTCGACGTATCAACCGGGGAATTCTTTGTCTCCGAGGGCGACACGCCCCACGTGGAACAGATTCTGAATAATTTCCAGCCCAGGGAGGTGCTCTTTGAGAAGAGAAAAACCGAACTGTTCCATGAAAGGTTCGGCAGCCGTTTCTATACCTACAGGCTCGACGACTGGATATTTACCCCTGAAACTGCCAATGACAGGCTTCTTAAGCAGTTCGGTACAACATCGCTTAAGGGCTTCGGTGTACAGGGGATGACAAGTGGCATCATCGCCGCAGGCGCAATCCTCTGGTACCTTGATATGACCCGGCACGAGAACCTCGGACATATAAACCGTCTTTCGCGCATCGAGGAGGAGAAATATGTTTGGCTTGACAGGTTCACCGTCCGCAACCTTGAGCTGTTCCATTCGCCCTACGAGGGCGCAAAGACGCTGATAGAGATCATTGACCGGACTCTTTCGCCAATGGGCGGGAGGATGATGAAGAGATGGCTATCCCTGCCCCTTAAGGATATATCTGTGCTGAATACAAGGCTTGACATCGTGGAATACCTGATTCAGAATCAGGATATCAGGGATGAGATGGAGGGGTTCATCCGCGAGGTGGGTGATCTTGAGCGGCTGCTAAGCAAGGTGGCGGTGGGGAGGGTCACTCCGCGGGAGGTGGCTCAGATCAGGCGTGCTCTGACAGCCATTGGCGATCTGAAGAGGCTCTGCTCTGCCACGGAATTCCAGCCGCTTGTATCGATGGCATCCGGTTTCGATCCATGCCCGGAACTTTCTGAATCCATCGGCCGGACGCTGGCACCGGATCCGCCGTCTGCAATCAACAAGGGACATGTAATCGCCGAAGGCATTTCACAGGAGCTTGATGACCTTCGCAAGATATATTACGGAGGTAAGGATTATTTGAACGACCTGCAGCAGAGGGAGGGCCTTCGGACTGGAATCAACTCGCTCAAAATCAGCTACAATAACGTTTTTGGCTATTATATAGAAGTACGTAATGCTCACAAGGATAAGGTGCCCCCGGACTGGATCCGAAAGCAAACCCTTGTGAGCGCAGAAAGATATATCACAGAGGAGCTGAAGGAGTATGAGGAGAAGATTCTCGGGGCAGGAGAGAAGATCCTTGCGCTGGAGACATCGCTTTTCAATGACCTGGTTGTTTCGATAGTGCCGTTCATAAATCTCATGCAGTCTGATGCAGCAGCTGTGGGGCGGCTTGACTGCCTCAGGTCTTTTGCCGTGGTCTCTGATGAGTACGGATATGCCAGGCCGCTGCTGGATGACAGCCATGTGCTTGATATAAAGGAGGGCCGTCACCCGGTAATTGAAAGGCAATTGCCTCCTGATGATCCCTATGTGCCGAATGATGTGTGGCTTGACAATGAAGAGCAGCAGGTGATCATCCTGACCGGCCCGAATATGTCAGGTAAATCTGCCCTGTTGCGGCAGACGGCGCTGATTGTGATAATGGCGCAGGCCGGCTGCTTTGTACCGGCGAAGGAGGCCCGGATAGGCATAATCGACAAGATATTCACGAGGGTGGGGGCCTCGGATAATCTTTCCCTGGGTGAGTCTACTTTCATGGTTGAGATGAATGAGGCTGCAAGCATCCTCAACAATCTCTCTGACAGGAGCCTGGTGCTGCTTGATGAGATAGGAAGGGGAACCAGCACATATGACGGCATCTCAATTGCCTGGGCCATGGTGGAGTACATCCATGAGTTCAGAAAAAGGGCCAAGACACTGTTTGCAACCCATTACCATGAACTGAATGAAATGGAGAGCACTTTCAGCAGGGTCCGGAATTTTAATGTCTCCATCCGGGAGCTTGACAACAGGGTGATTTTCCTCCGCAAGCTAAAGAGAGGAGGGAGCGAGCACAGTTTCGGGATACATGTTGCACGGATGGCCGGTATGCCGAAGAGTGTTGTGGGCCGGGCTGATGAGATATTGAAGATGCTTGAAGAGGGCAGGGGCGGAACGAACCTGGGCAAACCTGTTGAAGAAATTGCCACGCACCGGGAAGGGTACCAGCTAAGCTTTTACCAGCTTGATGACCCTGTGCTTAAACAGATCCGTGACGAATTGATTGGGCTTGATCTTGACAACCTTACGCCTATGGAGGCACTTAATAAACTCTATAACATCCGGAAATTGTTAAAGTGAGGTTGTTTGTATTTAATTCCGCGACCGTCATAAGATCCGGTCATGGAAATTTGGTTGTTTGTAATTTTGAAAAAAGTATTATTTTTGCAGTCACAATTGCGGGAATAGCTCAGTTGGTA
>CAZOHL010000174.1:0-2743 GCA_964579645.1 uncultured Rikenella sp. | reverse complement strand
ATAGCCCGGCAGCCCAGGTTTTTCGCAAATGCGATGTCTGTGAGGCGGTCCCCTATCACGAATGAAGATCCGAGGTCGACTCCCCCTGCCAGATACCTGGTAAGCATGGCTGTACCCGGTTTACGGGTGGGGGCTTTATCGGACTCAAATGACCGGTCGACAAAGATTTCTGCAAACTTCACACCTTCACCGGCAAGGATACTGAGCATCTTGTTTTGCGGAGGAAGGAAATCTTCCTCCGGGTAGGCGGGGGTACCCAGCCCGTCCTGGTTGGTAACCATCACAAGGTCGAAGTCGGTCTCCCGGGCTATGGCCGAAAGGGCTCCTATCACCCCAGGCATAAACTCCAGTTTTTCCAGGCTGTCAACCTGCTCGTCAGACGGTTCCTTCAGGATAGTACCGTCGCGGTCTATAAACAATACTTTCTTCATTTGCTTATCCTTTGATGTTCATCTGGCTTATCCCGATTTGCCGGAAGAAGCCATATTCAGTGGAATTGTTGATATTCATACCTGTGTTTTTGTCAGGGCCTGGTTCATATAGCAATGCTCTCAAGTTCAGTGAGAAGCCTGTCATTTTCTTCCGGCGTGCCGGTAGTGATCCGGATACATCCGGGGATCTCCCTGCTGCGGTTTCTGACAATAATCTTACGTGCGGCGAGGGAATTATATATATGGTCTGCATCTTTCACCCTTACCAGCAGGAAGTTGGAATCGGATGGCCAGACCTTCTCCACAACCGGGAGCCCGGCGAGTCTTAAAGCCAGGCGTTCACGTTCCGTGATTATGGACTGTACCCGACCTTTCACGGTGTCTGCTTCATTTAACCTCCGGAGTGCGGCCTCCTGGTTTATTGTGCTTATGTTATAGGGAGGCTTTATGGCAAAGAAATACTTCAATATGTCAGCATCAGCAAAGGCCATTCCCACCCTTGCAGCCGCCAGTCCGAATGCCTTGCTGAAGGTCTGCATTACAACAAGATTGTCAAATTCGCCGGTGCGGCCTGAAAAGGATTGCTTCCCGCTGAAGTCGGCATAGGCCTCGTCAATCACCACTATCCCGCTGAATTCGCCTATGATGGTTTCAACTGCCTCCTGCTCCATGCAGTTGCCTGTGGGATTGTTGGGTGAGCAGATGAATATCAGTTTGAGGGTCTCATCCTTCAGCCATGGCCTGGCAGCCTGAAGGTCAATATTGAATCTCTCGTCGAGCGGGATCCTTATCAATCCGACATCGTTCACTGAGGCTGCCACACCGTACATGCCGTATGTGGGGGTGAAGACCATTGCCCTGTCTCTGCCGGGGTTGCAGAAGATGCGGAAACAGAGGTCGATTATCTCGTCGCTGCCGTTGCCGAGGAAGATGTTTCCGGCAGGAATTCCCTTATACCTGCCGATTGCTTCCCGGAGTTCGCGCTGGCGGGGATCCGGGTACCGGTTGAGGGGCCCCCAGGGGCTCTCGTTGGCGTCAAGGAAGATCCCGTCACTTCCCTCGTACTCATCCCTTGCACATGAATAAGGGACAAGCTTCAATACGTTGGGCCTTATAAGGTTATCTGTTCTTTTCATCATCAAGGAAATTAAGTCTGAACGCTACTGCTGCCGCGTGTGCTCCAAGCATCTCCGCCTCTGCCATCAGAATGGTGTCAGGACCTATTGCACGGATCCCTT
Organism: uncultured Rikenella sp.; assembly: GCA_964579645.1. Classification (GTDB taxonomy): domain Bacteria; phylum Bacteroidota; class Bacteroidia; order Bacteroidales; family VadinHA17; genus SR-FBR-E99. The sequence goes on along the minus strand of CAZOHL010000174.1, from coordinate 1,074 downwards.
CTGCCGTCAACTCCTGAAAGAATATTCTCTTCATAAAGCTGCCGGTGGTGACTCCGCTGAAGCTCCTGGCAAAACCGCCGGTCGGGAGGGTGTGGTTCGGCCCTGTCATATAGTCACCGGTGCTCTCGCTGCTGTAGTTGCCCAGGAATACAGAGCCTGCGCTTGTTACAAGTTCAGCCGTACTCTTTGGGTCAGCGGTGGCGATTATCAGGTGTTCGGGTGCATAGCGGTTGGCTGTTTCAAGACACCGTTCTTCTGATTCCAGGAGTATCAGGGAGCTGTTTTCAAGCGACCGTGCAGCAATATCTTTCCTGGGAAGGAGGGCCAACTGGCGTTCGGTCTCCCGCTCCACTCTGGTGATCATTTCACGGCTGTCGGTGAGCATTATTACCTGGCTGTCGGTACCGTGCTCAGCCTGTGACAGAAGGTCGGCCGCCACAAAAGCTGGGTTGGCGGTATGTCCTGCAATGACCATCAGTTCACTCGGCCCGGCTGGCATGTCGATGGCGGTGCCCTCAAGCTGCACCAGCTCCTTGGCGCGGGTGACATACCTGTTGCCCGGACCGAAGATCTTGTATACTGCCGGTACTGATTCAATTCCGTATGCCATGGCAGCTATTGCCTGGGCACCGCCGGCACGGTAGATGGCATTCACCCCGGCAACCTTCGCCGCCCAGAGAATCAGCGGATTGATCTTTCCGTCCCTGCCGGGCGGCGTGCACATGATAATCTCCCCGCATCCTGCCAGCCGGGCCGGAATACCCAGCATCAGCACTGTTGAAAACAAAGGAGCGGTTCCACCCGGGATATACAGTCCCACCTTTTCAATGGGTGTGTCGCGGTACCAGCAGCGGACACCGGGGGCGGTCTCAATGACCCATGAGGAGGGATCAATGACCTCTTGGGCATTCCCTGTAACCCCGGGGGCGGTTCTGGTGACTCCGGGGCCGGTCATGTTGACATCTGAGGCAGTATGGATGACCCCGGCCGGGCCGGTGCCGGCAAGGTGAAATTTCTCAATATTGGATGCGGCTGACCGGATGGCCTTTTTAAGCGCCGGGCTGACCTCACGTT
>CAZOHL010000173.1:0-2789 GCA_964579645.1 uncultured Rikenella sp. | reverse complement strand
ATGGCAAAAATCAAGGTAACCCAGATCAAAAGCAAAATAGGCCAGCCCGAGTCACAGAAAAAAATCCTCGTGGCACTGGGTATTAGAAAGATGCACCAGACTGTTGAGCACGAAGCCACACCTCAGATATTGGGTATGGTAAACAAACTGAAACACCTGGTGAAGGTGGAGAAACTCTAAGGTATTAACAGCATTATATAATTCGCTATGGATTTAAGCAATTTGAAACCGGCCCCCGGATCAGTCAAGAGAGAGAAGCGCATCGGCCGAGGTGAGGGATCAGGTCACGGTGGAACATCAACACGCGGACACAAAGGTGCAAAGTCACGCTCCGGTTACAGCAGGAAGATCGGCTTCGAAGGAGGCCAGATGCCACTCCAGAGAAGAGTGCCGAAATCAGGGTTCAAAAACCTCAACCGTGTTGAATACAAGGCCATTAACCTTAGCACCCTTGAGGCCCTTGCAACGAAACTCGATACTGACCGCATTGATTTTGAGACTCTGCTGACAGCAGGGCTGGTCAACAAGAATGCACTGGTAAAGATACTCGGCAAAGGTACTCTCAGCAGGAAGCTTGAGGTTCATGCTCACGCTTTCAGCAAATCGGCACAGGCAGCAATCGAAGCAATTCAGGGAACCGCAGTTAAACTGTAAGGCATGAAATTCATTCAGACCATTAAGAACATTTTCAAGATCGAGGATCTGAGAGCCAGGATCATCTTTACTCTTGGCATCGTTGCACTTTACCGTCTCGGCAAATATGTCACCCTCCCGGGCATCGATCCGTCAATGCTTGAGAACCTGAGAAGCCAGACCTCCTCAGGTATCATGGGACTGCTTGACATGTTCTCGGGCGGAGCCTTCTCACAGGCCTCAATCTTTGCCCTCGGGATCATGCCCTACATCTCCGCCTCAATCGTTATTCAGCTGCTGGGTATAGTTTTTCCGTACTTCCAGAAACTGCAGAAAGAGGGTGAAAGCGGCAGGCGCAAAATGAACCAGTATACAAGGTACCTTACAGTCTTTATTCTGATACTCCAGGCCCCCACATACCTTGCGAACCTCCACGCAATCCTGCCTCCGGAAGCATTTGTGCTTCAGGGCTGGTTCTTCAGGGTATCCTCGGTAATAATCCTTACTGCCGGTACCATCTTCGTTATGTGGCTCGGCGAGAAAATCACAGATAAGGGTATCGGAAACGGTATCTCACTGATTATAATGGTTGGAATTATTGCCCGTTTCCCGGTTGCATTCATTTTTGAAGCCGGAACGCGCAGCAGCGGCTCTGGTGGCTTTGTGGCACTGCTTATAGAGATTGTATTCCTTTTTGCAGTGATCCTCGGTTCAGTCCTGCTTGTACAGGGCACCCGCCGCATACCGGTTCAGTATGCAAGACGCATAGTGGGCAACAAACAGTATGGCGGTGTAAGACAATATATTCCCCTAAAGGTGAACGCAGCCGGCGTTATGCCAATCATCTTCGCCCAGGCGATCATGATGCTGCCGGTGATTTTCGCAGGGTTCAGGGATTCAGGCTCGGGATTCGTGGTTGCATTTACAAACATGTACGGATTCTGGTACAACCTGGTAACCGCAATTCTCATAATTCTATTCACCTACTTCTATACAGCTGTTACAATTAACCCGGTGCAGATGGCAGAAGACATGAAGAAGAACGGTGGATTCATTCCCGGCATCAAACCGGGACGCAAGACGGTTGAGTTCCTTGATACAATCATGTCACGCATCACCCTTCCGGGTTCAATATTCCTCGCAATAATTGCAATCCTCCCCGCCTTCGCCGTCAACTTCGGCGTCAGCGGTGAGTTTGCCCAGTTCTTCGGCGGCACCTCCCTGCTTATCCTGGTAGGTGTTGTGCTTGACACTCTGCAGCAGATCGAAAGCCATCTGCTTATGCGCCACTATGACGGCCTCATGAAATCAGGACGCGTCAAGGGCAGGACCGGAGCCGTTACGGCTATTTAATGCGATTTCGTTCTTTGATGATCTATATTAAGACGGATGCAGAAGTAGAGTTACTGAGAGAAGCCAACCAGCTGGTCTCAAAAACTCTTGCGGAAGTAGCCGTGCATATCAGGCCAGGCGTAACAACCCGGCAGCTTGACGCGATAGCTGAAGAGTTCATCCATGCACACGGTGCTCTTCCGGCCTTCAAGGGATATGCCGGGTTTCCGAACACTCTCTGCACATCTGTCAATGACGAAGTGGTACACGGAATACCTTCAGACTATGCACTCAGAGAGGGCGACATAATTTCGGTCGACTGCGGGGTGATACTGAATGGATGGTATGGTGACAGCGCTTTTACCTTCCCGGTGGGAGAGGTGAAACCTGAGATAATGCGCCTTCTTACAAGCACCAGGTCATCCCTTGAGGATGGCGTGAAGCAGGCAATAGCCGGTAACCGGGTGGGAGATATCTCGCACGCTGTGCAGGTCAGAGCCGAAAGCGCAGGATATTCAGTGGTTCGCACTCTGGTGGGACACGGCATCGGGAAACACCTTCACGAGGGTCCCGAGGTGCCAAATTTTGGGAGACGCGGTTCCGGCACGAGACTTGATAAGAACCTGGTCATCTGCATAGAACCGATGATCAATATGGGTACCAAAAACACACGCACTGACAGTGACGGGTGGACAGTCAGGACAGGTGACGGCAAACCGTCGGCACATTTTGAATACGCTGTTGCGGTCAGAGAGGGGAAACCCGACCTGCTTACAACATATGAATTTATAGAAGAAGCATTAACAAAGAGGTAAGTATATGGC
>CAZOHL010000172.1:0-2900 GCA_964579645.1 uncultured Rikenella sp. | reverse complement strand
ACCCTGAGCCAGTTTCCGGAGGTCTCTCCCTTTGTCCAGAGGGTTTGCCGGCTCCGGCTGTAAAATGTTACTTTGCCCTCTGTTTCGGTTTTGAGATAAGCCTCCTCATTCATGTATCCCACCATCAGCACCTGAAGGGTGGTGTTGTCCTGTATCACGACGGGCACCAGCCCGTCACCCTTTGAAAAGTCTATGTTCAGCATCGTTTTCAGTTCATTTTTAATACTTGCATTGTTCTGTTACTTCACCAGTCTGATTCTGTTATCAGAAGCCGGGTTTTCACCCGGATTCTGATCCGTGCTCTTCTCCGCGATAACCGGTGTGGTCTTCATTCAGGAGTACGACCCGGGGGCCGGCTCCTTACTTCTATATTATTATGCAGGAGGAAGTCTTTAAGTTCAGGTATTTTTATGATTCCGTAATGAAAGAGGGTTGCGGCCAGCGCTGCAGTACATCCGGTTTCGGAGAAGACCTCACTGAAGTGTTCCGGTGAGCCTGCCCCGCCTGATGCTATCACCGGAACATTCACGCTGTTGCACACTGCGGATGTAATGTCAATCGAGAATCCTTTCCCGGTTCCGTCGCGGTCTACGGAGGTGAGAAGTATCTCTCCCGCGCCGAGTCTTTCAGCCTCACGGGCCCATGTGAGGGCCGGCAGGGTGGTGACGCGCTTTCCGCCGTGGGTGCAAACCACCCAGGTTCCGTCAACAAGTTTCGCATCTATTGCCACTACAACACACTGGCTGCCGAACTCATCTGCAAGTTCGGCGATGAGAGGCGGGTTCAGTATTGCAGCAGTGTTGACCGAAACCTTGTCGGCTCCGGAACTGATCAGAACCGAGACATCTTCCCTTGTACTTATGCCGCCACCCACAGTGAAAGGGATATTTATTGCCTCTGCTATCCTTTTTACCAGTGGTGCAAAGGTCTTCCGCCCTTCATCCGTAGCTGATATATCAAGAAAAACCAGTTCATCGGCCGACTGCCCGGCATAGGCACGTGCCAGTTCAACCGGGTCACCGGCATCACGGAGGTTGACGAAACTGATCCCCTTGACAGTGCGTCCGTCCTTTATGTCAAGGCATGGTATGATTCTTTTTTTCAGCATAGGTCAGCGATTTCTTTGTATGTAATTCTTCCTTCGAGCAAAGCCTTTCCTGTCACGGCTCCTTCGCAACCGGCATCACGCAGCATCCTCAAATCATTTGCAGTTGCAATACCACCGCTGGCAATTACACTGAGGCCCTCAATAGCGGTCAGTTCCCTGTATATATCCGAGGAGACCCCGGTCAGCAATCCGTCTTTAGAGATATCGGTGCAGAGGGCATACCTTATCCCTGAAGCGCGGTAATCCCTGAGGAAACCGGCAATATCTCTCTCAGAGGTCTCTGCCCAGCCGCTTATTGCCACCTTTCGCTCCATGAAATCGGCTCCCAGTATTATTTTTTCCGGACCGTAGAGATCAAGCCATTGCTTCAGCAGATCAGGCTGGCTGACTGCGATACTGCCTATTGTCACCTGTGCTGCACCGCATCCGAACGCCAGGCGGATGTCTTCTTCTGTTCGTAAACCCCCGCTGAAGTCGATTTTCAGGGTGGTGGCTGAGGCGATTCCGTCGAGCACTTTGTGGTTTTTTATTTTCCCGGTACGGGCGCCGTCAAGGTCAACCAGGTGCAGGTATCTGATGCCATTATTCTCCATCTCCCTCGCAAGATCAACAGGATCAGCAAGGTAATGTGTCTTCCGGCTGAAGTCACCCTGTGCCAGCCTGACGCATTGACCGTCAATAATATCTATAGCAGCAATTATTCTCATAGTTCCAGGAAGTTTTTAAGCAACAGGGCTCCTGCCTCCGCAGATTTCTCCGGGTGGAACTGAACCGCATAGAAGTTGTCTCGCTGCATGACCGCTGAAAATGGGAGGATGTAATTGCAAACGGCTGTCGTGTTACTGTTCAGCTCAGCATAATAGCTGTGGACGTAATAGAGGTCATCGCCAGGTTTAAGGCCGTTCAGCAGCGGGGTATCGGAAAGCCCCTCAAAGTTGTTCCAGCCCATGTGCGGCACCCTTGCTCCGGGAGGAAATTTTCTTACAATGATGTCAAAAATGCCGAGACATTCAGTATCATTCTCCTCCGACCGGCGGCACAACAGCTGCAGCCCGAGGCATATACCCAGCACAGGCTGTTTCAGTGACAGGATCAGCGAGTCGAGGCCTCTTTCCCTGAGATGGCTCATAGCCGACCGGGCCTCACCAACGCCGGGGATTATCACCCTGTCAGCCTTCAGAAGGATTTCAGGGTCGGATGTCACCACAGATTCAGTTCCGAGCCTTCTCAGGGCCACCTGCACTGACATTGTATTACCGGAGTTGTATTGCAGGATAGCTGTCATAATGTTCCTTTGGTTGACGGCAGATTTCCGCTGCCTGTTTTAGCTACAGCCATGCCCAGTGCCCTGGCAAAGGCCTTGAAGATTGCCTCGGCCTTGTGATGGTCATTCTCACCGGTGGCCCTGACATGGATATTGCATTTTGCATTGTCACTGAGTGATCTGAAGAAGTGCCGGAACATGTCCGCTGAGAGGTTGCCGATCTGGTCTGACCGGAATGATACGTTCCACTCAAGCCATGGCCTGCCCCCGAGGTCAATCAGCACTTCGGCGGCGGAGTCATCCATTGGCAGAGCGAAACCGTACCGCGACATTCCTTTTCTTTTGCCCAGGGCTCTGTCGAGAGTCTGCCCGAACACGATTGCGGTATCCTCAACCAGGTGATGCTCGTCTACATGCAGATCTCCGTAGGCTCTGAGCGAAATGTCAATGCCGCCGTGCCTGGCAACCTGCTCAAGCATATGGTCAAAGAAGCCGATGCCGGTACTGATTGTGCTCTTCCCGGTTCCG
>CAZOHL010000171.1:0-2966 GCA_964579645.1 uncultured Rikenella sp. | reverse complement strand
GAATACTTTCAGGAACTCCACCGGTGGTGAAAAACCTCATCATCATCAATGTGGTGATGCTCCTTCTCAATGAACTCCTCAGGCTCACTTCAGGCATCAACCTGAACGGCATCCTGGGACTTTACTTCCCGGAATCGGAATTCTTCCGCTCATGGCAGATAGTGACACACATGTTCATGCACGGCGGATTTGTGCATCTGCTTTTCAACATGTTCGCGCTGTGGATGTTCGGGAGGATCCTGGAACAGGTATGGGGACCGAAGCGGTTTCTGCTCTACTACCTTGTAACCGGCCTCGGAGCAGCCTTCTTCTTCGAGCTTGTACAGTGGATACAGTACAATAAGGTGATGGGAATCCTCTCACCCGAACAGCTTCAGTACGTATATGACATGGGCGGTGATGCCGTCAGCCAGGGCAAAAACTTCACCGACGGCCAGATGGGAAGGCTTAACTCGATACTCAACGTACCGGTTGTGGGTGCCTCAGGCGCCGTTTACGGGGTGCTTCTGGCCTTCGGGGTGCTCTTCCCCAACACCCAGCTGATGTTCATCTTCCCTCCTATACCGGTCAAAGCCAAATATGTTGTCCTGGGGTATGCCGCAATTGAACTTTATCTTGCAATTACAAGCCCCGGTAGCGGAATAGCCCATACCGCACACCTCGGCGGGATGATCTTCGGCTACCTTCTCATCAGGTACTGGAGGAAGACAACCAAAACCCTTTACTGATGAGCATCTGGGACGAAATAAAGGGGTCATTCAAACATGGCACAGTCCTGACAAGGCTATTGTATGTCAACGGAGCCGTTTTCCTGATAATCAAGATCATCGAGGTAATCGGCGTCCTCTCTGCCAGCCCCGGCCTGGCTACGGCGGTGATATCAAACCTTGCAGTGCCGGCTTCGCTGAGTGCACTTGCGCTCAAGCCGTGGACACCAATCACTTACATGTTCACCCACCAGGGATTCATCCACCTGCTATTCAACCTGCTGTGGCTGTGGTGGTTCGGAAAGATTTTCCTTTCGTATCTCGACCAGCGGAAGCTTTTGTCTCTCTATATCATGGGAGGCCTCGCCGGGGCACTGCTCTACGTCATTGTCTTCAACATCTTTCCTGCCTTCGCGTCAGCGGTAAATGTTTCAATAGCGCTCGGAGCCTCAGCCTCTGTGATGGCACTCGTAATCGGCACCGCCGCATACCTGCCCGACCTTGAGCTCCACCTGCTTTTCTTCGGACGTGTTAAGCTGAAATACCTGGCGCTTGTGACCTTCCTGATCACCTCAGTATTTGACTTCTCGGTCAATACCGGCGGCAAGATAGCCCATATCGGGGGTGCACTGATGGGATTTGCATACGGTCAGGGCATCAGGAATGGCAGGGATTTTGGAGCATGGTTAAACACGATCATCGATTTCTTTGTTAATCTCTTCAGACCCGGGAAAAAGCTGAAGGTGAAATACAAGAAAACCGGGGCTGCCTTTAACGCGCGGGAAACGAAGACTGATCACGAGTACAACGCGGCAAAGGCGGAGAGACAGAAGGAGATAGACCATATACTCGACAAGATTTCAAAAGGAGGTTATGACAGTCTCACGAGGGAAGAAAAAGCAATCCTCTTCAGCGAGAGCCAGAAAAAAAGGTAGCGGTATAAGGCGTTTCACGCGAAACATACTGCTGGCGGTCAACCTTTTCCTGGTTATCCTCCTGGTGCTGGCATACCTTTCTATCTACATCAATCCTGCCACGGTAGCCTTTCCGGCACTGTTCGGGCTTGCATACCCGTATATCGCTGCCGCGAACGTCGGAATGGTAATTGTATGGATCCTTTTCAGGAAATGGTACGCGCTGTTCTCAGCCATTGCCCTGACGGCAGGATTCGGTTACATCCACAACTTCATCAGGTTTGCCAACCACGGGAAGGAGGAGCATCATGACCTCAAGCTGATGAGCTACAACGTACGCCTGTTCAACATTTATGAGTCAGGTGAGAAAAACACCCACAGCAAGATGCTTCAGCTCATGAAGAATGAGGATCCCGGTATTCTCTGTCTGCAGGAATATTTTGTCAAGGGTGACCCGGCCGCCGGGGAGAGGAAGCTGAAGGAGGGTATCGGAAGTCAGAGATTCACTCATTTCAAACTTATAAAAAGCGGCACGGCCAGCCGGTACGGCATTGCCACCGTATCACGCTATCCGATAATACACAGGGGAGACGTAATTCATCCCGGGTCATCATCTCTGACAATCTACAGCGATATAGTGGTTGACACAGACACCTTCAGGGTTTATAACAATCACCTTCAGTCGTTTCGCCTCCGTCGTGTGGAGGGTAACCTGCTCAGCGAGATCACCGGTGAGGAGAAGGGAAGCTCAATGGATAACATTTCCGGGATATACCGCAGCCTGATGCAGGGTTTTGCCAGCCGGGCGCTGCAGGTAGACCGCGTAAGGAGGCATATGGAGTCGTCGCCCTACCCTGTGATAGTTGCAGGAGACTTCAATGACACACCTGTTTCTTACACATATCGCGTTATGCGCCGGGGGCTGAACGATGCTTTTGTGGAGGCCGGGTATGGTGCCGGATTCACATACCGTGGCAAGTACCCGCCGAACAGGATAGACTATGTTCTTTACAGCGAAGAAATTGAATGCACTGATTTCGACATAGTGAAGGTCAGGTATTCAGATCATTATCCGGTGATTGCATATTTCAGGCGTGCCGACCGAACGGAAGCTTCGACAGGTCAGCATTCCCGCCGGAAACAATAATTCCCACCTTTTTACCGCTGAACAGCTCCCTGTTTGCCAGGACGGCAGCCAGGGGGACGGCTGATGAAGGTTCGACTACTATCTTCATGCGGGTCCACATTAGCGTCATTGCTTCAATTATCTGATCCTCGGTGACAGTGAGGATGTCGTCAACATTCTTCCTTATGACAGTGAATGTTCTCTCGCATAGCGAAGTAA
>CAZOHL010000170.1:0-3170 GCA_964579645.1 uncultured Rikenella sp. | reverse complement strand
CCATGATTTGAGCATCTGCGGCCACCACTGCGGATCATAGATCCAGCACATCCAGCTTATTCCGCGTTCCTCCATGAACCTGATGATCCGGTTGCCATAGTCCTGGTAGTCAGGTGATGACATATCCGTATGAAGTCCGAATTCGGTGGCAACCACAGGCATAGAAGCGGCAGCAAACGCGAAGTTCTCCTCCCACCTGGGTTCCCAGGGCTGGCCGCGCTTGAAGGCATACGGATGGGTAACGTAGGCGATGCCCTCAGCATTTACCGGGTCATCACGCAGGGGTGAGAGGTCATAGGCCCAGTCGAGGCCCGCCACCAGCGGAATTGTCTCGGGATCATATGCCCTTATGAGGCTTATCATCTGTTCATTGATCTTCTTCCATTCACTCCAGGGCAGAGAACCCAGCTCACCGCGATAAATTGTCGGCTCGTTGAACAGCTCATAGAAAGCAACTGTGTTATTGCCGGCGAAGTTGCGTGCAATGATTCTCCAGAACTCGTAGGTTTCGGTTTTGGTGGTGTTGTACATCGGGTCCTGGAAGAGCTCCATCCAGAGGTTGCCTATTGAATGCCAGTCGATTATCACATACATCCCGAGGTCAGTGCACCAGTCAACCGCCTGACGCAAAAGTTCTACATACTTATCGGGTGTCCGTTCCCGCCATGCAACAGGGTGTACGGGGATGCGCACTATCATGGCGCCCGTCTTCTTCACCTGCTCGAAGTGTGCCTTGTTCCAGTGACCCTGCCGTTCTATCTTGTCCGGATCAGAGATCGAGAGTCCGCGGAAGAGCACAGTCTGACCATCCGGGGTGACGAATTTGTTCCCCTGTACCCTGATAAGGGGAAGTGTTTTTGCCTTCGGGTCTGGTTGAGGCCGCGCGGTAGGATCACCAAAATACCACGGTTTTGCTTCCTGAGCACTCAGCATCTGCGATGTCAGGAAAAACGAGAGTAAAATTACTCCAGCTAGTGATTTTGTCTTCATATGGCGCAGTTGTATTTAATCAGTTGGTTAACAGGCATCAGTTGATTTGAAGTTATGAAATTACGAAATCCTGCATTAATCTCAAACAAGAGGGAGAGAACAATTGTCACCTGTCATTGTTATTTGATTAACAAATCATATAAGGATATAATGAACTCAGTTAAGATTGCTTTTTTTGACGCCAAGCCGTATGATAACGAATCATTCAATGAACTGAACCGTGATTTCGGGTTCACAATAAAGTACTTCAAGTTTCACCTGACGCCTGATAACGTGGTGCTGGCGCAGGGTTATGATGCCGTGGTGATATTCGTCAACGACACTGTAGATGCTGACATGATCATGAAGCTGAAGGAATACGGTGTGAAGCTTATTGCGCTTCGTTCCGCCGGTTTCAACAACGTTGACCTCAGGGCAGCCCTCGGCAATATCAGGGTAGTCAGGGTGCCGGCATACTCGCCTCATGCCATCGCTGAGCACACTGTTGCGCTTATGCTCACACTCAACCGGAAGGTTCACCGGGCTTATTTTCGCACACGTGATACAAACTTCGCCCTTCACGGGCTGATGGGATTCGACATGTTCGGTAAGACAGCCGGGGTGATAGGCACAGGCAGAATCGGGAAAGCTCTGGTGAAGATCCTGCGCGGTTTTGGAATGGAGGTACTTCTTTATGATACCTTCCCGGATGAGAAGTTCGCTGCAGAGACAGGAAGCAGCTACGCCCCGTTGTCGGAGATTTACAGGAAGTCTGAGATTATCTCTCTAAATTGCCCCCTTACCCCGGAAACTGAATACATGATAAATTCGTCATCAATTTCAATGATGAAGAGGGGAGTGATGCTCATCAACACCGGCCGCGGAAAGCTGATAAGGACCCCGGACCTGATCGAGGGGCTGAAGAGCGGCCAGGTCGGATCGGCAGGGCTCGATGTTTACGAAGAGGAGAGTCAGTTTTTCTTCGAGGATCTTTCTGACAGGGTGCTTGCAGATGACATTCTGGCGAGGCTGCTTACATTCAACAATGTGATAATCACCTCGCACCAGGGTTTCTTCACCCGCGAGGCCATCCGCAATATCGCAGAGACAACGCTGAAGAATATTGATGATTACTTTGCGGGGCGAAAGCTCGAAAACGAGGTATGTTTCAACTGCAGCAACTAAGTCTGAAAGTCTGAAAGTCTGAAAGTCTGAAAGTCTGAAAGTCTGAACGTCTGAGGGTCACTGAGATTATTTCCCGGGTTTCTTTCGTAGGGCAAAACCGCCAAAGAAAAAAGGAGGCGCCGATGAGCGAGCCTCCCTTTTTATGGTTATCTGATCAGAATGATTACTTTACAGCTGCCTTATACAGTTCGGCAACCTTTTTCCAGTTGACCACGTTCCAGAAGTTGGCAACGTATTCCGGCCTGCGGTTCTGGTACTTCAGATAGTATGCATGCTCCCACACGTCGAGACCAAGAACCGGCTTGCCCCGTTTTGCTGCAACATCCATCAGCGGGTTGTCCTGGTTCGGTGTCTGTGACACGAACAGCTTTCCGTTGGCGTCAACAGCCAGCCATGCCCATCCGCTACCGAACTGGGTCTTTGCCGCAGTTTCGAAATCAGCCTTGAATTTGTCAAATGAGCCGAACGTTTCATTTATTGCCTTCAGCAGGTCGCCCTCAGGCTGACCGCCGGCGTTGGGACCCATCACCTGCCAGAAGAGCATGTGATTGTAGTACCCGCCACCGTTGTTGCGTATGGCAGGGGAGTAGATGCTTATCCTCGAGAAGATATCCTCAAGTGTCAGATTGTCAATTTTAGCCTCGCCGGCTGCCTTGACGAAGTTGTCGAAATATGCCCTGTGATGCTTCGTGTAATGAATCTCCATCGTCTGGGCGTCAATGTATGGTTCCAGTGCATTGTATGCATATGGAAGCTCCGGAAAGTTATAATTCTGTGCCATTGTTTTGTTGTTAACGGTTATAAGTCCTATTGCAATTGTGAAAATCAGAATAGCCTTCGTTTTCATTTTCTTGTTGTTTATCCGTTAAACAGATTATTCCCGAAATTGTTCACTGCTAAATTTTTCAAATATTGTTTCGATTTAGTATTTTCGTCATCATAAGAATAACTCATAAAACAAAAGACTATGAAATGGCAGGGGCGTCGCGGCAGCGACAATGTTGAAGACCGCAGGG
>CAZOHL010000169.1:0-3281 GCA_964579645.1 uncultured Rikenella sp. | reverse complement strand
GACTGCGGGAAATGGGTTGTGTCAAAGAACTCTCCGTCATTGTCTATGAAACAGCCGAAGTTCATCCATTCATGCTTGACGGTCTTTATATACTTCACCGTAACCAGGTGGCCTACCATCCTCACCTTTCGGCCCACGGCGCTCTTCATACCGGCAGCAGTCACATCGCCCCGGTACTTCGTCTGCAGCAGATCAAACCATGTCAGGGTCACGGGGAATCCGAGCAGTTCTATCTCGTCATAGGCATCCTCCAGCTTTGACTGCTCGAAGGGAGGCATTGTGAATCTTTTCGGCTCGGGATTGAAAAGGGTGCGTGCTGTCTCGCTCTTTCCCCTGTTGATAAGCATATGTGCCTCCCAGAGGAGCAGTGCCTTACTCTTTCCTGTGAAGCGGAACGCCCCGGTACGTATAAGTATTACTGTCTGTTCAAGACCAGGACCTATACGTGAGATAAAGTCTTCTATACCGTTGAAAATGCCATTTTTATCCCTGTCACTCATGATGGCTTTTGCCAGGTTTGTCTCCAGTCCCTGGATGTGTATCAGTCCCACGAAGATTGTTTTGTCATACAGTGTTGTCTTGTATGTGCTGCGGTTGATGCAGGGGGCTTCGATGACGGCTCCCTCGCGGCGCGCCTCCTGCACATAGACCCATGTGCGGTAGAATCCGCCGAAATTATTGATTACGGCTACCATGAACTCGAGGGGGTAGTGTGCCTTCAGCCACAGGCTCTGAAAGCTCTCAACGGCATAGGAGGCTGAGTGTGCCTTTGAGAACGAGTAGCCTGCAAAGGATTCTATCTGACGCCACACCTCTTTCGTAATCTCTTCCGGGTAGCCTTTGGCCCTGCAGTTGGTAAAGAAGCGTTCGGTGATCTTCTGCATTTCCCTGCGCGATCTGTACTTACCGCTCATGGCACGCCGCAGGGTGTCAGCGTCTGACAGGTCGAGGCCTGCAAAGTGATGGCATACCTTAAGCACATCCTCCTGGTAAACCATCACCCCGAAGGTCTCGCTCAGAAGATCCTTCATGACCGGGTGGATATACTCAAATTTGTCAGGATTGTGGAAGCGGTATATGAACTGCCGCATCATCCCTGAGCGGGCAACACCGGGTCTGATGACCGAACTGGCTGCCACAAGTGTCAGGTAATCATCACATCTCAGCTTCTGCAGCAGTCCGCGCATGGAGGGACTCTCGATATAAAAACACCCTTTGGCGTCACCACGGCGAAGATGATCCTTCACCAGGGGATCATTCTTGAACCGCTGTATGGCGTGTACGTCTACATCCACACCGCGGTTGGCACGGATGATCTCCGCACTCTCCTTAATGTGGCCTATGCCTCTCTGGCTCAGTATGTCAAGTTTCTCATAACCAAGCTCCTCAGCAGTGTACATATCCCATTGAGTGGTAGGAAATCCCTTAGGCGGCATGTCGAGTGCCGTGTAACAGCATAGCGGTTCCTCTGATATAAGAACTCCGCCGGCATGGATGCTCCGCAGGTTTGGAAAATCTGCAATCTTGTTGCCCGTCCCGAAGATAAGATCCTGGATCTCACCTCTGTTACTCTCTGCGGAGGGATTTGCAATCAGGGCATCGATCTCGTCGACAGGTAATCCGTGAACCTTGCCCAGTTCGCGGACTATTGACTTGCCGCGAAAGGTGTTGATTGTACCGAGGAGAGCTGTATGACGGTGGCCGTAGCGTCGGAAGATATACTCGGTTACGGTGTCACGCTCCTTCCACGAATAGTCTATGTCGAAGTCCGGCGGCGAGGTCCGTTTCGGATTTATAAACCGCTCGAAGTAAAGGTTCAGGTCAATAGGGTCAACATTTGTGATTTTCAGGCAGTAAGCTACGACGGAGTTAGCCCCGCTACCGCGTCCTACGTGGTAGAATCCGCACGCCATTGAATAGCGGATGATATCCCATGTTATGAGGAAATATGCCGAGAAACCGAGGCGGTCAATTATTTCCAGCTCGTGGCGCACCCGTTCTTCTGCCACCTTGTTGTTTTTTCCGTAGCGGTATTTCATTCCGTCCCATGCCAGTTTCTCGAGCAGGAGCTTGTCGTCATACCTGCTGGCAGAGTATATTTTCTTGTTTTTTGGGGTGGTGAAGTCAATCTCCAGGGAGCAGTCGTTCAGCAGCGTGCGAGTATTGTCTGTTACCTGGGGCCACATTGAGAAGGGGCGGAGAGCTTCTGCCTCGGGGGCGATGTACTCATCAGGCGATGCTGTCATTTCCGGTGTCAGGCGGCTGAGGAGGATATTGTTATCCACGGCTCTCAGGCTGCGGTGCACGGGGTAGTCGGCAGCCGACTCCATTGTGACAGGGTGAAGGATCACGCACCGTGATATTTCACTCTTTTTCATTGATATAAGACGGCCGGCGGCGGATGGGCGAATGCCGATGTATTCATTGTCTCGCAGTGCCGGGTGGGGAGCGCTGAAGGAGCCGTTGACGCTGGTGGCGGATCCGTTCATTCCGCCGCTGGCCGGGTAGATTACGTACGCGTTGGGGAAGGAGGGAGGGCGCAGCGGGAGAGGTTCGTCGCTGATATTATGATGAGTGAGGAACTCGTTCAGCTCACGGAAGCCCTCATTGTTGCGGGCTATGCCGATGTAAAGCAGCCTGTTGCCGTCGCGGAACTCTATCCCGGCGGCCGGGGTGATGTTGCGGCTGCGGCACTCACGTACAAAATCGGGTACCCCGGTGGTGTTATTGATATCGGTCAGCACCAGGCGCTCCACGCCCGCAGCCGCAGCGAGCTCAGAAAGGCGCTCCACGGTGAGGGTGCCGTAACGGAGGCTGTTGTATGAGTGGCAGTTGATGTACATGGCCTGATGATTTGCGAGTTGCGAGTTGCGAGTTGCGAGTTGCGATTTGAGAAAAAATCGACAATCGCAAATCGGCAATCTCAAATTCCTAATGATAGTGCCATCCCCGCAGCCGTTCCTCCATTCGTGATTTCTCTGCCAGCAGTTCTGACGCCTTTCTGAGCTCGCGCTCGCTCCGCTCCGCGGCGGTCATCACCCCGGCCGCCCGGCGGATGGCATGACGGCCAAAACGGCCCCGCAGCCTGTCCATTGTCATATAGAGACTCACCATCTCCGGCGTGTCTTCAAACATATTCAGCTGCTGCACACCCCGCACCAGTCCGCTCACCTTCACCCCGATGAGCCTGATGAGCATGCGCCGCTGCCAGAGACGCCGGAAGAGACTCTGCGCCTCGCTGATGAGCACATGGTCAAAGGCGGTGTAGGGTATCCGCTGCT
>CAZOHL010000168.1:0-3335 GCA_964579645.1 uncultured Rikenella sp. | reverse complement strand
TCGCTAAAAATGAAGGATTTACCAAACCTGCGCCAGCGGGACAATTCTCATCAGGCAGATTTCGTCACCTGCCTTGATGCTTTTAAGAAGCTCCACTTCCACCTCGCACCCGAAAGCCTTTTCGAAGAGTACCTTGCTGTATCCCGTGGTACACTGGCACCAGGTGTATGAATCCAGTTTATCCACCTCTGCGACCATCGGGCAGGGGCAGAATGGAAACATAAGCATTATGGCACCGTCTGAATATGACAGCCCTGAAGCCAGGGCTTTCGGATGTCTGCCGAACTCCTCAAGGCTGGAAGTGGTTTCCTTCACTTCCTGGACTAGCCTCAGTTTCTCCTCCATGGCATACCCGCACTGGCAGTTTTGTCTGATCTTTTTGACTGTTGCAGTATCAAAGCTTTCTTCGAGCCGTCTCATGGAGTTATTAACCCATGTCGGATTATCCTCAGTGCAGGGTTTCAGACCATCACCGAACACAACCAGCCGGGCTGTCTCGTCATTGCTTTCGTTCTTCACGGCGCCATAGAGCACCTCTTCCTGGATTTTTCTGATGTCAAACATAAAACTGCCGGCAACTGTTTGAATTGCCTTCAGCTAAGATATAGCTAATCCAAAGACATGTTTTTCCCGGGCAGGAAATTTTTCCCGGCTTTCCATTGTGAGATTTCAGGCGGACCTGCCAGAAAAGCTCTTGATTCAATCATAAAACTTTTCAGATGATCTGTTGTCATATGGTCACCGTTATAGTAGGAGGCGTCACTCCACTCCTCATACAGCAGGATGCTGGAATCATCGGTGAAGTTCTGGTGGAGCCTGATGCTTACAAAATGCGGTTCTTCCTTTACTGAGTCGATCAGCCGGGTCAGACCCGCCAGGGCTTCACCGGCTCTCCCTGGCTGGGCTTTATACTGTGCCAGCACTATAAGATTATTATTCTCCTCCGGCGCCATGGCTTTCTCCTTATTAACCTGACAAGAAATCAAGAGCATTGCCATCAGGATGAATAACGGGAAAAAGGTTCTTGACAGTTTCATATTCATAGGTTTTGGTTACTGGATTAGAAACAGCGGCCAACTAAAATTGTTTTGACAGAGTGTTTATCAGAAATCTGCTGATCTCGCTGAAATCTCATCATGTCTGAACATGTTTTGGTCAAAAGTCTGAAGATTCATGTTCTTTTTGAGGAAGGGTTTGTTTTCGGTCGCCAGCTGGTCTGTCAACTAAGTAAGACCCTGCAAAAATTTGACGAGCACATTGTGTAACGAGCACATAATCATGTAATTCGGAGTTCATTTCTTTGCCGGACAGTTGTTACTGCTGTAACTTTGTCGCGAAGATCAAAACGAACAGCCATGAAGACATTCAGACAGATTTCTTCAGGTTTTGGCGTTGCGGCCGGATGCAATACAGTAATCAGAAATCTAAAGCTCAGCCTGGCAGCTAAAAGCACTGCCCCGAGGGTCATTTTGCTATGCATGACTTTTTTTCTGAATACTTACGCAGTCCCGGGCGGAAAACCTGAAATGACGGAGGATATGCGGCTTCGAGCTGAGAAGGATCTCTTTTACTTCCAGGTCAGATACCTTCCTTTCAGCGAGGAGCTGCTGATAAAATGCCTCGAGTATGAAGGCATTAAATACCAGGAGGTTGTATTGCTGCAGTCGCGTCTTGAAACAGGGTATTATACCTCTGATATTTTCCTTAACGGCAACAACCTTTTCGGAATGAGATACCCGGCCTTCAGGCCCACTGTGGCAACAGGTACCTATAAAGAGCATGCACGTTATGCCCACTGGTCCGATTCAGTGATTGACTATGCGCTGTGGCAGGAGTATTATATCTCAAGGGGCTACAGGATAGGTGAAGGACAGGATACTGACTTCTACCTGGTCTTTCTGAAATCTATCCCGTATGCCGAGGACAAGCAATATGTTTCCAAACTGGTGACGCTGTCCGGGGGAGACATTTCATAGGCATTTCGCCGTGATGTTCATTTTTCCGGTAATTGTATTGGTACGGTTTTCGTACTTTTACTGCGGAAGAAAGTAATCACAGTCAAAATGCCATTGTCATGAAAAGAATTCTCGTGATTTTATTGTTAAACCTTGTCCTGTTTTCATCCTTTGCGCAGAACAGGGGAGTTGAGCTCTCTCATTACATTTTCCCCGAGTTTAAAAACGGTACAGTCCTGATGAAATCGGGTCAGCAACATCAGGCGTTACTGAACTACAATACCTTATCTGAGGAGATGATTTTCGAGGATAAAGGCAGGAAGCTTGCAATCAGTAAGGAGGAAAAGGAGAAAGTTGACACTGTTTTCATTGAGGGGAGGAAGTTCTTTGTGCTGAACGGCCGTTTTGCGGAGTTGATATACCGGTCAGGATACGAGCTGTACGCAGAATACAGGTGCGATGTGAAATATCCCGGCAAACCGGCCGGATACGGAGGCACCTCTGAAACATCATCAGTATCCACATACTCAGGGGTGTACAGCGGTGGAGTCCTGTATGAACTGAAATTGCCTGACGATTTCAAGATTAAGCCTTACATAATTTACTGGCTTAAGAAAGACGGAGAGATTAATAAGTTTGTTAATCTCAAGCAACTGAATAAAATATTCAGCGACAGGAAAGACCTGATAAAAGAGTACATCAGCAGCAATAAGACAGACTTCAATGACAGGGAGAGCCTGATCAGGCTTATCAGGTACCTGGAATCTGACTGACGGGATTTACAGCTTTCTTCAGAAGTCTGAAATATAACTCTGCATATAAAAGAAGAGAGGCCAGCCACAGGATTATAAGGTTGAACCACAGAGTTCTGATTTCCACGCCACCTGTTTTTTTGTATGGGGCATAGAAATGGGCACGGCCATTTGCTGACACCGGCTTTTTATATGCGGGCTCATACTTCTGAATGTACTTTCCCCCGGCTTCCACAATTTTCTGTTGATTATACTCATCCAGCACTATCTCCCTCAGCCTGTTGTTCGTATGGCGTTCCTTCATCCCGATGTAGGCATGCTTCCCCATAGACGCCACAAGGGCTGACTCTGCTGAATCCTTTTTCATTATATTGGTGATCCTGACAGCCTTGAAATGGCCTGACAGGCTGTCAAGATAGTTCCCGGCATTTTCAGCTGCAGCAGGGCTAAATTTCTCAGGGTTGAGGGCCGAGATAAGCTCCCCCGGAGGGGGATCGAGGTCTGCATACCCGGAAAGCTTATAAAAATATTTTTTAAGCCTTTCGAGATTCTGAGCAACAAAGCCGGCGTACCGGGAACTGTCGATGTATGTACGGCACTCCAGCAGGTCTTTCCGCAGCTCCGCGGC
>CAZOHL010000167.1:0-3413 GCA_964579645.1 uncultured Rikenella sp. | reverse complement strand
ATGAATATGCATTCGCGCAGAAAATACCGATGGCTAAGGTGATGAACAGCGCCGGCTCTTATATTGAACCCGGCCTTGAATCATTCTCGGCTGCAGCTGTAGCAGAGATACCTGCCGATACAAGGGTAATGATCACCAACTCACCTAATCCTGCCGCCTATCCTATCACCAGCTTTACATGGATAATCCTTTACAAAGACCTTGCATATGGTAATCACACACGTGAAGCTGCCGAAGCAACCGTCAATACCGTCAGATGGCTGACCGGTGATGAAGCCCAGGCAATAGCCACAAGTGTGCATTATGCTGCCCTGCCACAGAATGCTGCCCTCCAGGCTGCCACTCTCCTGCAGGGTATAACCTATAAGGGCGAAACACTTCTCAAGTAAGAACTGATGTCAGGCGACAGGATCACAAAGGCTCTCCTTTTCATCTCGTCACTGACAATACTCCTTCTCAGTGCCGGGATAGTCGTCTCCCTCTTCGGGGGCGCTGTCCCGGCATTCAGGGAATTCGGGCTGAGGTTCATTACCTCCTCAGCATGGAACCCCACCGCCGGCAGCGAACAGTACGGCGCCATGGCATTCATCACCGGGACGGTTATCACATCAATCCTCGCGCTGATCATCTGCATCCCCATGGCCTTTTCAACGTCCCTCTTCATTGCCGAATACTACAGGGGAACACGTACATCGGGGATTCTTCGCAGCCTGGTTGACCTGCTTGCCGGCATCCCTTCAATTGTTTACGGATTCTGGGGATTCTATGCGTTGCGCCCGCTCCTCGTAAGCACCGGTCTGACAGACCAGGGCTTCGGGGTTTTTACTGCTTCGGTAGTGCTGGCAATAATGATTGTACCCTATGCTACTTCGCTCAGCGCGGAAATTATCTCAATGGTGCCTGCAGAGCTGAAGGAGGCGGCATATTCGCTTGGCGCCACACGGCGCGAAGTTATCTTCAGCGTGGTCATCCCCTCGGCCCGCTCCGGAATTATCGCCAGCTTCATCCTGGCGCTGGGGAGGGCCCTGGGCGAAACAATGGCAGTAACAATGCTCATAGGCAACGCCAACGTCATACCGAAAGGGCTGTTTGCCCCAGGCAACACGATGGCATCGGTAATTGCCAACCAGTTCGGGGAGGCATCAGGGCTTAAGATGAGCGCCCTGATTGCCATCGGGCTTCTGCTCTTCCTCATCACCGCCCTTGTCAACTACCTTGGGAAATTGATCATCAAACGTTTTGCATGACACTGAAATGTACCCGGAACTGACAGACAACATAGGCAGGCGCACCCGTACAAACAACCGGTTCAGGTACCTGGTCATTGCAGGCTCGGTCATCACCGTTATACCCATCTTCCTTATTGTCGGCAACCTGGCAGTTAAGGGTTACCGCCAGATAAACATTGCCTTCTTCACAAAGCCGGCTCCGGATACTTTCCAGGCAATGATGGCAGCCCTCTCGGGCGAAGTCATCCCGGGAGGTATTGCCAACGGCCTGACAGGCTCGCTGCTGATGGTGGTTGTGGCTTCACTGTTTGCCATCCCGCTTGGGCTGATGACGGGCATCTACATCTATGAGAACGGCACGAAACGATATGCCCGGTTCATCCGGAGTCTCACCGAGATCCTTCAGGGAGTGCCGTCGATCATCCTCGGTATTATTGCCTACCTGTGGGTAATTAAGAACATAACGAAGGGCTATTCGGCCCTGGCCGGAAGCGTCTCCCTTACAATCATGATGCTTCCGCTCATAATAAGGTCTACCGAGGAAACAATGCGGATGATACCCGTCTCAATAAGGGAGGCTGCCTTTGCCCTCGGAACACCCTACTACAAGATGATCTACAAGATCCTCATACCCGTCAGCTTCAGCGGACTGGCCACGGGGGTGCTGCTGGCGCTCTCAAGGATACTTGGCGAGACGGCCCCGCTGATGCTCACCGCCCTCGGCAGCCCGGCAGTCAGCTTCGATGTTACCAGGCCTGTGAGCGCAGTCCCGCTGCTGATATGGGATTTCTACAATGACCCGAACATGGTCAATCTTGTTTGGAGTGCCTCACTGTTCCTTATGGTCTTCGTCCTGTCGATGAACCTCCTGGCCCGCAGTGTGGCAACAAAACATAAATATATCTGAACCGGATGAACAATACACCGCAAAGCGAAAAAGTGCTGGAGATAAGGGATCTTTCGATTGCCTATGAGCCCGGGAAATATGCTGTAAACAGTGTGACTGCCTCGGTGAGGCGAAACAGCATCACCGCCATCATGGGTCCCTCGGGATGCGGAAAGAGCACCCTCCTGCGGGCCATGAACCGCATGCACGAGCTGTACCCGAATATCCAGACCAAGGGAGATATACTCCTTGACGGACAGAGCATCTTCTCAATGTCAGTTATCGAGCTCAGGCGAAAGGTGGGAATGGTTTTCCAGAGGCCCAATCCCTTCCCCAACATGACTATTTACGAGAATGTGGTCGCCGGTTTCAGCCTCAACGATATAAGGCTGAAGAAGAGCCAGCGCGACGAGATAGTTGAAAATGCACTCCGCAATGTAACCCTCTGGGACGAGGTAAAGGAATCTCTCTACAGGAAGGGAACCTTCCTTTCCGGAGGGCAGCAGCAGCGCCTCTGCGTTGCGAGGGCCATTGCATTCAACCCCGAGGTGCTCCTCCTTGATGAACCCACTTCAGCCCTTGACCCGATAGCTACGTCAAAGATAGAGGACCTGCTTGGCGAGCTGAAGAAGAAATACACACTTGTGCTGGTGACGCACAACATGTCACAGGCGGCACGCATCTCTGACGACTCCATGTTCATGTATCTCGGGGAGCTGGTTGAATCGGGCCGCACACAGACCCTCTTCACCACCCCGAAGGACCAGCGTACAGAGGCTTATCTGACCGGCAAATTCGGTTGATTTGGGATGATTTTATACATTTGCTAAAACTGCTGATTATGAGCGAGAAAAAAGAACAGGCACTGAATGAGATAAAGAACAGCTTCAGCGAGATGGCAGGACTGGTGCTGAGCCAGCTGACACTCCTTGAGAAGCTGATGGGCACATCCGATGACAGGACCTTTGAGTCCCTTCTGGAGGAGATGGAGAAGGCCGAAAACCGTATTGACAACCTGGAGGTGGTGATCGGTGAGCAGTTTACAAGCACAATCGTGCTGTACCAGCCGGTTGCCTCAGACGTAAGGCGCCTGGTGGCAATCTACCGCATGACAATAAACCTGGAGCGGATTGGCGACCGGATAAACAATCTCTGCCATATAATCGATGAAATCAGGAAGACAACCGAGTTTGCCTCCACCTCTTCGCTGATTTCAAACATGCTTACATCAGGTGCCATCATGGTGGAAAAAGCGCTGCTCTCATTCACCAACTCTGATCCTGATTATGCAATCTGGA
>CAZOHL010000166.1:0-3518 GCA_964579645.1 uncultured Rikenella sp. | reverse complement strand
AGACTTTCGGGTTTGCCGGAGGGCGCGAGGATGTATGGGAACCGGATGAGGATATATACTGGGGCTCGGAGACAAAATGGCTTGAAAACGATGAGCGTAATCTTGACATGGAGGAGGTCGATAATCCTCTTGCCGCTATCCAGATGGGTCTCATCTATGTAAATCCCGAGGGGCCGGGCGGTAATCCTGATCCCGTTGCGGCCGCAAAGGACATCCGTAACACATTTGCCCGTATGGCGATGAATGATGAGGAGACAGTGGCACTGATAGCCGGCGGGCATACGTTTGGAAAGACACACGGCGCCGGCAATTCAAGTCATGTGGGGCCTGACCCGGAGGCCGCTCCCCTGGAAGAGCAGGGACTGGGCTGGAAAAGCTCATTCGGAACAGGCAAGGGAGGTGACACAATCACAAGCGGCATCGAAGTGACATGGACACAGACCCCTTCAAAATGGAGCTTTTACTTTTTTGAAAATCTCTTTAAATACGAATGGGAGCTGACAAAGAGTCCGGCCGGGGCATACCAGTGGGTTGCCAAAGGTGCCGGGAACCTGGTTCCGGATGCACATGACCCGCATAAATCGCATCCTCCGACTATGCTTACCACGGACCTTTCACTCCGGTTTGACCCGGTTTACGAAAAGATCTCAAGGCGGTTCTATGAGCACCCGCTCGAATTTGCCGACGCCTTCGCACGTGCATGGTTCAAGCTCACACATCGTGACCTGGGACCGCGGTCGAGGTACCTGGGACCGGAAGTACCGGCTGAGGAGCTGATATGGCAGGATCCCCTTCCCGCAGCAAAACCACCGCTTGTCAATGAGAAGGATATCGTCAATCTGAAGAAGAAAATAACAGAGTCAGGGTTGTCTGTTGCGCAGCTGGCCGGAACGGCATGGGCATCTGCATCCACCTTCCGCGGATCCGATAAAAGAGGAGGCGCCAACGGTGCACGGATACGCCTCGCACCGCAGAAGGACTGGGCAGTGAATAATCCGCCGCAGCTGGCTTTTGTCCTGGAAAAACTTGAATCAGTGAGGGGCGAATTCAACAGTGCACAGCCTGACGGGAAACAAATCTCCCTGGCTGACATGATCGTCCTTGCCGGTTGTGCCGGTATTGAGAAAGCGGCAGGAGATGCAGGTTTCAAAATCATCGTTCCCTTCAAACCGGGACGGACCGATGCCTCACCCGAACAGACTGATGCAGTATCATTCGAAGTTCTGGAGCCGGCAGCAGACGGTTTCAGGAATTATATGAAGAAGAAGTACTCCGTATGTGCAGAGGAGTTGCTTATTGACAAGTCGCAACTGCTTACCCTGACAGCTCCTGAGATGACGGTTCTTCTCGGCGGGATGCGTGTTCTGAATACAAACTTTGACGGATCGGGCCATGGAGTCTTCACCGACCGCCCCGGAGTGCTGACAAATGACTTCTTCGTCAACCTGCTTGATATGAATACTGTATGGAATCCGACGTCAGAATCACGGGACCTGTTCGAGGGACGTGACCGTGCAACCGGGGCCTTAAAATGGACTGCAACCAGGGTTGATCTTATATTCGGATCCAATTCTGAGCTGAGGGCTCTTGCGGAGGTATACGGAAGTGCTGATGGCAGGGAGAAATTCATAACCGATTTCGTGGCGGCATGGGACAAGGTTATGAACCTTGACCGGTTTGACCTTGCCAGGTAGTCAGCAACATATCTGTAATTAAACAATGGTATCAAAGAATACTATCATGGAGAACAAGCATACAGGCAGCTAAAGACGCCATGCTAAAATGCACTTATGAGGTGTCGGTCTGAACAAAGTCATACAGATAATGGTTAATTAAACTGTATAACCAACGTAAAACAAAAACATAAAATCATGAAAAGAAGATCAACAGCTATATGGCAGGGCAACGGCGCCGAAGGCAAAGGAACTCTTACCTCAATGAGCGGGTTACTCGACAAGACCCCGTATTCATCAGCAGCACGGTTCAAGAATGAAGACGGCAAAGCGGGTACCAACCCTGAGGAGCTTATTGCCGCCGCCCACAGCGGTTGCTATGCCATGGCACTGAGCTATGCCCTGACAGGTGCAGGATTTGTTCCTGATGAGCTGCAGGTAAGGGCAGATGTTTCCCTGGATAAGGTAGTGGATCATTTTGAGATCACCGGGATCCATCTTGATCTTGAAGGAAAAGTTAAGGGAATATCCGAGGAAAAATTTCTTGCACTTGCAGCTGAGGCAAAGGTCAACTGTCCCGTTTCACGTGCACTGAGTGCTGTTGAGATAACACTTTCGGCCAGACTGGTCTGAAGTAAGCATATATATTCCTGACCGGCGCTGAATCTCACATCTCCGTGAGATTCAGCGTACGGTTTTTGTTTTTAGCCTTCATCTTGCTATAAAATCCTGTATTAATCCGGTGATCCGGATAGGAGAAACGGGAATTTGACGGGGACTATGGCCACCTGTACTTCGGGATAAAAAAGAGGATTGACGATTATTGCTGTGCCAGCTGGCTTTGCATGAGCCCTGAGGAACTGGATGAATATTTTTACAACCCGTCAGAATTTTTGAAATCTGTCCTTAATCAATGAACTTTGGTCACTGGGAAATAAATTCCCTATTCAGATGAGCGAATTATACTTAAAAGCCGACCCGACTCTGGGAGATTTCCAGGATTATGTAAGAAAACTTGAAGATGAGCGGGGTTTTACGCAACAGAATGCAATTGAAAAATGCCTCCTGCTGGGAGAAGAGATGGGAGAGCTGTTCAAGGCTGTCCGCAAAACGATGAAGCTGAAGACAGATGTAAATGCAAACATCGGCCCGGTTGATGAGGAAATTGCCGATATCCTTATTTACCTGTGTTCAATAGCCAACCGTTTTGATATTGATATTGAACAGGCTTTCCGGAGAAAGGAAGAGCACAACAAGAAAAGGACCTGGAAATAAGATGAAGGAGATTGTGCTGAATCACAATTTAC
This sequence comes from uncultured Rikenella sp., assembly GCA_964579645.1. Lineage (GTDB taxonomy): Bacteria > Bacteroidota > Bacteroidia > Bacteroidales > VadinHA17 > SR-FBR-E99. The sequence continues at coordinate 538 of CAZOHL010000166.1, read as the reverse complement.
CCATTTCAGGTAAAAAAAAGTGATTGGCTTTGGAACAAGAGTGACCGGTTTTGCAGCATTAAGCCACCCGGAGGTGTCATTGGGTCAGAGATGGGATACAAATAACACAATAACCCCGGAGAAATCTGTCAGGAATGAATAGTATAGTATGGTCCACCGGTCACGAACTGATTTTTAGTGATATAGTTAAGGCCAGGAATTGTGAGTTGACCGATGCCAGCGGCAACCAGTTCATTGATATGGAATCGGGTGTCTGGTGCACGAATGTCGGGCACTGTAACCCCAGGATCAATTCGGTGATGATATCACAGATCAAAAAAGTCATCCATACAGGATTTAATTATTGTAACCCGGCTTTGGAGACGGCTGCCGGCAAAGTGCTGGAATTAACTGATTTCCCGGACGGAAAATGTGAGTTTCTGTGTTCGGGCAGCGAAGCGGTTGAGTACTGTATCAGGGCGGCAAAGACAATTAGGCCGGATACCATGGTGCTGACATTCTCTGACTCATACTTCGGGGCATACGGGGAAGCCGCCAG
>CAZOHL010000165.1:0-3543 GCA_964579645.1 uncultured Rikenella sp. | reverse complement strand
CCGGCTATCCGTGCCAGCATAGCCGCCTCCCTTTTCGGTACAGCTGCAGCGGCTGCTATATCCCTTATTCTCCTCTCCCTGACCTGTATCCGTGAATTCTGCAGGAACCCCGTATAGCCTCCATTATCTGGTTCCTCCTCCCGTGAACTCCGTTCACCGGCACCCCTTGAGCCACCTCTCAATCTGTCATGATTCCCGTCGCTTCCTGATACATTCTGCCATTCACTTTTCGCCCTTTCCTTAATCAAAACAGATCCCGCCCCGAGGTCCCTCACCATCACCACCCTCCTGTCAGCAAGCATCTCCCGCCGGAGACCCTCAACCTCCTTCAGAATCGCCGGGTCACCCCTGCTCCCGATTACCTCCGTGATGAAGCTGAACATGAACGGACTGTGCACCCCGTGACCGGCAGTGCTGCGGGCCGTCAGCAGATGCCTGGCATAAGCCGATGCTGCGTGGAGGTTCATTTACCGGAAAAGTTCATTTGATTCCCGCCCAAAATTAACTATTTTCGGAGACAATCTTTTTTGCCGTTCGCGATGTCTGAATTGCTTGACAGTGAGATCAAATTCCTTCCAGGGGTAGGCCCCAAACGGGCCGAACTGCTCGAGGCTGAGGCAGACATTCATACCTTCCGCGACCTGATCTATTACTTTCCATACAAGTATGTGGACAAAACCCGCTTCTACAAGATCAGGGAGCTCGATACAGACATGCAGTATGTCCAGATAAGGGGAAAAATACGCCGGTTCATACCTGAGGGAGTCGGAAAAGGGAGAAGGCTGACAGCCGACTTCTACGACGAGACCGGGGTTGTCAAGCTCGTGTGGTTCAAGGGACACAAGTGGGTTATCAACTCATACAAACCTGAAAAGGAATATATAATCTTCGGCAAGCCCACCCTCTTCAGCGGGGCATTCAATATTGTACACCCGGAAATAGAAGATGCGGAGAAGCGTGAGACCCGCGTCTCCTCGGCGCTTGAGGCACAGTATAATACCTCGGAGAAAATGAAGGACCACTTCCTTCACTCGAAGGCCATTGCAAAGCTTATGGCAACAGCCTTCTCGATGCCGGCGCTCCGTTTTTCAGAGACACTCCCCTCTTCGGTAACAGCACCGATGAAACTGATGAGCTTATCCGACGCCCTCTTCAGGATACATTTCCCGGATAACAACAATGACATCGAGAATGCCCGTTTCCGACTGAAGTTCGAGGAGCTCTTTTACATACAGCTCAACCTGCTGAGATACAAGGGTAACCGTACGAAGAGCACTCACGGATTCCTTTTTTCAGTGGTAGGCGAACGGCTCAATACGTTCTACGCCAACAACCTCCCGTTTGCCCTCACCGGGGCACAGAAAAGGGTTATCCGCGAGATCCGTGCGGACCTCGGCAGTGGCCGCCAGATGAACCGGCTGCTCCAGGGCGATGTGGGCAGCGGGAAGACGATGGTAGCTTTGATGAGCATGCTGATCGGGGCCGACAACGGGTTCCAGAGCTGCCTCATGGCACCCACTGAGGTGCTTGCCATACAGCACTTTAACTCTGTAAGCAAGTTTGTGAAGGGGATTGATGCCAATGTGGCTCTCCTGACCGGATCAACAAAGAAAAGTGAGCGGGCAAGGATAGAAGGCGGTTTGCTTGACGGATCCATCAACATACTGATAGGAACACATGCCCTGATCGAGGAAAATGTTCAGTACAAGAATCTTGGCCTGGTTATAATTGACGAGCAGCACCGCTTCGGTGTCGCGCAGCGCGCGAAGCTGTGGCAGAAGAGTGATTGCCCGCCGCATGTGCTTGTGATGACTGCCACACCTATCCCCCGCACCCTGGCGATGACTCTTTACGGCGACCTTGACGTCTCAGTCATTGACGAGATGCCGCCCGGGCGGAAGCCGATAAAGACGATGACATTTACAGATGCCGAGCGGGAGAAGGTGTTCGGTTTCATGCGAAGGCAGATTGAGGACGGGCGGCAGATTTACGTTGTATACCCGCTTATAAAGGAGTCGGAATCACTTGACTACAAGAATCTTGATGACGGTCTTGAGAGTATGGCCCGCGCCTTCCCGCCGCCTCAGTACTGCATCAGCGTTGTTCACGGGAGGATGACTTCGAAGGACAAGGAGATATCGATGAACCTGTTCCGCCGGGGGCAGGCGCAGATAATGGTCGCCACAACGGTTATAGAGGTTGGTGTTGACATCCCGAACGCCAGCGTGATGGTTGTCGAGAGTGCGGAGCGGTTCGGTCTCTCGCAGTTGCATCAGCTGCGCGGGCGGGTGGGCCGTGGCGCAGACCAGTCGTACTGCATACTGATGACCTCGCACAAGCTCTCGGCGGATGCGACAGAGCGCATAAATACGATGGTCGCAACCAACGACGGTTTTGAGATCGCGGAGGCTGACCTTCGCATGCGAGGGCCGGGTGACCTCGAAGGGACCCAGCAGAGCGGTGTGGCCTTCGACCTGAAGATAGCAGACCTGGGAAAGGATGGGCAGATACTCAACCTCGCACGTTCGCGTGCCACAGAGATCCTGGCGGATGACCCGGAGCTGTCTGCTCCTGAGAACAGCATTCTGAAAGTCAACCTTAAGAGGTTGTTCGGGAAGAAGTATTCATGGTCGGAAATAAGTTGATATTCAGGCGATTATGATGGTTATCGGTTATCAGTTATCAGTTTCGGTTATTGGTTTTCGGTTATCGGTTTTCGGATCCATGGATATCTGGTATTTGGGTAGTTAATGCAGTTGCATTGTCAACACCATTGTCTGCTGCCTGATGCATCTTACGGCCGGATACTGAAGACTTGTACCGCAGTCCCGATACGCCAGCCGGTTGTTGCGGGATTGATCCTCCGCCTGCCTCGGAGTCTCGAACTGCCAACTGCCTGCTGGTTCTGCCAGCTGACCTTCAGACATTCAGACCTTCAGACATTCAGACCTTCAGACCTAAGACCATCAGACTTTCAGACTTTCAGACCTTCAGACATTCAGACCTTCAGACATTCAGACATTCAGACCTAAGGCCTCAAAAAAAATGATTATTGTTATGAATATTCTCCTCATTATTCCTTAAAATTGCCCTTTCAAGAATCAATTGATGCCGCAGGGAGAAACGATTACACATGAAGGAAGGGTTCTAAGTGTGCCTGGCGACGGCACAGCTGAGGTTGAGATTCTTGTTGCCGGGGCCTGTTCAGGCTGTCAGGCAAAATCAGTTTGTTCTGCCGGGAAATCAGAAACCAAAATTATAACTGCTAAGTGTGACACTTCGCTCCATCCGGGCGACAATGTCACTGTTGAGATGAAGCTGTCGCAGGGTTTCCATGCCCTTCTTATTGGTTATATAGTTCCGTTTATTGTGCTTCTCACTGTATTTGTGTCCTCCATGGCAGCCGGTGCAGGTGAACTGGTTTCGGCCCTGCTTTCATTTGCAGCAATAGGTTTCTGGTACCTTGCAGTATGGCTTTTAAGAGGCCGGATAAGTGAAAAATTCGAATTCAAAATAAAGGTCTGACAGATGAGTTCAACCGTT
>CAZOHL010000164.1:0-3632 GCA_964579645.1 uncultured Rikenella sp. | reverse complement strand
TGATTTAAAGGTAATTAATTCCGGTTCTTAATTTTTTACGTCATTTACGTTACGTAAAAAACGTTACGTAAAAAGTGAAATTTCTAATCCGTTCGTTACGGGGGGATATATAGGACCTGAGTATTTCTGTAAAAGGGAGCATTAGACAAAGAGGCTTACAGGCGCCGTCGACTCGCGGAGGAATTTAACCCTGATATCTCTCAGTAAGCAGCAAGCATATGCCCGGGAAAATGTTAATGTCCGCTGGAAGCCAGTTCTACCAGAACTCTGAACTCATGTACCTTGGAGGGATTTCAGAAAGTGAATACGCTGGATTAATCAGGAGTCACTTCAGGAATGCCGACAGGTGATAATTTATCTTTCTAGGATCCGGCAAACGGTGTACCGAAGATCCCCACTGCAAGTTCTGCCCAGACGAGAAGGAACGCAACCACCAGAGCAGCACAGATGAGAATCCTGTTCTGAACACTCTTCACCTTTCTCAGAACGAGTTCACATAATAAACCTGTGCCGTATAACAGGACGCCCATTATTGCGAAGTCACTGACTGACCAGTTGACTTCATCCGTGAACTGCATGGCGATGAAGGGGATAAGCAGTATAACTGATACTGATGCCAGGATGATAATCAGTCTTGTGTTTTTCATCATTTTGTTGTTTTTGTTATCAATATTTAATTCTGTTTCTGTTGTTGTGCAATTGCATTACGATGCTCTTTAATTAAAAGTACTTTGAGATGCAAAGTAAAATATTATTGAAATAATCTCCAAATATTTTTCTTAAAAAAATTTTTCTACTGTTCTGATCCGGTACGTTGTGAGAGCTTTGCATGCCGGTCTTCAGGGGACAGGTCACATAACACGTGGCCGAAAGGAGCGATGGGAAAGAGGTTGTTGCAGTGCGTCAGGATTTTTTTACGTTCCTGTGCGTGTCATTGTCAGGCTGCCGCGGGCGGTGGGGAGGTTAGTCCTTCCATTATCACAGCAGATGCGGGTACAGCGTCTTGCCTGCTGTCAGATTATGCCGATGACATGCAGTATGCTCCTGATGCCGAGTCCCATGGCTGTCAGGACGACGATACCACCGAGAATATTCGAGAGGAGTGTGTTGACATTGTCGCCCATGATCCTGCGGCTGTTCATCACCACGAGAAGGTAGACTGCTATCACCGGCAGGAGGATGCCGTTGGCGACCTGCGCGAAGAGGATCGCCTCGACGGGTTTGAATCCGAGCATGGCGAAGAGCACTCCTGCCAAGAGGATGAACATCCATACCATCCGGAATCGCGCAGAGCTGAGATCGCGTTTCCAACCCATGATGCCTGCCGTGGCGTAGGCTGCGGCCATCGGTGCGGTGATGGCGGAGGAGATGCCTGCGGCGAAGAGGCCGATGCTTGTAATGTATTTTGCCCATCTGCCTGCCAGGGGCTCCAGCTGTCTTGCAAGGTCGGCCCCCGAGGTTATTTCCGTGCCGGAGCCGAAGAAGGCGGCGGAGGCTGTTACGATTATCGACATTGATATCACCCCGCCGAGGATCATCGCTATCGAGAGATCCAGCCTGGCCTCCGGGAGGTCGGAGGGACTCTGCCATTTCTCCTGCACTGCGGAAGCATGAAGGAAGAGGTTATATGGCACCACAGTGGTGCCGATGAGTCCCACCAGTGTAAGCACTGCCCCTTTCGGTATTGAAGGGACAAACATCCCTTTAAGCAGATCCGGTACCTGGGGTGCAACTATTATGGCGGTTGTCAGGAAGGTGAGGCTCATTAATATCACCAGGGCAATGAGGACTCTCTCGAGGAGCTTGTAGCTTCCTGCGAGGAGCAGGAGGAAGGCGGCTGTGGCGTTGACGGCCACCCAGAACCTGAGGGAGAGGGTGCCGTTTATGAAGAGAGATGCGGGGCCATCGGGGACCCCGGCTTCAGGTGTACCGGGGTTGAAGAGTGCCTCAAGCCCCATGGATGCGCCCAGGAGGTTGCCAGTCTGGAATGCAGCGTTGCCGATAGTGATTGCAGAGATGACGAGTATTGCTGTGAACACCCTGGCCGCCGGCTTGCTGAAGTGAGCGCGGAGAGCTTCGCCAAGGCCGTTCTTTGATATGATGCCGAGTCGTGCCGCCATCTCCTGGAGGATGATTGTTGCTGCCACTGAGAAGACCATTCCCCAGAGGAGAGCATAGCCAAAGCCGGCGCCCGCAAGGGTGCAGGTGGTGATTGTTCCCGGTCCGATGAATGCGGCTGTGACCAGGGCCCCGGGGCCGATCCTGAATCTGGGGTGCTTGCGGGGAAGAGGCATTTTGCGGCTGGTTGATGTATGGCGAGTAAATTTATGAGAAAAGGCAATAGGAGGACAAGCGCAAAAAAATGACCCACCGGATGTCGGATCATTTTAGCGAAGTAGACGGTTTACAGGGGGGGCAGTCAGCATCTTCGTAAGGATAGTTAGGGTTAATTCCATGTCAAAATTTGTGGATTATAATCCTTAAATATTATAATATTTGGGGAATACAATCCACAAATTCATAGGTAGATATTGATTGGTTGTAGGGTATATATTCTTAAATGAAATGTTGTCCTCTTATCCTTATCTTATGACAGAATTAATCTTTTCGCATCAGAAATGGGAGTTATTTCCTTGCGAACATTATGAGTGAGTCATAATCATCATAGTCAGCCTCATAGATCGCATTAAGGTACTCTGTTCTTACTGAACCTTTTTTTGCCAAGTCTGAATGTCCCCAGGAAAATACTTCTCTGACTATCGATATTATCTAACCTCATTCCCAAAAGTATTTAGGCATTTGAAATTTAATCTCCTCAGCTTTCTCTCTCACAGCCTTTTTAAGCCTGTCAGGCTTATTTTCCTGATCTTCCAGCTTCATTGAGGCTGAAGTCCTTTTAACAATTTCGGTTGCCAACTCCAACGCACGTCGTTCAATTATTTTCTCCAGGGTTCCTTCCGATGGGACGAAACCATAAACCAGTTTTAAGTTAAGAGCATGTCCGAATTGCCGGAGAACTTTCAGGGTAACTGTGCCATTCTTCTCTCTTTCCTCAATCTCCTTGACACTCTGTGGAGTTATGCCCATCCTGTTACCCAGTTGCCTCATTGACATTCCAAGTGCTTGTCTGATGGAATAAATCCACCCGGCAGGTGGTATCACCAGATCCTCCGCTTTCTTAAGCTGAGCTATCTTTGCATTTACATGATCTAAAATAAGAATTTGCTTTTTCATCAGGGTATAGCCTTAAAATGATCAGACAAAATTAAGGTTAAAACCTTAAAATAGCAAATTTATTTTAAGGATATAACCTTAAAATATTGATTTATCATTGTATTAGCTAGAAAGTTTGATTTGACCCTGAATTTGCATATACTTGAATTAAGGGATACTGATATTAATTCAATTCTGTAATAAGATGTATACAAGAGCAATAGTAAGGAGACCGGGCAGAAACTTTGCCAGCGGGATAACCACCTCGAACCTGGGGAAGCCTGATTCCGGCAAAGCACTCGAACAGCATGCCGCATACTGCGAGGCGCTGATCAGGTGCGGCGTGGAACTGACAGTGCTGGACGCCGATGAAAGATACCCTGACGGCTGTTTCGTGGAGGATACTGCTGTTGTCAACA
>CAZOHL010000163.1:2466-3873 GCA_964579645.1 uncultured Rikenella sp. | reverse complement strand
ACCACTCCCCCGCTGAAGGTGGTGGTGGTGCCGAACAGGTGCGATGGGTACCAGTCTTCGTTGCCGGTCACATCCCTCAGTGCGAGAGAGGCTCGTGCCTGCACACCTCCCAGGATCATGTAACTGACATCCAGTCCGGTGGTGATGTTGCTCCACTCAATTGTCTCCAGGTATGGCAGCCCCACCCGGCTGCCGCCGATACTCTGGTAGTCGGGACCCCTTTCGGAGCGCTCGTGCCACAGCCTGACACCGGCGGCACGTACCGGCCGCCAGTCGAGGGCGAAATACCAGCTCCGGCTGTTGTCACGCAGCCAGTGACCGAGGTTATAGCCCTGGTTCTCGAAGGTGGTGACGGGCACATTGTGCTGAAAGGTGAGTGGGTAAGTGAAGGTACACTCGGCCGTCAGCCAGAGATTAGGACTGAAGCTGAAGTTGCCGGTGCGGAAGCCGCCCTTCCACGAGAAAAAGTTGTAGTCGGAGTTGGTGAACCGCGCCGTGGATAGTTCATCAATAAAAAGCGTTCCATACAGGTGCAGATGCCTTATGTTGTTGGAGGAAACATCGAGGAACATCTGCGAGTTGCTGTTGTTTATGCCTGAATTGACTCCATGATCAACAGATTTGTAAAAGAATACCGGCATCAGGTAGTACGGGGTGATGCGGGGATCGGACCAGATGACGCTGTTGCCGGCGGAGATATGAAGCCTCTCTACCGGGGTCAATGTGAAGATGTTGGCGGCGAAATACTTGCGGCGGTAATGCTCGCGGTATTCGGTGCCGTACGCATTTGTGACCCAGTAAGACCGGGTGGAGTCGATCACCATCGAGGTGAGCCATCCGTGTATCCAGGTCATCTCGCCCCATTTAACCGGTTTGAGGTGAAGACGGATATGCATGAAGGAAGGGGCCCTGCCGGAAAGAATATTCGTTCCGGCATATCCGCTGCCCCATACAGGTGAGTCTTTCAGGAAGGCGATATCACCCCATTTCCACATGTAGCTGACGCCCCCTGTCATCTCGGAAAAATCGGTTCCGTTCTTGATGTGCCCGCCACGCTCACGGGTAAGATATTCCGGCCGGCCCAGGAGTGGATCCTGGTGGTTGTCCTGCAATGCTGCGAAGAACGCCCATCGGCCATAATTTCCGTACACCTTCGCACCATTTTTCCATGCAATTGTGCGCTGCCGCGAATTTTCACCTGTTCCGTCACCCGAACCACCATCGCTCCCGTTGCCGTCAGAGCCAGAAGTCACCCCTGCCGACAGTCCCAGTATCGGCGATACTGTTACGCTGAAGAGCGAGTCACGGTAGTATGCAGTTGCCGGACTGAGCAGCAGTTTGAATTTGCCATCCGGTTCGCCGGGACTGTAGATGTTGAGCCAGAAATCAAGTTCCTTCTGCTGACGG
>CAZOHL010000163.1:0-2366 GCA_964579645.1 uncultured Rikenella sp. | reverse complement strand
AGTGAGCTGCCGGGCGGGTCCTCCATTGGCAGTGAGCTGCCGGGCGGGGCTTTCTTCATTGGTGAGTTGCACACCGGTGTCGGTAATTGAATCATCCGCACCTGCACTGGCAGGTTGGCCATCCGCAGGGACATCTGACAATAAAGCTTCCAGTCCGGCTTCCCATGCCTCAGCCTCCTCCAGCTTCTGCCTGATAAACAGCCTGCTGTAAGGCTTGACAACTCCGTTGAGAGTGATGACGCCATCAGCCGCCAGTTCGTCGAGGAAGAGGTACACGGCCTCGTCGCCTGTCGGCTCCGGTATCATCTGTGCGCGTGCAGGTGCGCACCAACACAATATTAGCAGTGTTGATAAAGTTACTATGTATGTTGAATACTTCACAAAATGAGGCTTTCCACAAAGATAACGCTTGTAGCAAATTTGCGTCACACTGTCGAAAAACTATAGGGACATGAATCGGGGGAAATTTCGCGTAATCACGCTTAGTGCTGACATACTGATACTTGCATCGTCATACATATTCATGTCGATGCTCAAGCCGGCCGGCCTGAAAGCCTACATGCTTTCGCACATCACATTTTTCATAATGCTTGCGTTCCTGTGGATAGTGGTCTCCGCCGTCAGCGGGAAGATAGGCCGAGGCCGGATAGTCAACCTCCGCACCCTCTTTTCGCGTGTTATCACTGCGAATCTCATTGCCACCAGTATGGCGGCCCTGTTGCTCTTCGCCCTGCGCGACCTCGGTTACTCGAGGCAGGTGGTCTTCGGAACAGCAATCACCGCAACAATCCTGGAGCTTGTGCTGGGCTCGGTTTACCTTGCCTTCCGCAAGGCGCCGCTTATAACCCCTGCCGAAATAAAGCTTTCCGAGCGCGAGCTCGTTGCCCGCTCCCATCCAAGCGAAGCAAGCGATATTATTCCTGATCCGGCGCTGACGATGCGCCTCCAGGAGGGATGCTCAAGGGTTCGCGCCGAGGCGCTTTCATCAATGGTCAGCAGGGAGGATGCGGCGCGTCTGGCAATAGTCTCAACCTCCGAGTCATTTAATATTCAGAACCTTGAACATGAACAATATACATGTATAATCAACCTCAAGCCGCTGAACGGCATCAGTAAACTTGACAGGTTCCTCGATACAGTCAACGGCAGGCTGGGGGTAGACGGTCTCTTCCTCTGCTCTGTGGAGACGCTTGAGCAACGTGCCGAGAGACTGAAGGAAAAGTACTCATCCTTAGTCTATTACCTGATTTTCCTGCCTGATTTCCTCATCAACAGGGTGATACCCCGAATGCGTATCACCCGCGGCCTCTGGGAGTTTGTCACCGGTGGCGCCAATCCGCCCTTTTCAAGGGCCGAGGCGCTGGGCAGACTCAGCCGTGCGGGCTTCGCAATCAAACAGGAAAAGTTTGCCGGCAACATGCTGTGCATCAGGGCTGAGCGTCGCTCTGAGCCAAAACCGGCCAACGAGAACGGATACGGAATCATAATTTCGCTGCCGCGAATCGGTCGCGACGGCCGCACTTTCAATGTATACAAGCTTCGCACGATGCATCCATACTCGGAATACATACAGGATTACGTTTACGGTCTGCACTCCATCGCCGAAGGCGGAAAGCTGAAGGACGATTTCCGGGTGACTGTATGGGGACGTTTTGCAAGGAAGGTGTGGCTCGATGAGCTCCCGATGATTGTAAATATACTCAAGGGCGACATTAAACTTTTCGGCGTGAGGCCGCTGTCAAATCATTACTTTAACCTCTACGAGGATGAGATCCGTGACCGCCGCATAAGGTACAAGCCGGGGCTGCTGCCGCCGTACTATGCCGATCTGCCCACAGGCCTGGAGGCCATTCAGCACTCGGAGCTTAAGTACTTTGACTCATGGGATCAAAACCCGCTGGGCACGGATATCCGTTACTTCGCCCGCAGCATCTACAATATTTTCTTCAGGAACGCAAGGTCAGCGTAAAAAGTCTTGCGGTCAGCCGGTCTTGCAGTCTTGCGGTCTTGCGGTCGGGTTATCATGATATGACTGCAGGACTGCACGACAGCACGACTGCATGACTATTTCTGTTTCAGCTTTGCCTCCATGCAAAGTGTTGCATGGGGTACGGCGCGGAGACGCTCCTTGCTGATAAGCTGGCCTGTCTCACGGCAAATGCCGTAGGTCTTGTTCTCTATGCGAACCAGGGCAGCCTGCAGGTGCTGAATGAACTTCAGCTGACGCTGTGCGAGCCTGCCGGCCTCTTCTTTTGACAGTGTGGTGGCACCCTCTTCCAGCACCTTGAAGGTTGGCGAGGTGTCCATTGTATCATTATTATCCTCGTGGGTTATGCTTGCCTTGAGCACATCATAATCCCTCCTTG
>CAZOHL010000162.1:0-3876 GCA_964579645.1 uncultured Rikenella sp. | reverse complement strand
TGATTTCCCGAACGAGAAGGAACAGTACTAGGAAGGTCTGAGGGTCTGAGGGTCTTCAGGTCTTGCGGTCTTGCGGTCTTGCGGTCTTGCGGTCAGACGCTGAAAATAGATTAAATTAAAAAATATTCGAATGGGAATCCCGGAAATACTGTACGAAGACAATCACATAATAATTGTGAACAAGCGGTCATCTGATCTGGTCCAGGGTGATGGCACCGGTGACGAGTCGCTCGACAATATTGTAAGAGGGTATATCAAGGAGAAGTACGGTAAGCCCGGTGATGTTTTTCTTGGAGTGGTGCACCGTCTTGACCGGCCGGTCAGCGGCTGTGTTGTCTACGCCCGCACCTCGAAGGCGCTGACCCGCCTCAGCGAACTTTTCCGGACACGCGACGTGAGGAAGAGTTATTGGGCGATTGTCACCGACAGGCCGCCTGCCGAGGAGGGTTCACTGCATAACTATCTGAAGAAGAATGAGCAGCAGAACAAGTCATATGTGTATGACAAGGAGGTGAAAGGGTCCAAAATCGCAGATCTGTCATATAAGATCCTGGCCCGTTCAGAGAGGTATTACCTGCTCGAAATTGATCTTCAAACTGGCAGACATCATCAGATAAGGGCACAACTGGCTGCAGCGGGTTGCCCCGTAAGGGGAGACCTGAAATACGGAGCAAAGCGTTCCAATGAAGGCGGTGGCATATCACTTCATTCCAGGAGAGTTTCTTTTATTCACCCGGTAAAGAATGAAGAGATAAATGTTGTGGCACCGCTTCCTGATGACCGAATCTGGAAGCTCTTTAAAAACGTCTGATTTAACTTTGTCGGCCCAGTCGGGTCTTCTCTCTTAGCCTTACCATGCTTATATGCATAAAATAAGAAGAGGCGCCTCTGCCGCGCCTCTCCCCAACTTAACCTAAAACTAACCTAAATCAACCACCTGATGATTTTCCGGGCCCGGGCGGGACCGTAAGAAATGCTCATTTCTTCATCAGTATCTTTTTTACCTCGCTGAGTATCTTGTCAGCTTCCCCGGCTTTCTCTTTTGGAGCGGTTATATTTACAACAACTCCATCGACAGAAATGCTGTACATAACTCCTTCTTTTTCTTCCGGCATCCTGGTCCTGACCCTGCCAGGCGCTCCTCCTTCAGCTGCAGCACGTTCGGGAAAATCAGCCCGTGCAGCGGACCAAACCATTCTGCTGCCTTCTCCGGGTTTCCGGATTATTCTTTTACCCTCGCCAGTTTCAATAATCAGGTTGCCTCCCTCGAAACGGATGGTGTCACCCTCAATGACTGTCGAGTCTTTGACAATTCCATTTTCTTCAACTGTGACCACAACAACCTTTTTCTCGACGTTTTTAACCTCCTGCGCGGAGAGTGTCAACGTTCCGGCGAACAGGGCTGCCACTATTATGGTAACAATCGGGAATGCCTTTTTCATTTACTGAATTTTATTCTGACAGTACAAAAATAATCCATAAAATCCGGGTAGGGGTTAAAGTGAGGTTAAAACTGGTTAACAAAAAGTTAAAACGGATTCCGACATTATTTATATGTATAATTTTACGCCATGAACAAGAGGAAATTCACCGGTCTGATAGTGTTGATGGTGGTATCAATCATGGCGATCGTCTGGGTTCAGGTGACATGGATCAGTAATTCGGTCAGGTCACAGAATGAGCAGTTTGATTTCTTCGTGATCAACAGCCTGCGTAACACTGCCCACTCCATGGAGACGAACCGCAGAATGAATTTCCTGAATGAAATGTTCATAAGGGGATATTCGGCCCTGCCTCAGGCAATCGGACGTTCGGCATCACGGGGTCTCACTGCGGGGAGTTTTTCAATCCGGAGCCAGGTCAGCTCCGAAAGTGATTCAGTTGAGATAATTGTATCTGCCAACAACAATGCACCTGTAAGGATGAAGGTTACCCGGCAGGAGGCCGCTGAAAAAGCGGGAAGCAGCATCGTTGTAGGCTCTGACGAGTATATGAGGTGGATGCAGCAGCAGGCAATCGAGTTTCAGTCGATGAGTAACCAACTGGCTTCCGAGATGTTTGTCTGGGAAAGGAACAAGGATATAAACAAGGAGGAATTATTTCAAACCCTGAAGGGTGAACTGGCCGCTTCAGGTATTGAAACTCCGTTTGAGTTTGCTGTCATCAGGGGTGACTCTATAATTGACGGAGTCTTTGACAAAGCGAAGAGAAATGACTTTCTTGAAAGTCCTTATACTGTCAGTCTGTTTACCCAGGGCCTCTTCAGAAGAGGAGAGATTCTGTCAGTTGTCTTCCCCAGGAAGACAAATTATGTGCTTGGAACCATGGGGCTTATGCTTGGCGGATTTGGACTTTTTCTCCTTATAATCATGTCGACGTTCGCTCTCAGCCTGTGGTTTATCATAAGACAGAAGAAAACATCGGAGATGCAGGCTGACTTTATCAACAACATGACTCATGAGTTTAAAACGCCGATAGCAACAATTTCACTTGCCGCAGATACCATTGCAAACAGCAGGGTAATAACTGACGAGCAACGGGTACGTCATTTCATCAGCATGATCAAAAAGGAGAACTCCCGGATGAACAGACAGGTTGAGACTATTCTTCAGATTGCCACTCTTGATAAGCATGAGATGGATTTCAGATTTACTCCAACCGATTTTCATGAAGTGATCAGCCAGGCCATTGACACAATTGAGATACAGGTGACAGACAGGGGAGGTGTTATCAACCGTCATCTGGAAGCGGAGAACAGCATCATAACAGGCGACACGGAACACCTCCGCAACCTTGTGCATAACCTTCTTGACAACGCCAACAAATACTCTGACGGACCGCCTGACATCACTGTGACCACCCGCAGCAACGACAGCGGGATTTTCCTGCAGGTGGCTGACAGGGGCATAGGCATGAGCAAGTCGGTACAAAACCGGGTATTCGAACGGTTTTACCGTGAAACAACTGGCAATATTCACAACGTCAAGGGTTTCGGACTGGGACTTAACTACGTGAAAGCCATTACCGATGCCCACGGAGGAAATGTCACCGTTGAGAGCGAACAGGGGGAAGGAAGCGTTTTTACAGTATTTTTACCATTCAGGAATGAAACAAGGGCATGAGCAGGAAGAGCGCAAAAATATTTCTGGTTGAGGATGACATAAGTTTCGGATCAGTACTGAAATCTTACCTGGAGATTAATGATTTCGAGGTTGATCTTGTCGATGACGGGAAAATGGCAGTTGAGACATTTCGCAAGGGCGTATATGACCTCTGCATTCTCGATGTGATGCTGCCGCATGTCGACGGCTTTACAATTGCTTCCGAAATCAGGATCATGAATTCGGTAATCCCTATAATTTTTCTTACCGCGAAGAAGCTCAAAGAGGACCTGTTGAAAGGTTATGGCGTCGGAGCCGATGATTATATTACCAAACCTTTTGACACTGATATACTTTTGTGCAAGATCAAGGCTATCATTGCAAGGAGGGATATACAGGACGGGACTCGGGATATATACGAGATAGGGAGGTATATTTTCAATTCGCGGTTGCGCACACTGACACTGGGCGATCAGGAGCGGCAGCTTTCGCCTAAGGAAGGGCAGCTGCTGGAAATGCTTGCCATCTCACCCAACTCGCTGGTCAGCAGGGAGGCGGCACTCAGGAAGATCTGGGGCGCCGATGATTACTTCACTGCCCGAAGCATGGATGTCTATGTTACCAAGCTGAGGAAATACCTGAGTGATGACCCGCAGATCATCCTTAAGAATATTCATGGCAGCGGGTTTCAGCTTGTAGTGGGGGAATGAAGGTCTGAGGGTCTGAAGGTCTGAAAGTCTGAGGGTCTGAAGGTCTGAAGGTCTGAAAGTCTGAG
>CAZOHL010000161.1:0-3928 GCA_964579645.1 uncultured Rikenella sp. | reverse complement strand
ATTCATTGGATATCAACAACCTCTGGAAGGTCTTTTCCTCATGGTTTGTGGTTATTAACGCTGCAGGAGGGCTTGTGGGGCACCCCTCAGGCCGTTACCTCTTCATAATGAGGTACGGCAGGTGGGATCTGCCGAAGGGTCATATGGAGGCGAATGAGACGCCAGAAGAGTGCGCCATAAGGGAGGTGACTGAAGAGTGCAACATCCATGGCCATATAATAGAGGGTCCCCTTCCGCCAAGTTACCACACCTACCTCTATGACAACAAACCTTACATGAAGAAAACATGGTGGTTCAGGATGAGCTACAGGGGAGAGATGATCACTGATCCCCAGGCATCCGAGGGGATCACCCATGCAGAATGGCTTGCTCCTGACGAGATAGCAAGAATAAAGTCAAACACCTTCCAGTCGCTTCTCGATCTGTTGAATTATACACTTAGGGTTAAGTAATCTGACTGTTGCCGTGCACCCTGACCGCTGCGGGTCCGCGGGATCATAAGTGATTTATGCCTGCACCTTATCGGAGGGCTGACCGGCCGGATCAGAAGAGATTTATGCCTGCATCTTTATGGAGGGCTGCCGGCCTGATCACAGGTAGTGTGCGCATTCGCAATCAGTGCGGGCGCCAACCGTTTAACCGTTATTTCCCGAGGTACTCAGAAATGCTGATCACAGCTGGCACGAACATCGACGCATCTCCGCCGTTCCTGATTATGTCCCTGACAATAGTGGAGTTGATGGGTGTATGCTCCGTGCTGGTAAGGAGAAAAACGGTATCTATCTCCGGGGCCATCTTCCAGTTCATGTGACCCATGGCCCTCTCGTACTCAAAATCGACCGCAGTCCGTAGCCCTCTCAGTATGTACCTTGCCCCGCAACTGCGACAGAACTCCACGGTGAGGCCGCTGTAGCGGGTAACCTCAACCCTGCTCTCACCCTCGAAGACCTTGGAGATCATCTTCATACGCATCTGTATGCTGAAGAGATTCTTCTTGTCGGCATTCTCCCCCACTGCAATGACAATCCTGTCAAAGAGCTGGAGACCTCTTCTTACGAGTGACTCATGCCCGACTGTAAAGGGATCAAACGAACCCGGGAAAAGAGCAACTTTTTCCATGACCTGATTCTGCTGTTATTCAAATTCAATTACCCTCGGATTTGCCACCTTCTGCTGAAGCAGCACATGGTCAAGCACATCCATAATTGTAGAAACATACCTGAATTTCAGCCCTCTGACATACTTTTCATTGATCTCCTCCACGTCCTTCCTGTTCTGTTCAGAGAGCACTATCTCCTTTATGCCTGCACGTTTGGCTGCAAGTATCTTTTCCTTGATGCCTCCCACGGGAAGCACCTTCCCCCGGAGAGTTATCTCACCGGTCATGGCCACATATTTCTTCACCTTTCTCTGGGTGAATGCCGAAGCCACCGACACTGCCATTGTAATACCGGCGGAGGGCCCGTCCTTGGGGATTGCCCCTTCGGGAACGTGTATGTGAATATTCCACTTCTCGGAAAATGTCTCCGGAAGTCCGAGCAATGAGGCATGCGCCTTCAGGTACTCAAGAGCGATCACGGCTGATTCCTTCATCACCTCACCCAGGTTGCCTGTCAGTGTCAGGTTGCCCTTGCCACGGCTGAGACTTGTTTCCACGAAGAGTATCTCACCGCCCGTGGCGGTCCAGGCCAGTCCGGTGACAACGCCTGCCTGGTCATTGCCGTCATAAATGTCTTTCAGATATTTCGGTGAACCGAGTATTTCCTCCACCATTGGTGAAGTCACCTCCGGTTCAGGCTTGTCTTCAAAAGCTATCTCACGGGCTCTGAACCTGACAAGCTTGGCTATTCTCTTGTCGAGCTCCCTGACACCTGATTCACGTGTATATTTCTGAATTACCTCTTCGATAACCTCACGGCTGAGGATGAACTGTTCCGGTTTTACGCCGTGTGCCTCCAGCTGTTTTGGTATCAGGTGCCTTACGGCTATCTCGCGCTTCTCCTCAACCAGGTATCCGGATATCTCAATAAGCTCCATCCTGTCACGCAGAGCGGGGCTTACCGTCGAGAGGGTGTTGGCGGTGGCTATGAACAGCACCTTCGAGAGGTCAAACTCCAGCTCAAGGAAGTTGTCATAGAAGTGGGTATTCTGTTCCGGATCAAGCACCTCAAGCAGGGCTGACGACGGATCTCCCCTGAAGTCCTGCCCCACCTTGTCAATTTCGTCAAGGATGAAGACGGGATTTGAGGAGCCCGCCCTCCGGATATTCTGCACAACCCTGCCAGGCATTGCTCCGATGTAAGTCTTTCGGTGCCCCCTGATCTCCGCTTCGTCATGCAATCCTCCGAGCGACATCCGTGCATATTTGCGCCCGAGTGCGCGGGCAACAGATTTGCCCAGTGAGGTCTTGCCCACTCCCGGAGGGCCGTAGAGACACAGTATAGGTGATTTCAGATCACCTTTCAGCTTCAGTACAGCAAGGTGTTCCAGTATCCTCTCCTTGACCTCCTCAAGCCCGAAGTGATCTTCGTCAAGAACGCCCTGTGCATACTTAAGATCAAGATTGTCAGTAGTGTATTCATTCCATGGCAGCTCCAGCAGGGTCTGGATATAGTTGACCTGCACGGAGTATTCGGCAGCAGCCGGATTGAGGCGTGACAGCTTGTCAAGCTCACGGCTGAAGACTTTGGCCACATCCTCGCCCCAGGTTTTCTTCGCGCCCCTGGCGCGAAACTCTTCAACTTCCTTCTCGATGGGATTTCCTCCCAGCTCATTCTGAATTGTCTTCATCTGCTGATGAAGCAGGAACTCACGCTGTTGCTGGTCAATCTCATACTTTACCTTCGACTGCAGTTCGTTCTTCAGCTCCAGCAGCTGTATCTCACGCACAAGATGTTCAAGCAGTCTCAGCCCGCGCTCCCTTATGGAGACGGCTTCGAGCAGCTTCTGCTTGTCATTGACATTGATTTCGGTATTGGCAGAGATATAGTTTATAAGGTAGGCGCTGTTCTCTATGTTCCTTACAGCGAAAGTGGCCTCGGGACTTATATTCGGGTTGAGCTTGACTATTTTGACGGAGAGGTCCTTGAGCGAGCCAATTATCACCTCGAAATCCTTTTCATCCTCTACTCCCCTCGGTTCGGGCATGGCCCTTACCTGCGCAGTCATATAGGGTGTGGTCTGGATTATATTTTCAATTGAAACCCTCTTTCTGCCCTGGATAATGGCAGTTGTTGTGCCGTCAGGCATCTCGAGGAGCTTGACAACATGGCCCAGGGTGCCAACCACATTCAGATCTCGCACGCCGGGGTCATCCACTTCGGCATCGAGCTGGGCCACGGCGGCCACGAGCTTGTCACCCCGGTAGGCGTCACGTACCAGCTGCACTGATTTTGAACGGCCAACGGCAATGGGTATCACAACCCCCGGGAAGAGAACCGTGTTACGCAGCGGCAACAGGGGAACACTCCCGGGTATCTGCACCTCCTCCAGCTCCTGGTCATCACCATCCGAAAGTACGGGGATTATCTCCCTGCCCTCGTCTATCAGCTCATGCAAACCGATCCTGTCCCACTTTCCGTAAACCTTCTTTTCCATATGAAGTAAAAGTATGCAAATTTACTTAATAATACCCTAACTGTGACTGCACCTGCCTTATAATGCCGGGAGGCGCCATAGTCAAACAAAAAAAAAGCCGCCTTGTTTAAGGCAGCCTCATATCATGTGATAATAAGTTACTTAGTCTTCTTTGTAAGATGATCCTTGTAACGGTTCATGAACTTGTCTACCCTTCCTGCTGTGTCAACAAGCTTCATCTTGCCGGTATAGAAAGGATGTGATGTGTTCGAAATCTCAAGCTTGATGAGCGGATACTCCTTGCCGTCCTCCCACTTGATTGTATCACGTGAACCTGCTGTTGAACGCGTCA
>CAZOHL010000160.1:0-4049 GCA_964579645.1 uncultured Rikenella sp. | reverse complement strand
GCACATCTGCAATGCTTTACAGCCAACGGCTGACATTGCAATTCACACATATGCACAAACTGCTGACTACACTACTGCCTATTGCCTCCTGCCTCCTGCCTGATCAGTACTCGTCCCACGCCTTGATCTCCATCTCACTCTCAGGCACGCTGCAGAAGGCGTTGATAAAGGCCGAGGCGAGGCGGGCATTGGTGATCAGAGGTATATTGTAGTCCACTGCGCTGCGCCGTATCTGGTAGTCGTTGCTCAGCTCCGTCGCCGACAGGTCCTTGGGGATATTAATCACGAGGTCAACCACCCTCTGACGTATCAGCTCCACGGTGTTGGGAGATGCCTCCTCATCAGGCCAGTGAGCCACTTTCGCGGCAATGCCTGCGTTGGAGAGAAACTGCTGCGTTCCACGGGTGGCAAAGATAGTATATCCGCGCTTCTCAAGAAGCCTTACAGCCTCAAGCAGATCGGCCTTGGCCTTTGCCGGACCGGATGAAATCAATACCGCCTTCACCGGCATACGGTAACCCACTGAATACATCGCCTTGAGAAGCGCCTCATGGAAACTGTCGCCAATGCAACCCACCTCACCGGTGGAAGCCATGTCAACCCCCAGCACCGGGTCGGCCTTGGCCAGACGCGAGAAGCTGAACTGCGATGCCTTTACCCCGACATAATCCAGATCAAAGACTGATTTGTGCGGTTTCTCCCATTGTGCCCCCAGCATGATCTTTGTGGCAAGCTCTATCAGGTTTGTCTTCAAAACCTTGGATACGAAAGGCATGCTCCTGCTGGCACGCAGGTTGCACTCAATGACCTTGATGTCATTCTCGCGTGCCAGGAACTGAATGTTAAACGGCCCTGATATCTTCAGCTCACGGGCTATCTCGCGGGAGATCCGCTTTATACGCCGTACCGTCTCAAAATATATCTTTTGAGGGGGAAAGACGATTGTGGCATCGCCGGAATGGACCCCGGCGTACTCAACATGCTCACTGATTGCATATGCTACAATCTCGCCTCCGGAAGCCACGGCATCAATCTCTATCTCCTTCGCATACTCGATGAACTCAGAGACCACCACCGGATGTTCCTTTGAGACACTTGAAGCCAGCTCCAGAAAATGCACCAGCTCGGAGCTGTTTGAAACAACGTTCATCGCGGCGCCTGAAAGCACGTATGAAGGCCGTATCAGCACCGGGAACCCGATATCCTCAATAAACTTATTGATCTCTTCGAAACTGCGGAGTTCCTTCCAGCGGGGCTGGTCAATATCAAGCATGTCACACATCGATGAGAACTTGTGCCTGTCCTCGGCCCGGTCAATCGATTCCGGCGGGGTGCCAAGAATTGGCACACCCTGCCTGTGAAGCCTCATAGCCAGGTTATTGGGTATCTGTCCACCCATGGCCAGTATGACACCGCGCGGCGTCTCCAGGTCAATCACATCCATAACCCTCTCAAATGACAGCTCATCGAAGTAGAGCCTGTCGCACATGTCATAATCGGTACTTACAGTCTCGGGATTGTAGTTGATCATCACTCCCCGAAGCCCTTCTCGCCTTATTGTGTTGATAGCATTGACCGAGCACCAGTCGAACTCAACGCTTGAGCCGATCCTGTAGGCGCCTGAACCCAGCACTATGACGGAGCGCTTGTCATTTTCGTACCAGACGTCATGCTCCATCCCGCTATATGTCAGATACAGGTAGTTTGTAACAGCAGGATACTCAGCCGCAAGGGTGTCTATCTGCCTGACATACGGCACAATGCCACGGCTTTTCCGGTGCCGCCGGACGCTGAGCATGGCTTCGTTTATGGCA
This sequence comes from uncultured Rikenella sp., assembly GCA_964579645.1. GTDB lineage: Bacteria > Bacteroidota > Bacteroidia > Bacteroidales > VadinHA17 > SR-FBR-E99. The sequence continues at coordinate 2,235 of CAZOHL010000160.1, read as the reverse complement.
CGGTTTTCAGGCTTCAGCACATGCCGGGCAATCTGGAAATCGCTGAACCCGTTGATCTTGGCGTGAAGCAGATCCCTGTCTGGCAGGTTCTCAAGAGAGTCAAAGCTCTCAAGTTGCTTCTTTATATTGCTGATATTCTGTAGCTTGTACAGGAACCAGCGGTCTATCCGGGTAAGCTCCCAGATACGGTCCACCTCAAATCCCTTTTCAAGAGCCTCTGCAATTGAGAAGATACGCATGTCAGTGGGCTGCGAGAGTTCCTTCTCAATGTCACTGAAGCTGAGATTGCGGTTGCTGACGAATCCGTGCATCCCCAGCCCGATCATCCTCAATCCTTTCTGTATTGCTTCCTCGAAGGTGCGTCCGATGGCCATGACCTCACCCACGCTTTTCATGCTGCTCCCTATCTCATGGGCCACACCCTGGAATTTGTTGAGGTCCCAGCGCGGAATCTTGCAGACTATATAGTCGAGCGCCGGCTCGAAACATGCAGTTGTTGACTTCGTTACAGAGTTCTTCAGCTGGTGCAGCCCGTATCCAAGCGCCAGCTTGGCCGCCACGAAGGCCAGCGGATAACCGGTTGCCTTTGAGGCCAGTGCGCTGGAGCGCGAAAGACGTGCATTGACCTCGATTACACGGTAGTCCTCCGAGTAGGGATCGAGGGCGTACTGCACGTTGCACTCGCCGATGATGCCGACATGGCGGATGATCTTGATGGAGAGTTCGCGCAGCTTGTGATATTCACTGTTTGTAAGCGTCTGTGAAGGAGCCACCACGATGCTCTCACCGGTATGTATCCCGAGCGGATCGAAGTTCTCCATATTGCATACTGTGATACAGTTGTCAAAGCGGTCACGCACAACTTCGTACTCCACCTCCTTCCAGCCCTTGAGCGACTCCTCGACGAGGATCTGGTCAGAATAGGAGAAGGCGCGGGCCGCCAGCACCTTGAGCTCTTCGATGTTCGAACAGAATCCGCTTCCCTGTCCGCCAAGAGTATATGCAGCACGGATAATTATCGGAAATCCAAGCCGCTCAGACGCCGTAAGAGCATCATCAACAGTTGTGACAGCGATGCTGCGCGGTGTCTTTACCTCTATCTCGTCAAGCTTTTTTACGAACAGTTCCCGGTCCTCGGTGTTCATTATGGCCTCCACCGGTGTGCCGAGCACCTTCACGCTGTGCTTCTCAAATACCCCGGCACGAAAAAGTGCCGTCCCGCAGTTGAGCGCCGTCTGACCTCCGAATGAAAGCAGAATGCCGTCAGGCTTCTCGCGCTCGATAACCCTCTCTACAAACTTCGGCGTAACCGGAAGGAAGTAAATCTTGTCAGCGATCTTCTCCGATGTCTGCACCGTGGCAATATTCGGGTTGATAAGCACGGTGAAGATTCCCTCTTCGCGAAGAGCTTTAAGAGCCTGTGACCCGGAGTAATCGAACTCACCTGCCTCACCGATTTTAAGAGCTCCCGAACCAAGCAGCAGCACCTTTTTTATTTCATCCTTCATTGTTCCCGTTTGGGATGTAAAAATACAATTTTTGCAGCCGGGATACTTGCAATAATAAAAAATGTATAAATTTGCATCCAAAATGAATAAAAATACAATATGAACAGAGAATCACGACTGGCCCTGATTGAGAAACTTGTCAGGGAGAATGTGATCGGATCGCAGGATGATCTTCTCAGAATGGTGGAGGGAACAGGGATGAAGTGTACGCAGGCGACACTCTCCCGCGATTTAAGGCAGCTGGGCATAACCAGGGGATTTGATGGCAGCGGTGGATATCGCTATCTGCTTCCCTCCGGAAGGGAGGAGGTTGCAGAGACGCTTCCCGGCAGTGCTGCCGCGTCAATCACCGGCATGACATGGGCAAGGGGTCTGCTGCTGATAAACACCCCGCCGGGATTTGCATCGGCGGTTGCAATCAGGATTGACCGTGCCGGCCGGTATGAGATAGCCGGAACGGTTGCCGGCGATGACACAATCCTCCTGATACCCCGTGACAATATCAGCAACGAGGCAGTTGAAGAGTGCCTCCACTCAATATTCGAACCAAAAACAATAACAAAAACCTGAGCCCGCACGAATTCAATTAACTGATTCTTATCAGCCTGAGACAGGATTTGCAGGTTCAATCCGACAAAAAATTTAAACTGATGAAAAAAGTAATGCTTGCTTACTCCGGGGGTCTTGATACCTCCGTGATACTCAAATGGCTCATAAACAAAGGATA
>CAZOHL010000159.1:0-4076 GCA_964579645.1 uncultured Rikenella sp. | reverse complement strand
AAGACTATGAAATGGCAGGGGCGTCGCGGCAGCGACAATGTTGAAGACCGCAGGGGTATGAGTACCGGAACTAAGGTTGTCGGCGGCGGGCTGGGCACACTTGTGATTGTATTGCTCGTTTACCTGCTCGGGGGTGATCCTTCAGGCATTCTGCAACAGTCGGGCTCATCCGGAACGGCTGGTCCTGTTGAGGCCTCGGAGGAAGAGAACGCCATGGCCCAGTTTGTATCGGTAGTGCTGGCTGACACCGAGGAGGTGTGGGGAAAGATTTTTGCTCAGTCAGGAGCCACTTATCGTCAGCCCACGCTTGTTCTCTTCAGGGATCAGGTTCAGTCGGCCTGCGGCTATGCAACCGCCGCCAGCGGACCGTTCTATTGCCCGGGTGATGAAAAGGTATACATCGATCTCAGTTTTTTCGATGATCTGCGGGCGAAATACGGTGTTTACGGAGACTTTGCGATTGCATATGTAGTGGCACATGAGATAGGGCATCATGTCCAGAACCAGATGGGTATACTTGATGAGGTACAGACCGAGCGTCAGCGGCTGAGTGAAGTGAGAGGCAACCAGCTTACAGTCAGGCTCGAGCTGCAGGCTGATTTCCTGGCAGGGGTATGGGCACATCATGCAAGCAATATGTTCAACTCCATCGAGGAGGGTGACATCGAAGAGGCTCTTAATGCTGCCGCTTCCATCGGCGATGACGTACTGCAGAAGAAATACCAGGGCAGGGTAGTGCCTGATTCCTTTACCCACGGCACTGCAGCACAGCGCTCGAGCTGGCTCCGCAAGGGCTGGGAGACGGGCGACCTGAATCAGGGTGATACCTTCTCCGGGGCAATTTAATTAACGGTCTCACGTTTTATTCTTTAGACCGTTAAATAGTCTTTCCGATGAAGAGGTTTTTGATTCTGCTGGTCCTTATCTCTGCCACTGCAGGTGTCAGAGGTGAGGAGCCAATGTCTGATGGAGGGTTACAAAAAAAATACCCCGCCAATGTCAACAAGAACCAGAGACCAAAATCACTTGCAGCCAGCTGGCCCAGGTGGGCCGTGCACTCCAACCTCCTCGGTTTTGTACAGTTCGGCCCGGTTGTTACGGGGGAATACAATATTACCAGGAAGTTGACCATCAGTGCCCATGCCAGGTTTTCCTCCGTCGGTGCACTGACTCCCATATTACATCAGGCTGAGGCTGATAATGGCGGAAGACCTGATAATTTCTCGGGGATTGCGGTGGGGGGCGGTCCCCTGTGGTTCTTCAAGTTAAGGAAGGACAAGGCTTATGTAGGACTCATAGGGGAATATGAGATGTCAGACGTACTTTACCTTGAAGATTACGTTAATGAATGGAACCAGGATAACCGCAAGATCATTGTGATGGCAAATGCCGGTTACAGGTTCATGTTTGGTCAGAAGCTCATTCCTGCATCGTCGCGAAAAGGTGATCTGTTCCTCAGGGAGGGGTTGTTCCTGAATGCCGGGATTTATGCAGGAGCTGAAAGAAACCAGTACAGGTGGGCATACACTGATCCGGAGGCTGATGGAAGTGATACTTCGCCCCGTGAGGGGAAGGAGATCAAGCCTTTCGGAATGCTTGAGCTATCAGTAGGATTAGAGTTCTGAATTCCGGCCCTCAGATCGTTTTTAGGGCTTCAACCTGTCATCAGGATATTTCCGGTGCGTATCAGTCATTTTTCATCGATATAGGCTGGCCGGTAGCCTCGAGCACGTTCCACCACAGTTCACCTTCCACGTCTATCTTTTTGCGTTTGGCCACCACGGGCGGAATTGGCATCAGTGTGAACTGGTTGTTCCAGTAACCTACCACGAAGTCGGTCCGCCCGGCCAGGGCGCCATGTACGGCGTTCTGTGCCAGCAGGTTGCAGAACTTACTGTCATTAGCATTTGCAGGTGAACTGCGGATGATGTAGCTCGGGTCAATATATTTCAGGGCATGCGGGAAGCCAAGCGCCTTGAACTCAGACCTGATTTTGTCTTTCAGGAATGTGCCGATGTCCTGGTGAATAATATTGCCTGAGGCATCTTTTTGTGATCCCTGGGCGGGGAACAGGTCCTGTCCGGCACCTTCTGCCACTACAATTACCGCGTGATGCCGTTCGTCAAGTCTGGATTTCAATACTTTAAGGAATCCCTTTTCGCCGTACAGGTCGAAAGAGATTTCGGGTATCAAAACGAAGTTCACCTCCTGTACTGCAAGTGCTGCGTTAGCGGCGATGAAGCCGGAGTCTCGTCCCATCAGTTTTATAAGGGCGATACCGTTATATGCGTCGTGGGCCTCATTGTGAGCGTTACGGATTATATCATGGGCTATTGAGAAGGCGGTCTCGAAGCCGAAAGATTTCTGTATCAGGTCGATGTCGTTGTCGATAGTTTTCGGGATGCCCGCCACGGCTATCTTGACGTTGCGGTTTTTTATCTCCTCATGTATGGCGTGGGCGCCGCGCAGGGTACCGTCGCCGCCAATACAGAAGAGAACATTTATGTTGAGGATCTCCAGTGTGTCTACCATTTTACTTACATCCTGGTTACCCCGGGAGGTTCCCAGAAATGTGCCTCCAGACAGGTGGATCTCGCTGACCATCGGGGCGGTCATCTCTATCACCTCATGGTTGTATTCCGGGATGAGACCTTCGTAGCCGTACCTGATGCCGAGGATGCGTTTGATTCCATAGCGGTAGTATAACTGGTTGACGAGGCTGCGGATGACATTGTTAAGGCCCGGGCAGAGGCCGCCGCAGGTGACGATACCCACTTTGGTCTTTGCCGGTTCGAAATAAATCATCTCTTTGGGGCCGGCTTTCTCGAATGATACAGGGGTTATCCCCGTGTCGCGGCAGTGTTCGTAGTTCTCCGATGAGACATCATAGATCACCCGTTCGTCGTCACCGATGAATTTATAAATCTGGCTTTCGGTCCTTTGTCCCGTCTTCAAGGGTGAGATAACATTTCCCTTTCCGAGTGTTGAGACGATGAAGTCGTCGTATTTCATGGCTTAGCTGTTATTCCTTTATAAATGCCGTACCGTAAGGTTCGGTTTGCCGGCTATGTCAAATATAGTTAATTTTTCAGGGTTAGGTAAGGGATGGAGGTTTTCGGGCGGTGCCGGTCATCTCATGCGCAAAAAATGCATTGGAAGAGATATACTGCCTCTGAATAATTGCATAACTTCGGTGAGGGATAAGATTGTTTGTCTCGTTGTTTAATGGAGTTTGGGCAGAGGGGAGTCGGGGGATTAGCATTGGGACTGACGGGGCTGTGCATTAATTATGACTGAATAGGGTTATTCTGAGCACATGATTGGTTTAAAATAGTTCTGATTAAAATTTGTTTAACCCAACAGGTCAATTGGATTAAATCATCTACATAATATTGAAAAAATTGGAGAAAAGGATGGCTTTAAATCGGCCAAATAGAAAAGTGACAGGAAAGGAGAAACATGCTTCTGATACCACTTCAACAAATAAGACAGGTGAGCCAAAGAGGATTAAATCTTATTTATTTGAGTTTTTTATGCTTTTTTTAGCTGTCTTCTTTGGTTATTTAGCACAGTGGCAACTCGAAAATTCTGGCGAACATAGAAGAGAAAAGCAATTCATTCAATCATTGGCGGAAGATATCAAGAAAGATACTTCTGTCTTAACTGCTTACATAAATTTTAATCAAAACAGACTGAACTATTGTGACTCCCTTCAGGGATACATAAGATTGGCCGGTATTCCTGATGAATCAAACAGATTCTATGATTACAGCAGGGAATTAGCAAGATACCTTCGTTATTTCAGCACTGACAGAACAATTCAGCAATTGAAAAATGCCGGAAATATGAGATTGATTAGGAATATTGAAGTATCAAATGCGATAACGGACTACGATAATAAAACCAAATATCTAAACGAAATTGATCAGAGATTGATTGGTGAGATTAGCAAATACAGGGATCTGCTTGTTGTAACTCTGGATTTGGAGGATTATGATACGTATAATCCGCAAGGATCATTTATGGCAAACGGAATTATAACAAAAGGGAATCCGGGTTATATAAAAATGAATTCT
>CAZOHL010000158.1:0-4305 GCA_964579645.1 uncultured Rikenella sp. | reverse complement strand
GCATTTACTGCCAGCTTCATAAAGTTTGCGATCCTTGCTACCATGGGCGAGATGCTGGGCAGCAGGATCAGGACAGGCATCTACCTGCCGCAGGGTTTTGCCCTGCTGTACCGGGCTGTCATCTGGGGATTTCTGGGTATGACCGTCAAGGCTGCCTTCATGATATTTGGCGGCGGCACACCGCTGATAATGGAACACCTGGGCATGGACAACCCGGCAGCGGTCATGGCCGGCCCGGTTACAGGTGCCAGGGTGCTCCTCGCCTTTGCAATCAGCACATTCCTGAATATCTTTTATGCTCCGGTTCTTATGGTAACCCACCGTGTCAGTGATCTTCATATTGCCGCTGCTGCAGGCGACAGGCGCAAGCTGCTGACGCTACCCGATGTCAAAAGGCTGCTGGCATTGATTGACTGGAACAGCATGTGGGGTATTGTGCTGAAAAAGAGCATCCCCCTTTTCTGGATACCGGCTCAGACGGTCAACTTTCTGCTGCCGGAAGAGTTCAGAATGCTCGTCGCCGCTCTCTACAGCACCCTTCTGGGAGTGATTCTGGCGTTAGCGGCAGGCAAGAGGAGTTGAGATTTGCGAATTGCGAATTGCGAATCGAAGGCTTTAAAATCGGCAACCCGACTCGGCAATCGCAAATCGCAACTCACAAATTCAAATATGACAAATAGCAGCAATCGTTCTCTTATAAATTTTTATCTTAGGGCCACAAATGAGGGCACTAAATGAAAAATTTATGAAAAATACCCCCATTAACTGCCAAACAGTAAGCAACGCAATAGTATCCAGCGGGATCACTGACCTTGGTCGCGCAAGCATCAGGGAGATAGTAAAACTGGTTAATGTTCTGCGCCGCGAGACAGGTGTGGAATTTATCCGGATGGAGATGGGCGTACCCGGCCTTCCCTCAGCAGAGGTGGGAGTGAGAGCTGAAATTGAAGCACTGAGGAAAGGGGTTGCATCCGACTACCCTGACATCGAGGGACTACCGGAGATGAAAATTGAAGCATCGAAATTTGTGAAGAATTTTCTTGATGTGGATGTTAAACCCGAATGCTGCGTGCCAACCGGCGGTGCAATGATGGGAGGAATGGCAAGCTTCATGGTAGCAAACCGCAATGATCATACGAAGGAGGGAACGCTCTTTATCGATCCGGGATTTCCCGTTCAGAAAACTCAGACGCGTATCCTCGGTCAGGATTTCAGATCATTTGATGTTTACAACTACAGGGGAGAGAAGCTCGGTCCGAAACTGGAATCCATACTGGAATGCGGGAAGGTCTCAACAATCCTCTACTCCAATCCAAATAACCCCTCATGGATCTGTTTCACTGAAGACGAGCTGAGAACCATAGGCACCCTTGCCAAAAAATATGACGCAATCGTGATCGAAGACCTGGCATATTTCGGAATGGATTTCAGGGAGAACTACTCTGTTCCCGGTGAGCCACCCTTCCAGCCTACTGTTGCCAGATACTGCGATGACTACATCCTGCTGATCTCCAGCTCGAAGATATTCAGTTACGCCGGTCAGAGAATTGGCCTGCTTGTAATGTCTGACCATCTATATAACCGCCGTTATCCTGACCTGCTTCGCTATTATTCAACTGACATATTTGGACGGGCAATGATCTTCGGTGCTCTTTATGCCCTCTCATCAGGAGTTACTCACTCGGTTCAGTATGGATTTACAGCTATACTCAAGGCTGTAAATGAGGGTCTGTATAATTTTGTCGACAACACGAAAGCCTACGGAGATAAGGCTGCAAAAATGAAGGAGATGTTCATCCGGAACGGTTTCAGAATAGTGTATGATATGGACATTGACAGGCCGGTTGCAGACGGATTCTATTTTACAATCTCCTATCCCGGCAAGAGCGGGGGAGAATTGCTTCAGGAACTCCTGTCATACGGCATAGCCGCCATTACCCTGAATATTTGCGGCAGTGAAAGACATGAAGGACTGAGAGCCTGTGTCTCACAGGTCAGGGAGAAACAGATGCCCCTGCTGGAGGAACGCCTGGAACTTTTCAAAAAGAACAATCCAATAGAAAAATAAATAATACATTTAATAGGCAGTAAATTCAAGACAAAATGGCAAAGATTAAAGGAGCAGTTGTTGTTGACCGTGAGCGCTGCAAGGGTTGCGAGGTTTGCGTTGTGACATGTCCGACCCAGACCCTCGCCCTGGCAACCGAGGTGAATTCAAAGGGATACCATTTCAGTTTTGCAGCCAATCCGGAGACATGTATCGGATGCTCAAACTGCGCGGTTGTCTGTCCTGACGGTGTAATTACCGTCTACAAGGTTAAAATCGGATAACGAAAAGAAACTATATACGTTAATGGAAAAAGAACTGAGACTGATGAAGGGCAACGAGGCTATCGCCGAAGCGGCGATACGAGCCGGTGCCGATGGTTATTTCGGGTATCCAATCACTCCGCAGAGCGAGATACTTGAATATCTTATGGAGGCCAATCCCCAGGCAACGACCGGGATGGTGGTCCTTCAGGCGGAAAGCGAGGTGGCAGCTATAAATATGGTTTACGGCGGCGCTGCCTGCGGGAAGAAGGTGATGACCTCATCATCCTCACCGGGCATAAGCCTCAAACAGGAAGGAATAACCTACATTGCAGGAGCCGAACTGCCCTGTCTGATAGTAAATGTTGTGCGCGGCGGCCCCGGACTCGGCACAATCCAGCCGGCTCAGAGCGACTACTTCCAGGCTACTAAGGGTGGCGGTCACGGCGACTATCACCTTCTTGTCCTTGCACCTGCATCTGTCCAGGAAATGGCTGACTTCGTCGAACTGGGATTTGACCTCGCATTCAAGTACAGGAATCCGGTTATGATCCTCTCTGACGGAGCTATCGGGCAGATGATGGAAAAAGTATGGCTCAAACCGCAGAAGAAAAGATCAGAAGAGGTCCTTCCCTGGGCAACCACCGGTAAACCGGCCTCCCGGCCAAGAAACATAATCACTTCCCTTGACCTGGATTCAGAACGTCAGGAGAAGTTTAACCTTAAGCTGATTGCCAAATATCATGAGATGGAGGAGAAGGAGGTTCGCTTCGAGGAATTCATGACCGAAGATGCCGAATATCTTTTCGTGGCATACGGAACCAGCGCAAGACTGTGTCAGAAGGCACTCCAGCTGGCAAGGGCCGAAGGCATCAAAGCCGGTCTGCTGAGGCCGATAACACTTTTCCCCTTCCCGAAAAAGAGACTCAATGAACTTGCTGACAGGGTGAAGGGTATGCTGGCCGTGGAAATGAGCGCAGGCCAGATGGTGGAAGATGTAATGCTTTCCGTCAACGGGAAAACTCGTGTCAGCCACTACGGAAGAATGGGTGGCATGATACCCACCCCCGAAGAGGTGCTTGAAAACCTGAAATCATTCATTAAAGGATAACCATTATGGCAGACATAACATTCAATGATATAATCAAGCCTGAGAACCTGACTTATAAGAAGTCGAAGCTGATGACGGATAACGTCATGCACTATTGTCCCGGATGCGGACACGGAACAGCTCACAACGCGCTGGCAGAGGTGCTGGAGGAAGAAGGCCTGCAGGAACGAACTGTCGGTATAACACCGGTTGGCTGCTCGGTGCTGATGTACAACTATATCGATGTCGATTTCCAGGAGGCTGCTCACGGAAGGGCACCGGCACTTGCAACAGCCGTTAAGAGGCTTATGCCTGACAGGTTTGTTTTTACTTACCAGGGCGACGGCGACCTCGCTGCAATAGGTACGGCAGAAACGATCCACACCTGCAACAGGGGAGAGAACATCCTTATGATTTTCATCAACAACGGCATCTACGGAATGACCGGTGGCCAGATGGCTCCCACGACCCTTGCCGGGATGAAGTCTTCCACCTCACCCTACGGCCGAGACACTTCAATGATGGGATCACCTATCAAGATGGCGGATATAGTGGCTCTGCTCCCGGGCACCTGCTACGTGACCCGCCAGAGCGTAAATACCGCCGGCGGAGTCCGCAAATTCAAGAAGGCACTCAAAAAAGCTGTTCAGTACCAGAATGAAAAAAGGGGCACATGCTTCATCGAGGTAGTCTCAAACTGCCCGTCAGGCTGGAAGATGACACCGGTTGAGTCCAACAAGTGGATGGAAGAGAACATGTTCCCGTTCTATCCCCTCGGTGATATAAAGGTGCCGGCTGAGTAGGGGCAGTAACCGGCTGACAGCGGACTTCGCTGTGCGCCGGTCACACAGTTAAATTCATAAACATTACAGACCATGACAGAAGAAATTATTATAGCAGGTTTT
>CAZOHL010000157.1:0-4306 GCA_964579645.1 uncultured Rikenella sp. | reverse complement strand
CATACCTCATCTACCTTGCCATACCATGTCAGCAGCTCGGTAAGCTGTTCCATGTAAAAACGGTTGTACGCCGGCGAGTCACCGTAGCATGCAGCGTTCCTGTCCCATGGCGAGAGATAGACACCGAACTTCATATTGTACCTGTCGCATGCATCCTTCAGCTCCCTGATCACATCACCCTTCCCATCCTTCCAGGGGCTGGAGGCGACGGAATGGGTTGTGGTCTTCGTCGGCCAAAGGCAGAATCCGTCATGATGCTTGGCGGTTATAATAACCATCTTCATGCCGGCTTCGCTGAGTACCCTTACCCATTGTTCCGCGTCAAGCGATACGGGGTTGAAAAGCTCGGGAGATTCCTTCCCGGTGCCCCACTCCATATCTGTGAATGTATTGATTGTAAAATGGATGAAGGCTGTCATTTCCAGTTTCTGCCAGTCCAGCTGTCGCTGGTGGGGTATAAGCCGCGCCGCCATCGCTTCCTTCACACCGAGATTCGGCTGAACGGGGAAGTCAACCCTCCCGGTGAAAAACTCGGTCTCACGCTGTTGTGAGCAGGAGGTGATCAGCAAGATTGCAAAGATGGCCGGCAGAATCCTGTTCATCAGTGTTACTGTTTGGCTGATTTGACGAATTTGACATTCCGGAACCTGAGGGCAGACCAGTCTTCGTCAATTGCCACCTGGCTCACCCGCCTGAAGCCGGTTGATTCAACATTGTCCCAGCCACGATCCCTGTTGATGTCAGTTGTGTACCTGCGTGAGGTACCCTTGGGATATGCCATCCACAGCTTTCCGTCCTCGCTCAGATTATGGATACAAGCCGGGCCAATCTTGTCCACATCAGCAGATACAGGGGTAAACGCGATCATGAAATCATACAGGTAACGGGCATTGATCTCAGTGTCAATCTGTACATCCGGAAGAAGTCCGGTAACCCGGTCACGGAACTCCGCGGGTGCATTAAGCACTGCAATCCGTTCCTGTGCGCCATATTTAAGCTTTTTCAGAATATCGTCCATTTCTTTTGATTCTTCCCGTGACAAATATACAAATAACAGAACATTGCAGTTACCGGTATCAGCCGGATCATGTTTTCTCAATTATTTTGTATCTTTGCGTTGTCGAATCGGGGTGCCTTACTTTACAGGCTGAGATCATACCCTTAAAACCTGATCCGGGTAATGCCGGCGTAGGAAAAGAGAGTAATCATTTCCGGCCTGTCTGAAAGCCTTCAATTCAGACGATTTTAATGTTAAAAACCGGATTGATTGTGAGAAGAATTTCAATTTTACTATTGGCATTTATGTCGCTGTCAGGAATTGTTCCGGGTCAGAGACGGGGAATTGCGGGCGCTGAACAAAACCAGCGGGAAATGCTTCAGCGGCAGGGTCACGGGAGCATTATCACCGGCACAGTCACTGACACTGGTGGTGTGCCGATGGCAGGAGCTTCCGTGGTGCTCACCGATGCAGGCATGGGAGTCGCCACGGACAATGAGGGACGGTATGCCCTTCGCGGTCTGCGTGACGGCACTTACAACCTGCGGATAAGCTTTACCGGTTTCGAGTCGCTTGACACTGTTGTGGTTGTAAAGGGTACGGCTGTGACTGATGCCTCACTCAGGGAGGCTCTTTATGTTGCAGCAGAGGTTATTGTCAGGGGAAGCCGTGCCGGGGCAAGAACACCCATGGCTCACAGCACTGTCAGTTCCGATGAACTCCGCGAGCGGGACCTGACCAGGGACATGCCGTTCCTGCTGTCACTCACACCGTCGGTTGTAGAGACCTCTGATGCAGGTACAGGCATTGGCTATACCTCCCTGCGCATACGGGGAACGGATGCCAGCCGGATAAACATCACCCTGGACGGCATACCGCTTAACGATGCGGAATCACAGCAGGTGTTCTGGGTTGACCTTCCTGATCTGGCATCATCGACCGGGAGCGTACAGGTGCAGCGGGGCGTGGGCACATCCACAAACGGTGCCGGAGCCTTCGGCGCCTCTGTGAACATAAGCAGCCTCATCCCGCCGGTTGAACCAGGCGCCTCTGCAGAGATGTCATACGGCTCATTCAATACCTCCCGTCTCTCGGCAAAGGCATGGACCGGCATGCTTGGCGACAGGTTCAGCATGATTGTACGCGCATCAGACATTCACAGTGACGGCTACATTGACCATAGCTCCGCTGACATTCGCTCTGCAACAGTGTCAGGCCTCTGGTCAGGACCCTCTGACATGATCCGCTTCAATCTTATCACCGGCAGTCAGACCACTGGCATCAGCTGGTGGGGAGTGCCGGCGGAGATACTGCCTGATGACCGGAGATATAATCCTGCCGGCGAGTATGTTGACGTGTCCGGTATATCGCGGTATTACGAGGATGAGACCGACGTGTATACCCAGAATCATTATCACCTCTTCCACACCCACCAGTTCCCCGGCAGGGTAACCCTCAGCACCGGCCTGCACCTTACCACGGGACTGGGCTATTACGAGGAACAGAACAGCGATGTCAGCCCGTTTGAATACGGGATTTCGGACATGTATCCAATAGATGTCGTTATCGGCGAGACGGATATAGTGCAGCGCAAGTGGCTTGACAACCTGTTCTATGGTGCGGTGTGGTCGCTGTTTAAACAGGGAGCCTCCACGGAATTGTCACTGGGAGGGGCGCTGAACAGGTATGACGGCGATCACTACGGAACAATTCTCTGGCTTGAAAAACCTGGTGACGTTTATCCCGGGTATGAGTGGTACAGGAACACCGGGGTGAAGGATGAGGTCAATATCTACGGGAAGGTCAACAGAACCCTTACCGGCAACCTGAACGGCTTCATCGACCTGCAGCTGAGGCATATCTCATACAGGTTCACCGGTCCTGATGCTGACATGAAAGAGCTTGACGGCAGCCACCGCTTCCTTTTCTTCAATCCAAAGGCGGGCCTTTTCTGGAACAACGGCAACGGCAGCGAAGCCTTCGTCTCAGTGGCGGTGGCCCACCGCGAACCCACACGGGCCGATTATAAGGACGCAGCCGGAGATCCTTCAGCCACCCCCGGACGGGAGAGGCTGACCGACTTCGAAGGAGGATATACGTTCAGGACTTCCTCCGCGGCCCTGGGTGTCAACCTCTATTATATGATGTACCTTGATCAGCTGGTTCCAACGGGAAAAATCAGCACCACCGGGTACCCGATAATGACAAATGTTCCTGAAAGCTTCAGGGCAGGAGTGGAGATCTCGGGGAGCTACCGCCCTTCGCCACTTGCGGCGCTGAAGATGAACCTGACACTCAGCAGGAGCAGGATAAGGGATTTCCGCAACTACTACATCAATTACAATACTGATGACTGGAGTGAGGATTATACTTACAGCGACCTGGGGACGGTAGATATAGCCTATTCGCCCCGCGTTACAGGCTCTGCTGAGCTGGAGATCAATCCAATGGACAGGCTCTCGCTGAACCTAACGGGCAAGTATGTCGGTAAGCAGTACTTTGACAACACAATGAGTGAGGCCCGTGGCATTGATCCCTACTTTGTCAGCAACCTTGCGGCATCGTACGGTATTGATCTCAGGAAGGCCGGGGAGCTCAGGCTGAAGTTCACTCTCAACAATTTGTTCAATGCTGAATATGAGAACAATGCATATGGCGGCATGTGGACGGAAGACGGCAATGAGAAGACCTGGGCATACTATTTCCCGCAGGCCGGGATAAACTGGATGGCAGGGATTTCATTAACTTTCTGACCACATGACAGATAACTGGATTGCTGATAATATTGTTGAGATCTTCGGTGCGGTTACAGGCATTGCCTACGTTGTTCTTGAGATCAGGCGCAACATACTTCTTTGGCCGCTTGGGATAATAACTTCAGCGGTGTACATGTACGTTTTTGGCCGGACAGGTTTCTACGCCAACATGGGACTCCAGGGCTATTACCTTGTTATAAGCTTTTACGGATGGTACATGTGGAGGAGACAGCCTGAGACGGCTGAGGCGGGAGCAGGTTCTAACGTTAAAAGAATTGATTCCGCCACGGCGGCCTGGTGTGTGGTGGCAACGGCGGCCATATGGGCAGGACTCTGGTTTGTTCTCGACAGGGCAACCGGTTCTCCGGTTCCGGTGTGGGACGGTCTGATAGCCTCCCTCTCGGTGGTTGCTACCTGGATGCTCACCAGGAAGTATCTTGAACAGTGGTATGTCTGGATTGTCGCCAACGCCATCGCGGTGGCCGTTTACCTTGCCTCAGGGCTCTATCCGACGGCAGTGCTTTTTTTCGTATATTTCGTCATGGCAATAGTT
>CAZOHL010000156.1:0-4353 GCA_964579645.1 uncultured Rikenella sp. | reverse complement strand
GCCTCGGCATGGATAGTATATGAAGCCATTGACAGGTTCATTCATCCGGGAGAGACAGAGGCCTTGGGCATAGGTGTGGTGGTAATGGCGGTGTCTGCCGTTATCAATACTCTGGTGTCAAGGCGTCTTTACAAAGTTGCCCGGCAGACTGACTCCGTTGCTCTGGAGGCTGATGCACTTCATCTCAAGACTGACGTTATTACGTCGGCTGGGGTGGCTTTGGGGCTCGCTCTCATCTGGCTCACAGGCTGGCATGTGCTTGATCCGGTTATCGCCCTCGCGGTGGCAGTGATAATAATATATGAATCATGGATGCTTCTCCGAAAGGCATTTTTCCCTCTTCTTGACACGGCACTTTCGGCTGATGAGATGAAGAAGCTGACCGGTATACTGGAGGAAATGCAGGTTAACTACCATGATCTGAAGACAAGGGCTGCCGGACATCAGCGGTTTGTCGAGTTTCATCTTGACGTGCCGCCCCAGGAAACTATTGAGACAATTCACAGGCAGTGTGATGTAATAGAAGAGCGGCTTGAACGCGAATTCAGGGACATAGACGTTATAATACATCCCGAACCAAGACATCAGAAATAGGGTAATGCCCACGAATACCATGACGAAGTAAAACCATGGAACCGGGAAGCGATGAATATTACATGAAGCTGGCCCTTGGCGAAGCAGAAAAAGCTGCCGGCCGCGACGAGGTTCCGGTAGGCGCGGTGGTAGTGGCCGGCGGCACCGTGATCGCCCGCGCTCACAACCTGACGGAGACGCTGAATGATCCAACCGCCCATGCGGAGATGCAGGCCATCACCGCTGCAACTTCATTTCTAGGGGGCAAATACCTTACCGGGTGTACCATCTACGTAACCGTCGAGCCCTGTGTAATGTGTGCCGGGGCGCTGTCATGGAGCCAGGTATCGGCGCTGGTATGGGGTGCGCCTGACCCCAAAAAAGGATACACAACCACAGGTGCGGCCATCCTTCATCCAAAGACAGAAGTCCGGACAGGAGTGCTCGCCGCTGATTGCTCGGCAATAATGAAAAAGTTCTTCAGGAAAAAGAGGGATAATGCCTGACGGTCATCTCTGCCGTTTCGAAAAAAAATAGTAGGTTTGTTTAAAACACGTCACTCATGACACTTGACAACGGTAAAAAAATCGTCTCGCTGAGGCTGACCGGCTTCATCGCAACTGTGGTCTATGTGCTGTACATCTTCCTGGCATATTTCCCGAAGGTTTTCAGGAATATCATGACTGAAAAGAGCCTTACAATACTGACAGTTGCGGTTACTGTGGTATACCTGCTTCTGCTCCTGCGGCCGATGATAATGAAGTATATGTATCTCTTTTTTTCAGCAGATGAGCGAAGGATAACCCTCAGGTGGTACAAGCCGGGGCTGATGCCCGGCGAGAGTAAAAGCATCGAGATACCGGTCGAAAGATTTGCAGGGTACGAGATAAACGAAAAGTATCAGGGTCTCCACAGCTACCTGATCCTTTATCAACAGGTACAGGGACGCAAGGCAGCATACCCGCCCGTCAGTATTTCGGCCCTGACAAGAAAACAGAGAGAAGATGTTGTAGCAACTCTTAAAAACTACAAATCAGTTATTTAGATTGCATCCGACAAAACATGAGCAAAGTCATTTTTCATGACTGGCGCTTCATTGACCTTTGAGGTGTAATAGATCATTACAAAAATCACAAACCACAAACATACATTAAAATGAAAGTAAAAGAGATTCTGGCTGAGCTCGAGAAGAAGCATCCGGGTGAACCCGAGTATCATCAGGCAGTCAAGGAAGTCCTTGAAACTATCGAGGATGTTTACAATGAGAACCCAAGATTTGCCAAGGCAGGTGTACTGCAGAGGCTGGTTGAACCGGACCGCATATTCACATTCAAGGTACCCTGGATGGATGACAAGGGCAATGTCCAGGTCAATCTCGGATACAGGGTGCAGTTCAATGGAGCCATTGGTCCCTACAAGGGCGGGCTGCGTTTTCACCCGACGGTGAACCTCTCGATCCTTAAGTTCCTTGGTTTCGAGCAGATCTTCAAGAACTCCCTCACCTCCCTCCCTATGGGTGGCGGCAAGGGCGGATCAGACTTTGATCCCAAGGGCAAGTCAGAAAACGAAGTGATGCGTTTCTGCCAGTCGTTCATGCTTGAACTCTGGAAGCACATCGGTCCCGAGACTGACGTTCCTGCAGGTGACATAGGTGTTGGCGGACGTGAGATCGGTTTCCTTTACGGCATGTACAAGAAGCTTGCTTCAGAGCATACCGGCGTTCTTACAGGCAAGGGCCTGAACTGGGGCGGCTCACTTATCCGTCCGGAAGCAACAGGCTTCGGTGGTATATACTTTGTTAAGGAAATGCTTGCAACAAAGAATGACACCCTCCAGGGCAAGAAGGTTTCGATCTCCGGTTTTGGCAACGTGGCATGGGGCGCAGCCCTCAAGGCTACACAGCTTGGCGCAACGGTTGTCACAATTTCCGGTCCCGACGGGTATATCTATGATCCCGCAGGCATAACCGGCGAAAAGATTGATTACATGCTTGACCTCAGAGCATCGAATCAGGATATAGTTGAGCCTTACGCGAAGAAGTTCCCCGGTTCGAAATTCGTCAAGGGCAAGAGGCCATGGGAAGTGAAGGTTGACATAGCACTGCCTTGCGCAACGCAGAACGAGCTTAACGGTGAAGAAGCTCTTACACTGATCAACAACAAGGTTATGCTCGTAGCTGAGATCTCGAACATGGGTTGCACACCGGAGGCCATCGCTGAATTCCATAAGCACAAGGTGCAATATGCTCCCGGAAAGGCTGTCAATGCCGGTGGTGTTGCCACATCAGGACTTGAGATGACCCAGAACTCAATGAAACTCAACTGGGACATGGATGAGGTTGATCAGAGGCTTCATTCAATCATGGTCAACATTCATGCAGCATGCGTTAAGTACGGTAAACGTGCTGATGGATATGTCGACTATGTCAAGGGTGCAAACGTTGCCGGATTCCTGAAGGTAGCCAATGCAATGGTTGACCAGGGACTGGTATAACAACCCGTATATATTACGCATTGATGCAGATATCTGCATCATTCCCCGTAGCGCCAGGTCTCAGACCTGGCGCTACCTGCATATATGGCAGTAAATCTGCCTCTTTATTTCTGCAACCGGTACACATTCCCGGGGCAGAGGGTTATCATCCCGGCGAGCTCCATCTGAAGCAGAGTCGGGGACATCTTGTATACAGGGACATCAAGCAGCCGGGCAAGCACGTCAATAGTGAGGTCCCCGTTGTTCTTCAGCGCCTCGCAGATCTTCTTTTCGTTGTCAGTGAGGCCGGCAAAAAGGACAGGCTGTACCGGAGCCGAGAACGATGCCGGCTTCCAGCCAAGGAGATATTCTATGTGAGAACATTTTTCAACCAGGGAAGCCTTGTTGCACCTGATAAGTGAATTGCAGCCCGCTGACCATTCATCATCCGGCCTTCCGGGTACCGCCATCACGTCACGGTTATAAGATGCTGCTATATCAGCTGTGATGAGCGCCCCTCCCTTGATGCCTGACTCAATTATCAGTGTGGCGTCTGAAATGCCTGCAATGATACGGTTACGCCTTATGAAGTTGTTTCGCTCAGGCAGCGTGGGCGAGGAAAAGTCGGTTACATGTCCGCCATTTTCCAGCATCGCCCGGGCGACACCGGCATGGACTGAAGGGTAAATTGTCTTCAGCCCGTGACCCAGTACCGCCACAGTGGGCAGTCCGGAAGCCAGGGCTGCCCTGTGGGCAGCGATATCGATGCCGTAAGCCAGACCGCTGACTATAAGAAGCTCAGGGAAATGCTCAGCCAGCCCGGATATAATCTTCTGGCACAGGTCCAGACCGTTTCGCGTTGCATGGCGGGTGCCTACAATGCTGAGTATCATCGGGGAGTCAAGGTCTGCGTTACCACGGAAATAAAAGGTCACGGGAGAGTCCTCGCACTGCCTGAGCCGTGCCGGATAATCATCATCGAGGTAAAAGAATACCCTGATGCTGTTCCTTGTTACGAACTCTGCTTCACGCTCTGCTGCGGGGAGATACTCGTGGCCGGCAATTGCGGAGGCCAAGGCCTCTCCTATTCCCGGGATCATTGTCAGGCCGCGGTAAGACTCCCTGAAAACGGCTTCCACTCCACCGGTGTATGAGACCAGCTTGCGGGCAGTAATGTCGCCCACACCCGGTATCATGCCAAGCGCAATCCTGTAATGAAGAGGCACAGTTGACATTGTATGAAATGTTAGCGAGACACTATAAAGATACAAAATTCCCGGACAATAGCGAGAAGTCCACAGTCGGCAG
>CAZOHL010000155.1:0-4399 GCA_964579645.1 uncultured Rikenella sp. | reverse complement strand
AATCCCTTTTTCAAGGGAGTGCAAAGATAATGAACAATAAAGAAAATACAAAAAGAGTAATAAAAAAATTTCATTCCTTCAGTCTGGCCTGCCTGGCAGCCCTGTTTTCCTCCATCTCATCCTTGTACATCTTAAAGGGGAGAGTCTCATCAATCATGTACCTGAGGGTGAGATGGGTCTTTGCCCTCGTGGCTCCGATGGCTTCGTAAATTGAAATCATCTTAGGATTGAAATCTCCAACCCATGATAGTTCCAGTTCCCTGTAGTACCTCTTCTTCCTGAAGACGCGGAAGAGCTCGAGGAATATTGCTGATTCGATGCCGGTGTTCTGGTATGATGGGTGCACGCCGGCAACAAGTGCCCTGGCCCTGGTCATCTCATGAGTCATCTTGTACCAGAGGAACCGTAACTTGTTGAGCAGCGTCAGGCGGCCGTTGAAGTGTCTTATGATCTGGTTAAGGTCAGGGAAAATTATAAAGAATGCAACGGGCCTGTCATTGTGATAGGCAAACCATATCAGTTCAGGATCAATAAAGGCGCTGGCCTGGCGGAGGGTGTTCTCTATCCGTGCAGGATCAAGCGGAGTGAAATCCTCCTTGAACACTGCCCAGGTCGCATTGTATATCTCGACCATGTCGGCAGCAAATTTATCGCGCTGTGAGAAGTCGAAATGGCGGTAAGTATACCCCGGTTTCTTCGAGATCCATTCGGCTATTTTCCTGAACCTCTCGGGGAAAACCTCAACGGCAGCCACGTCCTTGTGGTAACTGTACTGCTCGAAATAGGTTCTGAAACCATAATCAGTAAAATACTGTTTGTAATATGGTTTGTTATATGGCATTCCGAAACCGGGCTGCATGAATCCGTCAACCAGCAGACCCCAGTAATTGTCATTCTCACCGAAGTTAATCGGACCGTCCATCGCTTTCATGCCTCTCTCCGTCAGCCAGTGCCGGGCGGTATCAAAAAGGATAAATGCAGCCTCGCGCGACTCTATTACTTCGAAGAAACCAAGCCCTCCTGTGGGCTGCCTGTTTGCCTTCGAGCGTATCTCATCAATGAATGCCGCAACCCTGCCTATTGTGGTGCCATCATCACCGGACAGTATCCAGCGGATTGCTTCGCCGTTCCTGAAGGCGGCATTGCGTTCCGTGTCAAAGACAGCCTCTGTCTCACTGTCAAGGGGGCAGACCCAGTTCGGGTCTCCTTTGTACAGTCTTTTCGGGAACTCAATGAACTCCTTCCTGAGTGATTCGGTTGTAATTTCAGTAATTTTCATCGTCTTCAGGTCTGAAGGTTAAACCATGAGCGGACCTTATCCATTCCGGCTCCGGCCTCATTGCGGTGGGTGAACTCGTTGGTGCGTCTGCAGTAGATATAGTCATTGCTCCACTCCGCGGCATGGTTTCTTATTTCTGCAAGAGCGGCAATAACAGTTTCGAGTTCCTGGTCGGTCATCGTGGGGTGGACAGACAACCTGATCCATCCGGGTTTCTCGGAAAGGTCACCCCTGTTGATCATTTCAGTGATACGGTGGCTGTGGTCATATGTCACGTCAAGCAGGTAATGGCCATAAGTGCCTGCGCAGGCACAACCGCCCCTGACCTGGATGCCATACCTGTCACTCAGAAGTTTGACAACGAGGTTATAGTGCAGGCCGTCAATGTAAAACGAGACTGCACCCAGCCGGTGCCTGATGTTTGATGCAAGGATGTGCAGTCCCTGTATGGCTGACAGGCCGCTGAAGGTTCTTTCGAGGAGCTCATCCTCCCGGGCCCTTATTTTTTCTGTGCCCATCTGCTCTTTCAGCCTGATTGCAAGGGCAGCCCTGATCATCTGCAGGAAGGCCGGTGTACCCCCGTCTTCTCTTGACTCGATGTTGTCTACATACTTGTATTCACCCCACGGGTTTGTCCAGTCAACAGTACCGCCTCCCGGCTGGTCAGGGGCCGATGACTTGTACAATGACTTATCGAAAAGCATGATGCCTGATGATCCCGGACCGCCCAGAAACTTATGTGGTGAAAAGAATATCGCGTCGAGCTTTTCCATCGGGTCGTCCGGATGCATATTCATCTCAACATAAGGTGCCGAGGCAGCGAAATCAACGAAGCAAAGGCCCCCGTGCTCATGCATTATCCGTGCCAGGGTGTGATAGGGAGTGAATACCCCGGTGACGTTCGAGCAGGCTGAAAATGATCCCAGCTTGAATTTTCTGTCGCTATATTTTGCAAGAGCCTTTTTCAGGTTCTCCGGCTCGACTGTGAGGTCGCTTCCCGGTTCAATTATAACCACATCTGCCAGGGTCTCATACCATGAAGTCTGGTTCGAATGGTGTTCTATATGGGTGATGAAAACCACCGGACGTTCTGTCTCATTAAGGCAGCGGGCAGTCCTGGGGTAGCTGCAGCCCTTGAGTCCCAGAATCCTCTGGAACTTATTTATGACAGCCGTCATTCCGGCTCCGGCTGCAATGAGCACGTCGTCAGGGCCGGCGTTCACATGCTTCTTGATAATTTCCTGGGCATGATGGTATGCCCATGTCATCATTGATCCCGTCTCGGAAGTTTCAGTATGTGTATTGCCGACGAATGGGCCGAAAAGGTGGCTCATTTTCTCTTCTATCGGCCCGTACAGCCTTCCGCTGGCTATCCAGTCACAATAAATGATCCTCTTCGGACCATAAGGGGAGATGTAATCCTGGTCAATCCCCACAATATTTCTTCTGAACGTGCCGAAATAGTCCTCAGGACTGTTGTCGTAAAAAGCCATACTTTTAGGCATTGCATATATGCCCCAAATATAATTCTTTTTGATATTAAAGAAGAGCCGGACTCTCCCCGGCAGGTTCGGGGAAAGGGTCAGTAGATGTCTATGATCCTGTGGTCAATCAGCACAAAGAGAAGTATCAGCAGTGCGGAAAATACTATCCACCTTGTAAGGGGAACGTATTCAGAGGGTCTGATCTTCATTTTTTTCCAAACATAATACATAAGGAATATTTTCTCCAGGAATAAGACAATGAAGGTTGCCAGTGCAACGCCAACCACCCCGTACGGTTTTATAAGCATGAGGCTGAGCGGGATGTTTACCGCTATCTCGACGGCAGCAGCAAAGAGTGTCACATTGGTCTTCCGTCTTCCTATCACTATTGTCTGGGGGAATACAAGACGCGGAATTATCAGAAGCAGGTAGATCATGAAAACGTCTGCGCTGCGTGTGAACTCAGGGGTGAACAGACGGGGGTAGATCCATCTGGCCACGAGCATTGTGACCATTGAAATAGGGAACAGGTATTTAATTAACCTGTCAGACCGCTTTCTGAGAGTCACAAGGGCTTCCCGCATCCCTTCCCTTGTGCTGAACTGGGGCAGCAATGCGTTGCTCAGGCCGTTGGCAAGGAGCAGAACCAGGGGAAACTCCTTGGCGCCGTAACGATACATTGCAAATACACCGGAATCAGAATACCGGGCTGAGATAATGATTCCGTCAACGTACTGTGCTGAGCCGCTTATCAGAAATGCAAGAATGAGCGGCATACCCACTTTCAGGTGTTCTCTTATGAAAGCGGGTGAAATCTTGAGGAGAGTATACCTCCGGAGAATTGTTATGAGCCATATCCACCTTACAGCCGTGATTGCGAAAAGTCCCCAGATGGCACTCTTCTCATCGTACCCTGCAACTACAGGGGCCAGAACGAGCAACAGCTGGGCAGAATATGTATAAATACCATACTGCAGAATCCTGTGAGGACGGTTGTTCAGCAGGTAGATATATTCAATGAGCGCAACGGGATTGCTCAGCAGTATATAAAGGAGCAGAAGATTGGGATAGGGTATGTCAGGGTCGGCCTGTGATGACTCAAGCATGAACCTGATTGGAATGCCCAACAAAAACACCATCAGGCTGAAGAATGAAATAAGGAGGAACGCATTGAAGATCTCAGGTGATTTTCTCCCCTCCTTCGCTCCGTTTTCCCTGAAGGTACGGTTGCGTTCATAGAGGGTGAGAAGCGACTGTATAATGCCGGTAACCCAGAAAAAACTCAGCAGGCTGGAGATGAAGAGGAACAGTTCCCAGTTGCCTATCTGCCCCCTGGAGAGATGGCTCTTGGTAAATACGATGCTGATAATGAGGAAGGTGATGAATCTCAGCAGCTGCACGGCCTGCAGCCCCGAGATATTGTCTATGATCTTCAGCCTGCTCAAACTGTCACGTTATAGTATCATGAACGCCCTGATGCCGCAATAATTATACCATATTGTTTTTAGTTCGGCTAAGTTACTATTTGAATGAATTGATAACAAAATAAAAATATCTGTTTGTAAAATGGGATTTTTGCTGTTTCTTTGCACTCCGTAAAACGGTGGTTGTAGCTCAGTTGGTTAGAGCGCCAGAT
>CAZOHL010000154.1:0-4405 GCA_964579645.1 uncultured Rikenella sp. | reverse complement strand
GCTGCCTCCCCCGCTGAAGCGGACCGTTCTGACAAGCGCCTCGGTGAGGAAGGCGAAGATCCCGACGAAAATAATTGAAACGATCAGGAGCCTGACATCGCGGTTTCGGATATGAGTCAGCTCATGAGCAATAACTGACTCCAGCTCCTCGTCGTTAAGTTTTTCTATTATACCACGGGAGAGAGAGACAGTAAAGGTGTTTGTGTTGATACCGCTGGCGAAGGCATTCAGAGAGTCATCGTTGATTACATTGACTTTAGGCATCGGCATGCCGACGGATATGCAAAGGTTTTCAACCAGGTTGTAAATCCTCTTGTTTTCTTTCCTGCTGAGAGGAGCGGAGCCGGTTGCCCTCTCGATCATCCCCGTGTGGGAGAACCAGGCTATGACAAACCACAGGCCAACACCTGCAACCACCCATGGAACTGACATTATAAAGAGCTGGTTGGCCCGTTCAATCCTGTAGTCATTCAGTGGCTGCATAAGGAAGACGAATAGCCACACCAGTCCAAGGATGACAATTGGAAAGAGAATGAGCAAAACGACTGATTTGATGTTATTGTTCCAGATCTGTCTGCTCAGCCCGATATATTTCATTTTGTCAGAAATTCAGTTTTGGCGTCTCCTCAGCCTGTGCCCTGCTCTCAGCCAGGTCATACATTGTTTCGCGCTTGAAGCCGAACATTCCGGCCAGGAGGTTTGACGGGAAGGTCTCAACAGCGTTGTTAAGCTCTTTTGTGGCTGAATTGAAGAACCTGCGTGCAGCGGCAAGCTTGTTCTCTATGTCCGAAATCTCCTCCTGCAACTGGATGAAGTTTGTGCTTGCCTTAAGGTCAGGGTAGGCTTCCACTGCAACCCTCAGTCCCTGCAGGGCAGACGACAGTTTTCCGTCAGCGGCAATCTTCTCGTCGATTCCCTTTGCCTCTATTGCACTGGCACGGGCCTTTGTTATATCTGTGAGCACTGTGCTTTCGTGCTTCATGTAAGCCTTGACTGCTTCAACCAGCTGCGGTATGAGGTCAAGTCTCTGCTTCAGCTGTACATCGATATCAGCAAATGCGTTTTCCCTGTTGTTCCTCAGCCGCACCAGGCGGTTGTAAAGGCTTACTGCCAGCAGGGCCAGGACAGCAATGATAATAAGCAATGCATAGAACATCTCTTTGTGTTTTTAAATTATTCACGTAAAAATAACACATTTAAACCAATTTTGATCAGAGTACTGAGGCACAAGCCCGTCATTTTGTACCAACCCATGTCGCATTATGCCAAAGGGTCTCAAGAGGCCCCTTCCGGTGATGCCTTAACCACCATGCACTGAAGTATCCCTGTATCACTGCCAGAAGCAGACCGATTAAAAGACAATAAGTTGCACCCGTATGTTTATACAATCCCAGGCCATACCCGTAATATATAAAGGAGCCGATAACCGACTGCATCACATAATTTGACAGGCTCATTTTTCCGTAGCAGGAAAATATATTAAGCACTCCATGAAAACATGCCGACCTGAAGAGCAAAGTAAAACCCGATACCAGCACAAGCATGAATGCCATGTTCGACCATGAGGTAACAATTGTCGCAGCCGGACGGCTGACAACCTCGGGGACAATCCAGCCTGTGATATTGCTTTTCGTGATGAACAGGGGTACGAACGCAATGGATGAGATCAGGAGGGTTTTTAGCCAGAACTTCCCTGATGCTTCGGAAGGAATAAAAAGTCCCCTGCGGCCGGCAAGCATGCCGAACATGAACAGTGAAGCCGTCTGAAAGATCCTGCCGTTTTCCCAGTTCCAGTACAGAACTGCCGGCTTACCTATTGTGAGATTTCCCACCCATGTTTTCAGAAGTGAATCTCCGGTTATGTGTTCCCCGGTCCTTGCGAAATAAGACCATGAAACGGGATCTGCCAGACTGATGCCGGGATCATGCAGTCCCCTGAAGAGGCTGAACCATTCATAAGGCTGCAGTATCAGGAAGAGGGCGATCGGGAAGACGATCCTGTCTCCAAGCCTGGCCACAGGTATAAGCACCAGGCCGATGAGTGCATAGATTGTCAGAATATCACCCTGGTAGAACGAGGAGTTAACTATTCCGAATAGCAAAAGAAGGAAAAGCCTCCAGGCAAACCTTCCCCGGAAATCCCTGCCTTTTTTTGCCTGGTTGTCCGACTGTATGAAGAAGGTCAGGCCAAACAACAGCGCAAAAATCGCATAGGATTTCCCTCCGAAAAGAAAAAAGAGAGTATCCCAGATACCCTTGTCCAGCGAGACCATCCAGTCCGGAAGGCCTTCAGGAACATAATAAAAATCAAAATGTTCAATGTTATGAAGGAGCATAATTGAAACAATGGCAAAGCCACGCAATGCATCCACAACATGGAGGCGCGAAGAGTCTGCAATCATAGATGGGGAAGGTTAGTATTCATTACAGGAATTCCACTCCCGGAAAAACTGTTCGAGGTACCTGACCATGAATTCATGCCTTTCCTCAGCCAGCTTTTTGCCGGTGTCTGTATTCATCAGATCTCTAAGAAGCAATAGCTTATCATAGAAATGATGAACTGTTGAAATTGAATTCTTCCTTGTGACTGAAAGGAGTGGAGGGTCTGACAGCCGCTCGCGCGGATCATAGATTTCGTTCCCCTTGAAACCCCCGTAGTTGAATGCTCTGGCTATGCCGATAGCGCCCATTGCATCAAGCCTGTCGGCATCCTGCACTATCTCCAGCTCCGGGCTGGCAGGAGAGGTTCTCTTTCCCTTTGAGAAGGAGATATTCTCATTAATGTCTTTGACGGCTTCGATAATCCCGGGGTCAACACCGAAGCCTGCCAGAATCCGTTGTATCTCAGCCGGCCCGTCATGCAGGGCAAACTTGTGATCCCCGACGTCATGCATGAGGGCACCAAGCTCAATTATAAACCTGTTTCCACGCTGTTCACGTTCATGGATATGGAGGGCCAGCCTCACCACCCGCTCTATATGGAGCCAGCCGTGACCGCTGTCATGGCCCTGCAGGGCCTCCCTCACAAAATCAGTCACACCTGATATTATCTCCTGTTCGTTATTCATTTCATATCCGGGAAAAAAGTGATACAAAATATTGATAATTTTGCCACCCTGATCAATGGCTACCTATAAAATATGAACAGCGCAGAGATAATAACAATAGGCGATGAACTTCTGATAGGCCAGACTGTTGACACCAATTCGGCATGGATGGGCATGCAGCTCAGCATGAGAGGGATACGTGTCAACCGGATTACATCGATTTCAGACAGACGGGAGGAGATCATTGCTGCTCTTGACGAGTCATTGGGCAGGGTGCCACTGGTGCTTATGACAGGCGGACTCGGGCCCACAAGTGATGACATTACAAAGGAGACGCTGGCAGAGTATTTCGGTACAAAGCTTGTTTTGAACCAGGAAGTCCTTGAGGAAGTCACGGCCAGGATTACCCGGCGTAACCTGGAGATGAATGAAAACAACAGGCGCCAGGCAATGGTGCCCGAGAGCTGCAGGGTACTGGCAAACCACGCGGGAACTGCTCCGGCCATGTTGTTCAGGAAGGAGGGAAAGCTGATTGTATCAATGCCTGGCGTACCATCCGAGATGAAGCACATAATGCAGGAACATGTTCTGCCGATGGTGTCTGCAATGACAGGCGGAAGTACGATCATTCACAGGAACATAATGACATTCGGTACTTTCGAGGCGAAGCTGGCCGAGAGACTGGAGGGATTCGAAAAGGAACTGCCTGCAATTGTAAAGCTTGCCTATCTTCCTGCACAGGGGATCATCAAATTACGACTGACCGGCAGCGGAGACGACGCTGAACTGGTACGGAGGACGGAGGAGGAGCAGGTACGGAAGCTGTACTCAATAATCCCTGATGTGATCTACGGCGAAGATGAAGTAACACTTGAAGAAACGGTGGGCAAGTTACTGCTTGACAATAATATGACTGTCTCCACCGCCGAAAGCTGTACCGGTGGAAGGATAGCCTCGATGATCACCTCCGTTCCTGGCAGTTCTGCATGGTACAGGGGTTCGGTTGTAGCATATGACAACAGCATCAAGACCAGTGTTCTTGGTGTGGACCCTGCAATCATCAGCACATACGGAGCTGTGAGTGAGGAGACCGTGAGAGCCATGGCGGAAGGCATGAGGTCACTCGCATCAACTGATTATGCAATTGCAGTGACCGGTATTGCAGGCCCGACTGGAGGAACAACCGAAAAGCCTGTAGGTACCGTGTGGATAGCTGTCGCCTCTGCGAGGGGCATAGTAGCTGAAAAACACAGGTTTGCAGACGACCGGCAGGTAAACATTTCAAGGTCCGCAACCCATGCTCTTAACCTGCTTAGAAAACAGATAATCAGTCGGTAACCATCACGCGGGCAGCTCTG
>CAZOHL010000153.1:0-4424 GCA_964579645.1 uncultured Rikenella sp. | reverse complement strand
AAATATTGTTATTTTTGCCTAAGTGAGTAATTCACATTCAACCCTTATTAACCTAAACTATTAATGTATGAAAAAGATCCTAACATTTTTTGTACTGGCATTTGTTGTGAGTGCATTTGCATTCAGCCAGCAAGTCCAGTATGTGAGAGGTACTGTGACCAGTTCGGAGGACGGTCTCGGTGTTCCGGGAGTGATGATCAGCGTCCCGGGGACCACTGTTGGTACCATGACGGATGCAGATGGAAAGTACACTCTTAACGTACCTGCAAATGCAACCACCCTGGTATTCACTTATGTTGGTATGAAGAGGGTGGAGACCCAGATTTCCGGCAGAAGCGTGATTGACGTCGTTATGTTGCCAGACCTTCAGCTTATGGATGAAGTTGTGGTCGTAGGTTACGGTGTGCAGCGCAAAAGTGATGTTACCGGCGCAATTGCATCGGTTAAAGGAGATGCCATAGCAGGCCTGGCAACTCCGTCATTCGATGTGCAGCTGGCTGGCCGCTCAGCAGGGGTACAGGTAGCAGCAACCACCGGTATCCTTGGCGAAACCCCAAGGATGAACATCAGGGGTGTAAGCTCGATTTCTTCAGGGACATATCCGCTTGTTGTGGTTGACGGCATTCCGATCTTCACAGGCAACATGGCTGCCGGCGGTGCATCTGCAAACGCCCTCGGTGACATAAACCCGGCTGACATTGAGTCAATGGAGATCCTGAAGGACGGTTCTGCCACCGCTATTTACGGGTCCAGGGCTGCCAACGGTGTGATCCTCATCACAACGAAGAAAGGAAGTGCCGAACAGGGAAGGTACAGGCTTACATATAATACCTATGTAGGTGTTGCACAGCCTGTCAGACTGTTTGACCTTCTTCATGCCGAGGATTTTGTTACAATTAACAACGAGAAAAGATCCAATAACGGCCAGAGTGCAATTGCCTCATCAACCGGAGCAAAGACAGGCAGTTTTGATACTGACTGGCAGAGGGAAGTGCTTCGCACCAG
This sequence comes from uncultured Rikenella sp., assembly GCA_964579645.1. Classification (GTDB taxonomy): domain Bacteria; phylum Bacteroidota; class Bacteroidia; order Bacteroidales; family VadinHA17; genus SR-FBR-E99. The sequence goes on along the minus strand of CAZOHL010000153.1, from coordinate 3,419 downwards.
CGCATTCCAGATGGACCACAACCTTGCACTTACCGGTGCAACTGACCGTACGAGCTATTACTTTTCAATAGGCTATTCAAGCCAGGAAGGTATTGCCAAGCCAAATGAGATGGAGAGATATTCAGTCAGGGGAAGTGTTGACCAGAAAGTCACCAAGTGGCTGACAATGGGAGTTAATATGGGTGTGACAAAGTCAGCCTATTCAGGCCTGAACACAGGCACGAACGCCCTGTCAGGAAACATATTCTCTGCAATCAGGCAGCATCCGAACGTTCCCATCTATGACCCGGATGACCCAACAGGTTACAACATTGATGATGTGAACCCTGCCCTGGTAGGCCGCTGGAATAACCTGCAGTCGATCGGAGATAACCTCCCGAACATTGTATATGTAATTGACCATAACAAGTATGAGTCAAAAGTAAACAGGCTCATAGGCAACACATATGCACAGATAACATTTACCCCCTGGCTGAACTGGAAGACTCAGCTGAGTATTGACCAGTCACAGTCAGACGCTTACCTTTTCTGGAACCCGCAGCACGGTGACGGTATGGGATATAAGGGATATGCCTACAATACATTTAACAACTGGCTTCGCTGGAACCTTCAGAATATCCTGAACTTTAATAAAACCTTCGCTGCAGATCACAACGTTGGCATTACCCTCATCAACGAGTATGAATACACTAAGGGTTATAATTTCGGGGCATATGCCCAGGATCTATCCAATGAATTCTTTAACAAGAACATCATCTCAGGTACCGCCGGTACAATGTCGATCGGAGGGGGTATGAGCGACAACGGCTTTATCTCCTATGCGGCAAGAGCCAACTATAACTATGCCGGAAAATATTTCCTGCAGGGAACAATAAGGTATGACGGTATCTCTTCCCTGCCTCAGGCAAACAAATGGGGTTTGTTTCCCGGAGCCTCGGTGGGATGGACCATCTCGAAGGAGAATTTCTTCTCAGGTATTACCGATGTGGTCAATGACCTCAAGATCAGGGGATCATATGCAAAGGTCGGAAACGTCAATATTGGCAGCTATCCTTACCTGGGCCTCTACAGTTCGGCTAAATATGCTGACAACAACGGTATTGCATATTCACAGGCCGGAAATGACCAGCTGCAGTGGGAGAAATCAACCAAGTATGACGTTGGGTTTGACGCCCAGTTCCTCGAGGGTCGCTTCGGATTCACCTTCGACTACTACCTGAACTCAATTGAGGATATGATCCTTGATGCACCTTATCCTGCATCACTTGGTATCCCCGGAAACTCAATCAGCAAGAACATCGGTTCGATGAAGAACTGGGGCTATGAGTTCTCTGTAAACGCATGGGCGATCAGGACAGCCGACTTCGCATGGAGGCTGGATGCCAACATTACCCTTCCTGACAACGAAGTCCTCTCACTTGTCAATGATGCTGACATAGTCGGTGAATACAGAATAATCAGGGTAGGTGAAGCCATCAATACACTGTACGGCTATAAGTACTGGGGAGTAAACCCGGCTAACGGGAACCCTGTATTCTATAAGGCAGATAATTCGCTGGTACAGCTTGACTGGCTGTCAAACAAGAACTATGTCTTCAATCCTGACGCTCCGTCAGAAATGACAACCACAACCACATTCGGTGCTTCTGACAAACAGCTTGTAGGAAGGACACATCCCAAATTCTTTGGTGGTTTGACTTCAAATATGACATGGAAGAATTTTGACCTGAATATCATGATTCGCTACAGTGCCGGCAACTATGTCATGAACCGTACACGCGTTGACCTTCTGAACCTGGCCTTTACAAACAACAGTGCCGAGATCCTTGGCAGATGGCAAAGTGCCTCAAATCCGGGTGACGGATGGACTCCGAGACTCTATTTCGGAGCTTCAAACTTTGTCAACCGTCCGGAGACAACCAACACACGGTTTGTTGAGAAAGCAGATTTTCTCAAGGTTAGCAACATACAGCTTGGTTACAATCTCCCGAAGTCGGTAATCAGCCGCATCGGGATTGAGAACCTCAAGGTCTATGTACAGGGCCAGGATCTGTTTATGTTCACCCCCTATACCGGCATAGACCCGGAAATGGAGAACTACCAGACAGGTGTTGACTTCAACGGTTCACCGCGCCAGAGAGTAATCACCGGCGGTCTTTCGGTGACTTTTTAACCTTAATCAATGAATACAATGAAAAATACCATGAACTATATCAAGCAATTCAGGAAACTGGTCCTGGTACCGGCTGTCCTGGTGGCAATGGTGATATCTTCCTGTTCTGATATCATAGAAACATCTCCATACAGCTCCATTGATGAGAATGCAGCCTTCTCCACCGCGAGCCTCTGTGAACTCTCTGTCAACGGCATGTACCAGGCTGCCCAGCGTGGCGACTATGGCGGTGCCGGTCGTGGTTACCCGTTCGGTGCTGCATTCATTGAGCAGGGTGACAACCGTGGCGAGGATGTTGTCAATATTTATGCTTTCTACCAGTATACATATGAAGGCACCTATTCAACAGGAACTGCCAATAACGTATGGCACTGGAGTGACACATACAGGCTTATAAACAGGGCCAACATCGTTCTGGAGGGTGCCCAGAAGGCAGCTGACAACGGTGTCCTGACCCAGGAAAAAGCCAATGAATACAAGGGTGAAGCCCTCGCATTCCGTGCTCTTGCCCATCATGAACTGCTGATCCACTTTGCAAGGCCATACAAGGATACTCCCAATGCCTCGCATATGGGTGTTCCTTACAGGAAGCTCCCGAACAACACTCCTGCAAACATCGAGGAAAATGCTGCCCAGGGCCGTCATACAGTTGCTGAATGCTACCAGTGGATACTGGAAGACCTGAATGAGGCTGAGAGCCTTCTTCCTGCAAAGGCTGGCCGCTCCGGCAAGCAAACTGTTACCAGGTGGACGAAGCAGGCTGCTGCTGCAATTAAGTCACGCATTTATCTCCATATGTACGACTGGCCTAACGTCATTGTTGAAACAAATAAATTTAAGGCTGGCGGAGTTTATGCGGGAACGGTTGGCCTTACAGCCACGCCTAACGGATCATTTGCCTCTCTCGGGTACAATACTACGGAGAATATCCTCTCAATCGAGAACTCGTCAACAAACAACCCCACCGTCAACGGTGCACTTGCATCACAGTACAAGCGCCGCCAGCTTGTTTGCATAAGCCCGATTGTCTGGAGGCTCGGAGCCTGGCTGCCCGATGACCTTCGCAGAACCTCTGCAGTCATGACTGCTGCCGGCACTGTTGATGCAAATGCCATGGTCTTTACCCTGGGTACAAGCCCCGTCCCGTTTACAAACAAGTATAAGGATGAAGTCGGCTATTCAGACGGAGCCCCCATCATCAGGTATGCTGAGGTGCTGCTGAATGCTGCTGAAGCATACGCACGCC
>CAZOHL010000152.1:0-4500 GCA_964579645.1 uncultured Rikenella sp. | reverse complement strand
CTGAACCTGCGGGTAAGCCAATCGTCTGTTTTAGTGAGAAACGGGGGCGGCATCTCAGTAACAGATCAGGTATTGATTATCAAAATCTTACCTAAGTTACACCAAAAACAGCACGATGTCAAATTTATTTAGACAATACCCTGCCGGCGGCTCTATGGTTTTACCGTGATGCGCTCCCTGAATCCGCTACCAGCCAGGCATAAAGTTCAGCCCGAAAACTCCGTTTTTAAACCCTCCGTTCTGAAACGGGAAGGCATAATAAGGCTCAAGGATGAGGTATCCGAAAAGATTTATCCTCAGAGACGCACCGGTACTGTACAGCGGGAATTTTTCGTTTTCAGCCGGATGAGACTCCTTGTCATTGAAAATGATCTTGTCACCCCTGTTCCAGGCCATCCCCGCATCAAAAAACAGGTTCAGGTCGGTCAGGAACCACTTCGACTTTATCAGTGCCAGTCTTTCAGGCCCGCTGAACGGGAACCTGATTTCTGCATTGGCAACGGCCATCCTCGTACCGCTCAGTCTCGAAATATTCAGAGATGACAGTCCCGGAGTATCTCCTGTGTTGTACGAAATATTCTCATAACCTCTTATTAACCATGGATAACCGAGGTATAACGGCTGCAGGATATTCTCTTCGGACACCTTTCCGTACATGCCGTAATTGTACAGCCGGAAAGCAAATGTGAACGGCTTTCGATAAATGTACTGCCTGTAGTCAATGAGACCGGTAAAAATATCTGTGGCCCCGAAGTACTTGTCAACCTGTAACCTGGCCCTGCCTCCCTGCATAGGGGCAGTCATACCGAACAATGAGTTGTCCTTTACATAGGCAAACGAAAGCTGCTGGTACCTGCTGCCTTCCGGAGCCGGCATCTTTTCCCTTGTCCCTCCGATACTGTAACCGTTCAGCAAGTAGTAATAATTGTACCTGTCAATCCGGTAATAATACCATGATGCCGATGCCGTCGCCTCGATCCTCCTGACCTGGGAGAAGGGCAATGAAGCATACAGGGTGATATTATCCTCGAACATACGGATATAGTCAAGCTGCAGCACATCAACTGGAACCATCTCATCCTGAAGCAGTACGGAATCCCTTGCAAATGACATGGTACCGGCACGGTATGGGATATGGGATATGGCAGTACCCCATTTTACCTTTCCCTTCTGCCTGACGTAAGCTGCCTGACCTGCAAAATCATAGATCTCACCGTTCAGCGAAAGAGATGAATAAAGCTGGTTGTCACCGATCATATCGCTGAAGATCATATTGATACTTCCTCCCAGGTTGTTTCTGTAAATCCCTGAGGAAACTCCCACACTTGCATTGTTGGAGATGTAATCAAGCTTGAATCTTGGCTTATACGGCAGCTCCTTCAACTTATCAGCCTGCAAATGAGCTGCCTCCTTCCTGGCGTATAGTGTTGAATCTATTAGATTGGGGCCGATATGTGCCAGCGGCGGAAGGGTGCCGGCATCAAAACTGACCACGGAACCATCCACCTCCTCGGCCCTGAATTCGTTATCATCTGCAACCAGGATTTGATATGAGTTCTTAATATAGTAATTGTACGCCGTCTTGCTTCCTTCGCGCGACCAGCTCATGGCCGGCGACCATGGCGTTATCCCGCTTATGCCGGTCATGTACGAGGTAAGCCTCAGAAGCTTTCCTGTAGCAATTTCATATTTATACATATTCCTGAACCCGTCAGCATCCGAGAGGAAATAAATATGCGAGTCATCGGAAGAAAAAACAGGATTCATGTTGTAGGCGCCGTTAAAAACATTTATCCCGCTGACTTTTCTCGTACTGAGATCAAGCATTGCCAGGGAATATGAAAACTTGCGGTGACCTGACTCATTCATTTTTTCCTGGGAGAACACTATCTTCCGGCTATCCGATGACCATGAAGGATGTATATTCGAAGTGAAATCATCAGTCAGCTGCTCAATCTCACCTGACATGATATCATAGAGATACAGGTCACTTATCCCTTCCGAAGATCCGGTAAATACAATCTTCCTGCTGTCCGGCGACCAGGAGGGATTGGCAAGTGCCGGCACTCCACGCATGGCAACCTCCCTGGTGATCCTGCCTCTTTTTACATCGACAAACGCCAGCTTGTTTATCCCGTCACTGAACAGGACAAATACATACTTTTTACTGTCAGGTGACCAGCTTCCGCCAGATTCGACATAGTTAAAGTCATCATATGTACGGGCAGCGGCACCTGATACTTTGCTGATGATCTTCCCGGTTGAAGCGTCAGCAATGAAAAGATCAAGAGTAAAAATATTCTTCTCTGAAAAGAATGCAACGTACTTTCCGTCAGGACTTATAGCAGGTGAGATGTTAATTCTGCCGCCATTTTCACTGGTTATCAGCTGCTTGCCGGCGAGCTCATCAGCATCAGACTTCAGGTAAGGTTTGAAATAGGTCTCCATTGCACTCGCCCATAAGCCTGAAAGGGTTTTCTCATCCATGCCGAGGATGGAGTCAGCCGCTTTTGACAATCCATATTGGGCCGTTTTCCTGAAAAGAGGCATAATGGCGGTATCACCCCACGTTTTCCCGACCATTGCCCAGAAAGCCTGGCCATACCTGTAAGGGAAGTACCGTGAGTCATTAGTTAACTGCTTAAGCGTAGGAAAATCCTTGTTCAGAACCGCATCCCTCATCCACAGGGCTGTGTTGGGATCAACGCTGCCCAGTGAGAAGTACTCAGCCATCCCTTCAATCATCCATAACGGGATATTATTCATCGAATATTTCTGGGCGGAGTCTGACCTCAGGAACATATTGAACTGGAATGCATGCACCAGCTCATGACCCAGGGTGTGATCAGTCTGTGACAGTGTCAGTGCCACAGGCATGATGACCCTGTTTTTCATGCCTTCGGTAACACCGCCGGTGCCTGTTCCGATAAGACTGCTGACAGCATTGGTCTGCTGAAAATCAGCGTGATTATTATAAAAGATCAGCGGATTCTTCCTCTCAAAGGTATCCCTGAATACTCTCTGATGTATGCTGAACCACTCCTCTGACCATCCAGATATCGTCTTCAGCAACGAATCATTCTTCATGTAATGATATATCTCGAAAGCAGGAGTCTGCAGCACATCGAATTTGAAGGAACTGTATCCCGGCTTGTTTCTTCCGAAATACTGGGCATCAGAATTTACCCCGGCAATCAGCCATGCTGCCAATACAGCAAATGATAGTCTGATGACCCTGACCATGATTGTATTTCTTATGTACGAACTCATAGCATGTCATAGTTTTATCACCTGAATACTTGTAAGTTAATCAATGAACTTCAATTAGTCAAACCAATTGACCTGAATACCTGTTCAAAAAATATGCCATTGCCCGTGCCTGGATTCGGGTCCGTTTATTAAGCCCGTCAGCATTATTTTTCCTATTTTTAAAACCTATAACCAATAACCGACAACTGATAACCGATAACATATGAAGAACCTGACCCTCATCACAATTGTGCTGGTCATGGCCCTGATGGGCGCATGCAAGACCGAGAAGGCAGAGAAAGCCGTGACACCGTCAATAGATGTCTCACTCACTGACGCCGAAAAAGCCGGCGGAGTACTCACCCCGGAAATCCTCTGGAAATACGGCCGCCTCGGCGGAATAACCCTCTCACCTGACGGATCGACCGTGCTGTACCAGGTGACAACCTATGATCTTCCAACCGAAGCCCGTGCCACCAACATCTGGTCCGTCCCCGCAGCGGGTGGAAATCCTGTTCAGCTGACCACCGAAGGAGGCGCAGGACCACAGTGGATAGAGAACGGCGCTAAAATAGCCTATATCGCCGGAGGCAAAATAATGGTCATGAACCCTGACGGCAGCGGGAAGAAAGAGATAACCGGGCTGCAGGATTTCGAGATACTCTCATTCTCTCCGGCCGGTGATATGGTTTATTTTACCCGTCGCGTCAAGCTCGACCAGACGGCAAATGAAAAATACAACCTTCCGAACGCGAAGGTCCGCATCATAGATGACCTGATGTACAGGCACTGGGACTACTGGCATGACTACTCATACAGCCATGTCTTCGTAGCCTCCTTTGACGGCGCAGCAATAAGCAACGAGAAGGATATTATGGAGGGACAGCGCTTTGATGCTCCGGATGCCCCGTGGTTCGACGAGGCTGATTTAGCATGGAGCCCTGACGGTAAGTATGTCGCCTACGCCTGCAAGAAACTGACCGGTAAGGCATATTCGCTCAGCACCAACACTGATATCTACCTTTATGACGTTACAACCGGCGAGGAGAAAAACATTACCGAAGGAAACATGGGTTATGACAAGGTCCCCGTGTTCTCACCCGATGGTTCGATGATAGCTTACTCCAGTATGGAGGAAGACGGATATGAGTCGGACCTTGAGAGGCTTTTCATTTATAATATCGCCACGGGCGAACGGAAATGGCTCTCGGAAGGATGGGACTACAACGTCGGCAACATCCAGTGGAACGG
>CAZOHL010000151.1:0-4504 GCA_964579645.1 uncultured Rikenella sp. | reverse complement strand
AAACCTTCAGAGGTATCACAGATTTTAAGGCAGCAGCTTGAAGGAGTAAAGACGGCAATTGACGTAGAGGAAGTTGGTACTGTACTGCAGGTCGGTGACGGTATCGCACGTATCTACGGCCTGAAGAATGTGGGATCGAACGAGCTGATTGAGTTCGTCGAGTCGGATATAAAGGGTATTGTTCTCAACCTTGAGGAGGACAATGTGGGAGCCGTTATACTGGGCCCGTCCGAAAAAATAAAGGAGGGTGATGTCGCCCGCCGTACCGGCAGAATCTCATCCATCATGGTGGGAGAGGGTCTCCTTGGCAGGGTCATCACCACAACCGGTGACCCTATTGACGGCCGGGGCCCCATTACAGGGGAGCTTTACGAGATGCCCTTCGAGAGAAAAGCGCCGGGCGTCATCTTCCGCCACCCCGTTAAGCAGCCTGTACAAACCGGCCTCAAGGCAATCGATGCAATGATACCAATAGGCCGTGGCCAGCGTGAGCTCATCATCGGTGACCGCCAGACAGGCAAGACAGCCATTGCAATTGATACGATAATCAACCAGAAGAGTGAGTATGACAAGGGCAAGCCTGTATACTGCATCTATGTTGCAATAGGGCAGAAGGGCTCAACCGTGGCGAACATAGCCACCACGCTCGAGCAGTATGGCGCCATGGACTATACAGTCATTGTCAGCGCCACCGCTGCCGACTCTGCTGCTGCACAGTTCTACGCTCCGTTTGCAGGAGCTGCAATAGGTGAGTTCTTCCGTGATACCGGCCGTGATGCCCTGATCATTTATGATGACCTCTCCAAGCAGGCCGTATCATACCGCGAAGTCTCGCTGCTGCTTCGCCGTCCGCCCGGCCGCGAGGCATACCCGGGTGACGTCTTTTACCTGCACTCACGTCTTCTCGAGAGGGCTGCAAAGATCATCGGATCAGACGAGGTGGCTGCAAAGATGAATGACCTGCCCGACTCGATACGTCATATGGTGAAGGGTGGCGGATCACTCACAGCACTTCCGATAATTGAGACACAGGCAGGCGACGTCTCCGCATACATCCCGACAAACGTGATTTCAATCACTGACGGTCAGATATTCCTTGAATCGAGTCTCTTCAACGCAGGTATAAGGCCCGCGATCAATGTGGGTATATCGGTGTCAAGGGTCGGCGGACACGCCCAGATAAAATCGATGAAAAAAGTGGCCGGAACGCTTAAGGTTGACCAGGCCCAGTACCGTGAACTCGAGGCATTCTCGAAGTTCGGCTCTGACCTTGACCCTGCCACTCTTGCAGTGCTTGACAAGGGCGCCAAGAACGTCGAAATACTGAAACAGAACCAGTACTCACCGGTAAAGGTGGAGGAACAGGTTGCAATCATCTATTGCGGTACAAAAGGACTGCTGAGGGATGTGCCGGTCCATAAGGTAAAGCTGTTTGAAAACGACTTCCTGGCATTCATGCGTGACAACCATGGTGATGTGCTGGAGACCATCAAGAACGGAATCATCAATGACGAAGTGACGGGCATTCTTGACAGGGCTGCTGCAGATGTTGCATCAAGGTACCAGTCACGCTAGTCATAAAGGATAGAAAATCAGTATGGCTAATCTAAAGGCGATAAGGGTCAGGCTCAGTTCGGTCAAGTCAACAAGGCAGATCACATCTGCCATGAAGATGGTGGCTGCCGCAAAGTTACGCAAGGCTCAGGACGCAATAGTTCAGCTCAGACCATATGCCGACAAGCTCAATGAGATCCAGGCCGGGCTCAGCGCTGCGCTGCGTGACACCGAGATCGAAAACATTTATGCCGAAAGGAAAAAGGGGAGCGGGAAGGTGCTGCTTGTTGTAGTCACATCCAACAAGGGACTCTGCGGCGCATTCAACGCCAACGTCCTCAGGGAAGCAAGGCGGATCATGTCCGAGAAGTACGTACGGGAAGCCGGAAGAGGTGATCTCGCGGTGATTACAGTAGGAAAGAAGGCGTATGACACCCTCAGGAAACTGAAGGGTAACATAATTGAAGATCACAGTGACCTTTACACGGGGCTTTCTTTCGACCGGGTCTCGGTCCTGGCTGACAAGCTGATGAAGTTTTACGTTTCGAAGGAATATGATACAATCGAGATTGTATACAACCAGTTCAAAAATGCAGCAGTGCAGAAACTCACTGATGAGGTATTCCTCCCGGTGACAATGGATGTTCCGGGAAGCACGGCAGCTGAGCCGGCTGACTACATATACGAGCCTGATCAGGTAAGCATTGTATCGGAACTCATCCCGAAGACCTTGCGGATAAAACTGTACCGTTCACTGCTTGATTCATTTGCTGCAGAACACGGTGCGCGGATGACCGCCATGCACCAGGCAACAGACAATGCAACTGAACTTATCAGGGATCTTACCCTGCAGTACAACAAGGCGCGCCAGGCCTCCATCACCAACCAGCTGCTGGAAGTGGTCAGCGGCGCTGAAGCGCTTAACGGATAACGGAAGGAGAAAAGCATGTTCACCAGCGATTACCTGAGAGAACTGACAGACAAGGCCATAGCCAGCCTCGGCGGAACACCCGAGGCTGATAAGCTCTTTGAGCCCGTGAGATATATCATGTCAATAGGGGGAAAGAGACTCAGACCGGTTATGTGCCTTCTGTCATGCAACATCTTCAGGGACAAGATCGACGAGGCAGTGATGCCGGCGGTGGGCATAGAGGTGTTTCATAACTTCACCCTGATCCATGATGATATTATTGACAAGGCTGAGGTGAGACGAGGGTCTCCCACCGTGCACACAAAGTGGGGCCCTGATCAGGCGATACTTTCAGGTGATGTTATGGCGTTCGTTGCGGTGGAGTGCATCGGCCAGGCCCCTGAGAAGGCACTGCCGAAGGCGCTGAAGCTGTTCAACCGCACTGCCATTGAGGTATGCACAGGCCAGCAGCTCGACCTTGACTTTGAAAAAAAGGGGGTGGTGTCAGAATCCGAATACCTTCGCATGATCGAACTGAAAACCGCCGTGCTTGTGGCAGCATCACTCAAGATGGGTGCAATAATCGGAGATGCTTCCGAAAAGGACCAGGACCTTCTTTACGAGTTCGGGCGCTGTCTTGGCATTGCATTCCAGATTCAGGATGACGTTCTTGACACCTACGGCGATACGAAGATGTTCGGCAAGAAGACCGGCAGTGACATAGTTGCAAACAAAAAGACTTACCTCCTGGTGAAGGCTCTTGAGATGGCAGGCGGAAGCAAGCTTACCCGCCTCAGGAAACTTCTCGGGCCCGGCAACAATGATCCTGAGACGAAGGTCAGGGATGTAAGGGCAATATATGATGAACTGGATATCCGGCTTCAGGCTGAAAACCTTGCATATGACTATTTCAACAGGGCATTCCAGGCGCTTGACCAGGTCTCGGTAAATGGCGAAAGAAAGAACGAACTGAAACAGCTTGCGGTAAATCTGATCGGAAGGGTAAAATAAACTTCGCCCCGCAAGGGGCATAGCATAAGACAGCAGATTATAGGATTACATTGAAACAGATTTAAGTCAGAGAGATGGCAAAGAAAACAGGAGTGATAAGTCAGGTCATCGGGCCTGTGGTTGACGTTACATTTGATATGGCCGGAACCGATATGCCGAATATCCTTGATGCGCTTGAGATAAAGCGTCATGACGGTTCGGTACTGGTTGTGGAGTGCCAGCAGCATATAGGCGAAAAGACTGTAAGGGCTATTGCAATGGACTCAACTGACGGATTGCAGCGCGGGATGGAGGTTGTGGCCACCGGGCAGCCGATAGTCATGCCGGTGGGTGACCAGATCAGGGGACGCCTTATGAACGTGACCGGAATGCCTATTGACGGCATCGGGCCCCTCGACAAAAAAGGAGGCTACCCAATCCACCGAAAGCCGCCGAAATATGAAGACCTGTCCACCGAGAAGGAGGTGCTTTACACGGGCATCAAGGTAATTGACCTGATCGAGCCTTACTCAAAGGGAGGAAAAATCGGCCTTTTCGGCGGTGCAGGCGTGGGCAAGACTGTTGTCATCCTCGAGCTTATAAACAATATCGCAAAGGCCTATTCCGGTCTTTCCGTTTTTGCCGGTGTGGGCGAGCGCACCAGGGAAGGCAATGATCTCCTCCGTGAGATGCTCGAAGCCAATGTAATCTCCTATGGAAAGGAGTTCATGGACGACATGGAGAAGGGCGGATGGAACCTTGACCTGGTTGACCGCGAGAGACTCAAGGAGTCGAAGCTGGCCCTTGTATTCGGACAGATGAACGAGCCTCCGGGTGCACGTGCACGCGTGGCTCTTTCCGGACTCTCCGTGGCTGAATACTTCCGCGACGGAGAAGGAGAGGGAACCGGAAGGGATATCCTCTTCTTCATGGATAATGTCTTCCGCTTTACCCAGGCAGGTTCGGAGGTGTCTGCCCTCCTGGGACGAATGCCTTCAGCCGTGGGTTACCAGCCGACACTGGCCACCGAGATGGGGGTGATGCAGGAGA
>CAZOHL010000150.1:0-4710 GCA_964579645.1 uncultured Rikenella sp. | reverse complement strand
CCTCCTGTGTCTTCTGGCCCGTAAACCTGTAAACAAGAATCTGCCCTGGTGAGGCCTGAATGGAGTATTTACCGTCCAAGTCGGTTACGACTCCCAATGTGGTCCCCTTAACCTGAACGGTCACACCTGGTATCCCAAGGTTGTCCTCGGATGAGGTAACCGTTCCGGTAACTGTCTTCTGCTGTGCAGCAGAAGTCAGCAGAAATCCACAAAGCAAGAAAAATACTGAAAGTAATCTTTTCATAACTTCTAGATTAGGTTAGTAATTAAACAAAGATTGTAGTTTCCCAATAAGGGGGACAAGATACAAAAAATTTCAAGTTGAAAAGAATGTTATAAAACCATATCCCTTTTTCCTTAATTTTGTCAGGGGGCGAGGAGAAAACAGTTACAAGTTCCGGAATTCATGCATCAATTTGTTCATTTACACGTACATACACAATATTCAATTCTTGACGGGGCATCAGCGGTGAAAACGCTGGTCCGAAGGGCGAAAGAGTTGGATATGAAGGCTATAGCTATAACCGATCATGGAAACATGTTCGGCGTAAAAGAGTTTCATGACGCTGCAACAGCTGCATCAATCAAGCCAATTATAGGATGCGAAATTTACGTGGCACGAACCAGTCTTGAAGACAAAACATCAGTTGAGGACCGTTCGGGTGATCACCTTATATTATTGGCAAAAAACAAAACCGGCTACCGGAACCTGGTCAGACTGGTCTCAGAAGCATGGATACGGGGCTTTTATTACAAACCCCGCATTGACAAGGATCTTCTCCGCAGGCATCGGGAGGGACTGATAGCTTCTTCGGCCTGCATAGCCGGAGAGGCGGCCCAGGAAATACTTACAGGAAACATGCGTGCGGCAGAGGAAGCAATACTTTCGTACAGGGAGATCTTCGGTGACGACTACTTCCTGGAAGTGCAGCGCCATGAAACAACTGATCCGACAGCCGATGTGACAGTATTCCCCCAGCAGCAAAGGGTGGTAGCTGCATACCGTGAACTGGCGGCAAAACACAATATTAAAATAATAGCTTCGAATGACGTCCACTTTATAATGAAGGATGACGCCGAGGCACATGACCGTCTTATCTGTCTTAATACCGGCAAGGATATCGATGACCCGAAAAGGCTTCGTTATACCAAACAGGAGTATCTCAAGAGCGGTGACGAGATGCTCGGCATTTTTGCCGATATGCCCGATGCGGTAAGCAATACTGTGGAACTGGCAGACATGGTTGAGCATTACAATCTCAACAGTGAGCCTATAATGCCGGAATTCACAATCCCGGCAGAATTTGCAGACAAGGACGAGTACCTGAGGCACCTTACAATGAAAGGGGCAGCCGAGCGGTGGGAGACCATCACGCCTGAAATACAGGCACGCATTGACTTTGAGCTCTCGGTAATTAAAAACATGGGCTTCCCCGGCTACTTCCTGATTGTCCAGGATTTCCTGAGGGCTGCCCGAGAGATGGGTGTATGGGTCGGTCCCGTGAGAGGTTCTGCAGCCGGAAGCGCTGTAGCATATTCCCTGCGGATCACCGACATAGACCCGATAAAATATAACCTGCTCTTCGAAAGGTTCCTCAATCCTGACCGCATCTCGATGCCTGACATTGACATCGACTTCGACGAAGACGGCCGTGAAAAGGTGCTCAGGTACGTGGTTGAGAAGTACGGTCATGACCGGGTGGCCCATATAATTACCTTCGGCACAATGGCCGCCAAAATGGCCATAAGGGATGTGGCACGGGTCCAGAAACTGCCCCTGCCGGAAGCCATAAGACTGACCAAGCTGGTGCCAGACAAGCCGGGAACAACACTTGCATCAGCATATGAGGAGGTGCCTGAACTGTCAAGGGAGAAGGAATCGAAGGAACCTCTTGTGGCGCAGACACTCAAGTATGCCGAGGTGCTCGAGGGAAGCATCAGGCAGACAGGTGTGCACGCCTGCGGAATAATTATTGGAAAGGATAACCTGTCAGAGCATATACCCATATGCACCGCAAAGGATACCGACCTGTATGTGACCCAGTACGAAGGCAACCATGTAGAGTCAGTGGGACTTCTGAAAATGGACTTCCTCGGGCTGAAGACCCTTTCGATCATGAAGGATGCCGTTGACAATATTAAAAAGTCAAAGGGCATAACAATTGATCTTCAGACACTTGAACTGGATGACAGGAGCACCTATGAGCTCTTCAGCAACGGTGAGACAACAGGAGTGTTCCAGTTTGAATCTGTCGGCATGAAACGGTATCTCCGCGAACTTAAGCCAAACCAGTTCGGAGACCTGATCGCCATGAACGCGCTCTACCGCCCCGGACCGATGGACTACATACCGCAGTTCATCAGGAGAAAACACGGCAGGGAGAAGATAGCCTATGAAGTTCCTGCCATGGAAACATTCCTTAAGGAAACCTACGGCATCACAGTCTACCAGGAACAGGTGATGCTGCTGTCGCAGGAACTGGGTGGTTTTTCCAAAGGCCAGGCCGACTCGCTCAGGAAAGCCATGGGCAAGAAGAAGCGCGACATAATGGACAGGCTGAAGGAGCAGTTCATCGAGGGTTGCCGGATGAACGGCTATGATCAGAACACAATTAATAAAATATGGTCAGACTGGGAGTCGTTCGCTGAATACGCCTTCAACAAGTCGCATTCCACCTGTTATGCCCTGATAGCCTACCAGACCGGATATCTCAAGGCGCACCATCCGGCTGAATTCATGGCTGCAGTACTGAGCCGGAACATCAGTGACATTAAGAAGATCACAATAATGATGGAGGAGACCAGGCGCATGGGAATTGAAGTTCTTGGCCCTGACGTCAATGAAAGTTTCCTGCAGTTCACTGTCAACCGCAAGGGGAATATCCGGTTCGGACTGGGCGCCATCAAGGGGGTAGGTGAGAATGCGGTGCTTCACCTTATTGAGGAGCGTGAGAAGAATGGTCCATACAAAGATATATATGACCTTGCCGAGAGGGTGAACCTTAATACTGTCAACAAGAAGATGCTTGAAGCCATGGTGGTGTCAGGTGCCCTCGACGGGCTGCCGGGAATGACCAGGGCCCAGTACTTCGCCGCTGACGGCAAAGGCTCCAGCTTCCTCGAAAGCCTCATCCGCTTCGGCAATAACGTCAAGAACATCAGGAACAGCACCCAGCAGTCTCTCTTCGGCGACACCGGCGGATTTGACCTGGTGCGCCCCGAACCGGCACCATGCCCCGACTGGTCCAAGCTTGAAAGACTGAACAAGGAAAAGGAAGTAATAGGTATCTATCTTTCATCACATCCGCTTGACGACTTCAAACTCGAGATCAGCACATTCTGCAATGTCAGCCTCGCTGACCTTCAGAACCTGAGTGAGTTCGCCAACCGTGACGTCTGCGTTGCAGGAATCGTCAGCGACACCCGCAGCGGCGTGACCCGCAACGGAAAACCATTCGGGGGATTCACCCTCCAGGATTACACAGATTCATTCTCGTTCCTGCTGTTCGATAAGGACTATGTCGCCTTCAGCAACTATTTCAGGAATGACTACCAGCTACTTGTAAAAGGCAGGGTGCAGGGAAGACATTTCAACCCCGAGGAGCTCGAATTCAAGATAAAGGAGATCCACCTCCTGACTGCCGTCAGGGAAGATCTGATTACTTCAATCACAATAAAACTGAAACCGGAACTGGTTAATCCTGAATTCATTAAAAATCTGAAATCTGTTATTTCCGAAAACCCGGGGAACAAATCACTGAAATTCCTGTTGATTGACCATGATGAAAGGATTACAATCCCTCTTTTCTCGCGAAGCATAAAGGCAGGCATAACTGATGAACTGATAGGATGGCTTGAAGATAATCCCGAACTCGGTTTTAAAGTAAATTAGGTATCTTTGAAGGGTAAGAAAAGTAATTCAAGAAACATATAATACTATGGCACAACAAGTTAACGACAGCAATTTTGATGAGGTTGTATTAAAGTCAGACAAACCCGTGATTGTGGATTTCTGGGCAGAATGGTGCGGACCCTGCAGGATGATAGCTCCCTACATAGAACAGATTGCAGAGGCGTACAAGGACAAGGCGGTTGTCGTTAAGTGTGATGTTGACAGTTCTCCGGATGTTGCACGCCGTTTCATGATAAGGAACATCCCGACGGTGCTTTATTTCAAAAACGGCGAGGTGGTCGACAAGCAGGTGGGCGCCGCTGCCCGCTCTGCCTTCGAGGCCAAGCTCACTCCACTGCTCTGATAGCAATATGAAGGTTTGTGTTTTTGCAGCCTCCAGCAGCCGTATTGACCCTGCATACATGAAGGCTGCAGAGGAACTCGGCACTGCTTTTGCCCGGGAAGGAGTGCATGCTGTATTCGGGGGCGGAGGAATAGGCCTGATGGGCGTGTTTGCCGATGCAATGATAGCCGGAAGGGGAACTGTTACAGGAGTAATTCCCGGATTCATGATGAATGAGGGCTGGGGGCACAGCGGGGTGAGTGACATGGTTGTCACCCCTGATATGTCAGAGAGGAAGAAGACAATCTTCGCCATGTCAGATGCGGCGGTGGCCTTGCCGGGTGGTGTGGGCACACTGGAGGAGCTGACGGAGGTTATCACCCTCAAGCAGCTGGGGCAGTTCAACAAGCCGGTCATAATTGTAAATGTGAACGGTTTCTATGACCACCTGATAGAGTTCTTCGAACACATGTAC
>CAZOHL010000149.1:0-4726 GCA_964579645.1 uncultured Rikenella sp. | reverse complement strand
CTATTGCCTACTGCCTGTTTATATAGTCAAACAGCACTCCCCCCGCTTCATCAAGATCATAACCAAAGGTAATCAGCCCACCGCGGTCACCGGCCATGACAATAATCCTCTTCTCAAATACTTCCGGCTCACTGAAGATACGTATCATCTCCCGGGCCATCGCAGGAGTGCCATACTCTACAGCCGGATCAGTTGTTGGAACCTTGTTCATCAGCTCTTCCCACAGCCGCATAGAGTGAACATGAATGATCGCATTGGTGCCCGGATCAGCAGTGTAGATGGCGGCATGGGTGAGCGACTCAGAAGAGGCTTTCAGCGGCCCGCTGCACATAACAGCATTGTCGTCTATATTAAATGACGATACCTTTACATAATGCCCGGGCTCAAGCTCGGGTATGTCACCCGTCGACGACCCGGTTATGACAAATTGGGACGACTTCCCTATCCGTATGCTGATATTCCCGAAACCCACACCGTTTTCAAATGCACCTACAAGATCAAGATTGAAGAGGATCTCTCTCCAGTGATTGATGATCTCGTACTGCTCGTCAGTGATTACCGGACCCGACTGGCTCCAGTAGCAGTTAAACTTGACAAACCCTTCCATATAACCTATGATACTGTTTTTAAAACCGACTCCTTATCTGCCCTGCAAATACCGCGGTCTGTAATAAGACCGGTAATAAGACGCGCAGGCGTAACGTCAAACCCGTAATTCGAAACCCTGATCCCTTCCGGTGCAATTTTTATGCCGTCAATTGTACTCACCTCTGTGGCGTCCCGCTCCTCTATCCCGATCTGTTCCGGACGATCAACCGACAGGTCAAATGTTGACACAGGCAGCGCCGAATAAAAAGGCACTCCGTTGTCATATGCAGCAAGAGCCTTCAGGTAAGTACCTGTCTTGTTTGCAACGTCACCCGATGCTGTTGCCCTGTCACACCCAACTATAACAATATCGACCATTCCTTTCTGCATCAGGTGTCCGCCGGCATTGTCAGTGACAAGTGTGCAGGGCACCCCGTGATTGAGCAGTTCCCATGCTGTAAGACGGCTCCCCTGGTTGCGCGGACGGGTCTCGTCAACCCAGACATGAACCCTGATTCCCTTATCATGAGCAAAGTATACGGGTGCCAGTGCCGTACCGTAATCGACACATGCAAGCCAGCCGGCATTGCAATGTGTCAGTATATTGACTGTCTCACCACCCTTCCTGCTGCTTATTTCTTCAATAAGCGGCAGTCCGTTCACCCCTATCAGCCTGCTTCTTTCAGCCTCCTCATCACATAATCCTTCCGCCGCCCTGCGCAGCGCGTCAGCGTCCGGGAAGATTTTCATCACCCCTGTCATATAATCGACTGCCCATTCAAGATTGACTGCAGTGGGCCTGGCTGACTTTAACCGCTCTGCGTCGCTTATCACTGCATTATAAACATCGCCGGTGATTGAAGGTTCGCTGTTGTCATCCGTTCTCTCTCCGCCGCCAGGTTCAGTTCTGCCAAGATATTCCTTCCTGCCGCTGTGCTCCAGGAAAGAAAGGTAAACACCCCATGCTGCTGCAGCGCCAATAAGAGGTGCTCCCCTCACTGCCATGTCTCTGATGGCCCGGTAAACGTCACTGACGTTCCTGAGGGTCATCACCTCTAAGGCAAACGGAAGCCTCCTCTGGTCAATCACATGCACTGACCCGCGGTCAGCCTTATCCTGCCAGATACTCCTGTAATACCTTTCCCCAACCTTCATCGGCTCCTCTTCCCTCACAAATTAATCACCAAAATTACTAATAATTACCCTAAATCTGATTAACTGAACAGTTACATAATTCAACCACAATCATTTTCGAATATCCGACCCGATTGTTCCATCTCGTTAGAATTAATTGATTATCTTTGCATAAGAGTAAAACATATGGTAGATAAAGAGGAATACAGGGCACGGATCATCCGGATAGCGAGCAGGATATTCAGTCATTACGGGTTCAGGAAGACAACAATGGACGAGATTTCCCGGGCGCTGAAAAAAGGGAAGAGTTCAATCTATTATTATTTCCAGAGCAAAGAGGAGATCTTCGAGGCGGTGGTGCTTTACGAGGCTAACCAGTTGCGCAGAAGGCTGACAGCTGCAATCAAGGAGGTGGACTCCCCGCCGGACAAGTTGCGTAACTATATATACGTAAGAATGAGGGAGTTTGCAAAGCTGTCAAACTATTACAATGCAGTCTTTGATAAAAACCTCGATCACTTCGATTTCATCGAGAAAATCAGGGCACGCTATGACCGTGAGGAGCTGGCTATAATACGCCTGCTTGTTTATGTGGGAAACAACCGGGGCACCTTTGCCGTGGAGGACAGTGAGTATACCGCCATGGCGATACAGACAATGCTCAAGGGGATGGAAGTTCCGCTCTTCTGGCGCAGGCGCGAAACTGATATCAATGATCGCCTCGAGGCGATACTTACCCTGATTTTCAATGGAATAATGAAGAAACCGCAATAACGGATCCCTGCCCGGGATCCGGGCTGATTCCGATAATCACTTCTATTTTTTAGGAACCCCTTTCTTGGGTGACCATGGTTCTGTCACCGGTGCTGGTGCCGGTTTCCGGTTAAATGCCCAGACGAGGATGGCAATACCTGCAATGATCAGCGGTACGCTCAGCCACTGTCCCATATTCAGCCTCATCCCTGCCTCGAACTCCACCTGGTCTTCCTTAATATATTCTACAAGAAACCTGAACCCGAAGACAAAAATCAGGAACAGGCCAAACAGCAGCCCGGGTCTTTGTTTCCCCAGGTTCTTCCAGTAGATGCGCATCAGTATGCCGAAGGTAATAAGGTAAGCCAGTGCCTCGTATATCTGCGTGGGGTGCTTTGGTGCCGTCTCTCCGTTCCGGAGGAACACGAATCCCCATGGCAAAGTCGTCTCAACACCGTAAATCTCCGAATTCATAAGGTTCCCGAGGCGTATCATTGTCCCGGCGAGCGCCACCACTATGACCACCCTGTCAATGATCCACATGAACGGTTTCTTCTCCTTCCTGACAAAGAGCCATAGCACCAGGAGAATGCCGATGGCTGCACCGTGACTGGCAAGCCCGCCGTGCCATACCTTCAGTATCTCCAGCGGCCTGGCGAGATAGTATTCGGGTTCATAGAATAAGCAGTGTCCCAGCCTGGCTCCGACGATTGTACCTATCGCCATGTAAACGGTCAGCCTGTCAAGCGTTGCGTCTGACAGTCCTTCGTTCCTGAAAATCTTCCTCATAATATAGTATCCGAAGACGAATCCTGATGCGAAGAGCAGGCCATACCACCTTACTGCGAAATTACCTATCCGGAAGATCTCCGGGTTAACGTTCCATGGAATAATCTGAAGCTCCATACTATTGCTGTTAGGATTACAAATTTATGCAAAAAAGGAACAGTTGTCCCATTTACCTGTAAAAGGGATGCCTGAGCCCCGGCCCCACACATATCATGTAACAAAATTTGATGTAAGTTTGCAGGTGGTGGATTGCGGGAGATACATATCAGGCAGCCTTGGACTGACAGTCCTGGCCACGCTTTTCGCTCTTTCGTGTGCCAAGATAAGCGCTCCCACCGGCGGACCGAAGGATACTGAGCCTCCCGTGATACTGAAAAGTCTTCCGGAGAACGGATCTGTTATGTTTGCCGGCAAATCATTCACGATCACATTCGACGAGTATGTCGTGCTTGACCGTATTACGGAAAAATTCATGGTTTCACCTCCGCTGGCCACGAAGCCCGAGGTGAAACTCAGGGGGAAGAGCCTTATTGCCACCTGGGAGGATGATCTGGCTGACAGCACCACTTACACGTTTTATTTTCAGGATGCCATCCGTGACAATAACGAAAACAACCCGATCAACAACTACCAGTATGTTTTCTCGACAGGGCCGGTTCTCGACTCCCTCTCGCTGACAGGTAACGTGTTCAATGCATCTGACCTCGAGATAGTGGAAGACGTTACGGTTATCATGTACGACAATCTGTCTGATACTGCGCCCCGCACAATGCTGCCGGCATATATATCCAGACCGGATCCCTCGGGCGGATTCATGATCAGCAACATCAGGCCAGGAAGTTACAGGCTTTTCGCCCTGAAGGACCTCAACGGCAACACCAGGTATGATCTTGACGATGAGGTATTCGCATTCTGTGATTCAATAATTGAAATCACCCCGGAAAACTACTTCGGCCTTGTGCCTGACACTGTTACTTACAGGCCTGCAAATGCAACCGAGACTACCAAGCCTGACAAGTTTGTCTTCGGATTGCACAGGATGTATGCCTTTCAGCAGCCTCCTAAGCAGCAATACCTGAAATTCACCGAGAGGAAGAGTTCATGGGGAATCGGCTTCGGCCTTGCTCTTCCGTCAGACAGCGGGCAGGTGACGGTGACACTGTCCGAAGCTGACAGCTCCGCCTGGTTCATGGAGCACAATATGGCCCGTGATACATTCATGATCTGGATAACCAGTCCTGATGTCTATAACCGCGATCTTGTGGATGCCATTCTCACATTTCCGTTTACTGACAGCACCGGTGCAATAACAGAAAGGACCGATACAATTAGCTTCAGGTATATGAAGCCCGCAGCACCGAGAGGAGGCACGGGAAAAACGCAGGGGCTGAATATCACAACCAATATTTCCGGGAAGATCAGGCCCGGCACCATGCCGTCTTTTAAATCAGCGACACCTCTG
>CAZOHL010000148.1:0-4731 GCA_964579645.1 uncultured Rikenella sp. | reverse complement strand
GCATTTCCGCAGAAGATAAATAGCCTCAATCTGCCTTTTGGGCTTTATGCAGAAGATAAAAACATCGGCTATCCCTTTGAAATTTGCTGGAACAATTCCTAACTTTATCACTCAACAATCTAAACCAAGGAGGAATACTTATGTCAACTGAAGAATTAACTACGGATCAGGGCAAGCCTGTGGCACCCCTGTCAAACAACCTGCCCAACCTATCGAAGTACATGAGTTTCATAGGTTTACTTGCAATGATTGGCGGGGTTCTTTACTGCATCACAATTATCGGGGCAATCATCGGAGTTCCATATTATATTATGGGCAAGAGGCTGAGAGAATCAGCCGAAGCATTTGAAGGGTATAACACCTCAGGTTCTGCAAGTGACCTGGAAACAGCCATCGACAAACAAACCCGGTCATTCTTTATCATGTATGTTCTGTCTATTATTGGCCTTGTTCTGCTGGCAATATACCTGGTAGTAATTATCGGCATGATAGCCTCCGGAAGTTTTTAGGTTTCATTGGCACGGGTGGCGCACTTGCCGTCTGCAGCCGGATCTGCCCAGAATATTCATAGGGTGCAGCTATACCCCGCCTTCCCTGACCGGCATCTTTCACCAGGTGCAGTGCCACGGCATGGTCGCATGAGTGTTCATATATGTGGCATATCCTGCCGTAAAACATCAAATTCGCCCCGCCGCCAGACCCGGAAAATCAAGAAAATCGCGCTGCAGCAACCAAAAAGCAACAAAACATGAGCTTAGCCGCACAGGCGGAAATCCCCATCCAGTATCATTTAGGGATATCGCATAAACCGAGATTAAAATTCCATTAAAAAAAATTGCCCGAGATTAAAACCGGATTAAAATTATTATTTAAATTTGCGGCGGTTTAATGATACAAAACCGGAGACATTTTAAACATTATAACAGAACCAAATTTTAAACAGAAATGAAAAACAAACTTTTCTTAGCAATCGCAACCGTTGCAGTTGCTGCTCTTATGGCAAGCTGCGCTAAAGTTCCCCAGGAAGCTCTTGACGCTGCAAAAGCTGCTCTCGAAACAGCAAAAACAGCTCAGACTGATGTTTACTTCCCCGCAGAATTCGCTGGCCTGAATGACTCACTTACCGTCATGCTCCAGAACATCGAAACCCAGAAGTCAAAGTCAGCAAAGGATTTCAAAGCTATCAAGGTTGCCGCTGAAGGTATCGCTCTCAAAGCAGCTGAACTGTCAGGCAATGTAGAAGCCAAGAAAGCTGAAGTTAAGGCTGAAGCCGAAACCATGATGACGGGCGCCAAAACCCTTCTCGATGAGGCTAAGGCTCTCCTTCTCAAAGCTCCCAAAGGCAAGGAAGGCAAAGCAGTTGTAGAAGAAATGAAGAACGAACTGACCGTCCTCGAGACCTCTCTCACCGACGCTCAGACCCTCTTCGACGGCGGCAGCAACTACATGGAAGTTGTTGACAAGGTAAAAGCTTCTACCGAAGGCATCAATGGCATCATCGCCGAGCTGAAGGCAGCTATGGAAAAAGCCGGTATCAAAATCTAATCATACCGTTAAACTATCAGAGAGATCCCCGGGCCTGGTCCCGGGGATTTTTTTAACTTCGCGCCCATGAAGAGAAGATCCCTGACAAATATTATAGTTTATGCCATCACTGGCATCGTGCTGACCGTCATCGGAGTGCTTGTTTTTCGCGCTCTTGTGCCAGAGCCGCCGCTGCCTGAGGTGGAACAGGCGCGTGCCGCCATCGCCAGGGCCAGGGATCTGCAGTCGGAGATATATTCACCTAAACTTTTCCGCGAAGCGAAGAACAATTATGATTCGGCTATGGCCGTATGGCGAAGCGAAAACGACCGCTTCATACTGGCACGCGACTACGAGAGGGTGACACGGTTCGCAGAGATAGCGCTGAAGAAGGCCGAAGCCGCACAGCGAAACACTATCTCCCGCTCCAAGAGCCTCAGGAGTACCCTCGAGAGCGAAATCGCCCGCCTTAACCACGAAATGGCATCGTTCGAAAAAATCTTCCTCTCAATGCCGCTCCCGCAGGATGTGAAAAAGAAACATGCCCGCGGCAAACTCCTCATCAAAGAGGCTGGAATCGACTTTAAAAAAGAACGTTACGTCGACGGAAATGTCAAAATCACGGAGGCAAACGAGTATATTTCAGGGACTTACAATCTTGCCAGGAAGAATCTCGAGGAATATTTCAGGCATTATGACAACTGGCAGGACTGGGCTGATGAAACAATTGCGGAGAGTAAAAGGAGCGGATCATACGCAATTCTTGTGGAAAAGATCCCGGCACAGCTTCACCTGTACCAGGGTGGCAAAAAGAAATATACCTTTGAGGCAGAGTTCGGAAGCAACTGGCTGGGTGACAAAAAGAGCAGGGGAGATATGGCCACTCCGGAAGGGAAATACACTGTCACCAAGAAGCTTTCCGGAGGATCAACAAAGTATCATAAAGCCCTGTTAATCAACTATCCGAACAAGATTGACGTGCAGGAGTTCAACGAGAGGATAAGAAACGGACAACTCCCCGCCGATGCCAGCATCGGCGACCTGATCGAAATCCACGGCGACGGTGGCAAGGGAGGCAACTGGACCCAGGGATGCGTCGCCCTGAAAAACTCTGACATGGACATATTATTTAAATATGTATCAAAAGGAACACCGGTGACAATAATCGGTTCAACATTAACCCTTGAGGAGTTTTTCTCCTCGCGAGAGAAGTGATCATGGAAGAGCAGAGTGAAAATTTAGCCGGAGGCGGTGCGCCAGGCAATGAAAAACCCGAGGGTCCGGCCTCTGGCAGCATGGATTCCGGCAACGTGGAGCCGGGTAAAATGCAGCCGGACAACAAATTGCAGTTCAGCAAATGCCTTAACCAGGCAGCTGATTTTGTAAAATCTCACCGCTGGGCGCGGCGAACCCTTGTCTCCATTGCATTAGTAATTCTGTTGCTGTTCATCCTTTCAGTGCCCGTTTATATCGGTCCTGCCATGCAGCATTCATGGGGAAGGAACAGGGCTGAGTGCAGGCCTGACTCGTCACTGCTCGACAACAGGGCCATCAGGAGGCAGATTTCCGCCACCCGCAACGAGATGACACGGCTCGAGAGAAGACTTGCTTCGTTTGTTCCGACGCAGACTTATCTCGTGATCAATACAGTTGACAACCGGTTCTCCCTCTACAGGAACAGGCAACTGGTGCGCGAAGGGTACTGTTCATCAGGAAGTTACACACTTCTAAAGACTGAAGAGGGCGATAAGGAGTGGATCTTCAAGACTCCCAGGGGCAGGCTGAGCATCCAGGGCAAGATAACCAACCCGGTATGGCGGAAGCCGGACTGGGCGTTCGTGGAGGAGGGTCTGCCAATACCCGGGGCCAGTGATCCGTCAAGGTATGAGTTTGGCGTCTTAGGCAAGTATGCAATGAGTCTCGGCGACGGTTACCTTATTCACGGCACGTTGTACCAGAGGCAACTCGGGATGCCGGTGACGCATGGATGCATAAGGCTGGGCGATGAAGACCTCGAGGCGGTATTCAGCTCACTGAGCGTAGGATCGAGAGTTTACATTTACTGAAAGGAACTGAAGCGATGAACCGGGAAAGAAAAATCTGGCTGATAATTGCCGCATCGTTGCTGGCAGTATTCATAATTTATTATCTGGTGATGTCGGTTTCGGCCGTAAATAAGGCAGTAAACGAATTTGACAATGCGTATTTCGCTTCGCTGGAGCAGAAGGAGGGAGACACCATAAACCTGTGTGCAATACCGGGTTATATTGATATGATCCGTGACAGGGCTTTCCTGAGTTCGCAGGTTAAACTGGCGGAGTCGGATTCGGTAGGGTTGCTTATCAATGTTCGCGACAGCGTAATACAGCTTCTTATAAAGGGACTGCCGGTGCGGACAGTGCCTATTGACGAGTATGACGTCTCGCCATTTTTTCACCGTGCAAACCAGGAGGCCATTTACAGTATGCTCTCTGCGCCGCTGACAATTACAGGTATGCAGGCTACGTTCATGAAGGATCCGGTGAGTGTGAAGATCGCTCCTAAGGACACGTCACAGGCAGTTGAGACTGTGAAGCCTGACACAACTGATTTCGAGGCTGTCTTCTATACGCTTGACACTGACCGTAATATCCGGTTTTTCTTTGAGCAGCAGGAAGATACAGTAGGCGCTGACCGCCGTGCCAGGTTCTTTTTCGACCTGAAGGACAGGACGAGGAATGCTTCTGTTACAATGAGGTCCGTAACCAGGCTGAAGACTCCGCCCTATGTGCCGTATATTAAGATCTGGATCCCCAAGGCCGAGGCGAAGATCATATACCGGGCGATTCCGCGGGAGGGGATGATAGTATTAACACAATAGTTTTTTCGGGTACTTTCTCCGAAAAAAGTGTAATTTTGCACCGTTTTAATTCCGGTCTGTAGCTCAGATGGTAGAGCAGCTGACTCTTAATCAGCGGGTCCAGGGTTCGAGTCCCTGCAGACCGACCAGAAATCAGTAAGTAGGGAGCCGCCAGGGCTCCTTTTTTGTTGGTAAAGATGGCAGAGCATCCCGATCCGCGCCAGCCCTATTTCCCGGCGGCCTTCTTCTGGAAATCCAGCTCGCCCTTCATGGCACGGCTGAAGAACTCTCCGCCTTCAGTCAGTTCATAGTTCCATGATTTGAGCATCTGCGGCCACCACTGCGGATCATAGATCCAGCACATCCAG
>CAZOHL010000147.1:0-4876 GCA_964579645.1 uncultured Rikenella sp. | reverse complement strand
AAGATGATGCAGAAGGAGATACGCAAAGCGATGGCGGAGGCGGCCGGTGACGATGATAAAATATCCGAACTGCAGGAGCAGTACAAGGCAATGACCTCGCTGCAGAAGAAGATCTCGACGGGGTTGGGCGGGAGGTTGATTATATGAGCACGGGGTGAACAATGCTTGAACCCCTACGGGGTAGATTTGACTACTGACCGCTGACTGCAGACTGCTGACTGACCCATTGCCCGTAGGGCATTAAGCATTGTAAAAAATGCCGTAAAAATACCCCTTACCTCGCAGAGGTTACAGCATTGTATATAACCATTTGCTGACTTTTTTCTTAACTTGGTGCAAATTTCTGCAAACAATGAGACATTTCCTGACTGTGACCGTTGCCGCATGCGCCGTTATACTGACCGCCGCATCATGCAACAGGACAGACAAGGGCATCAAAGCGCCGGCGCCGGTATTTTCCACGTACATCCCGGAATCTCCGGATGACACCACCCGCATAAGAGAAATCTACTACGGCCTCATGACACCGGTGGAGGTGTGCAACATCTTCGAGAGACTCGGAATCCGCTTCAATGACACAATCATCCTCCCGCCCGAGAACCGCGACCTCTATATGAGCAGCTTCAAGGCAGCAATGAACCTCGGCGTTTACGGGGTGGATATGGGATATGTCAAGCTCTTCGGCGTCAACAGACAGACAATGAGCTATTTCAACACCCTGCAGACCCTCAGCCGCCGCCTTGAAATGCCAGACTCATTCCTCTCAGACGCAATTAAAAGCCTCGATCCGGAGATGAGCAACCCTGACTCACTGACACGGCTGATGAACGATGTCTACAGCAAGATAGACAGGCATCTCCGCCAGGAAGGCAACGAGGGGACACTGGGACTGATGCTCATGGGAGGCTGGATAGAGTCAATGTACCTCGCCACACAGCTTGCCTATGACCCATCCGACCCCGATCCGCAGGTGGTGGGTAAGATCGCCGAACAGAAGTACTCGCTGATATCGCTGCTGAGCTTCATGAAAAATTATTACAGTGACCCTATGGTGGTATTTTACACCAAGAAACTGAAATACCTCAACCGCTGGTTTGACACGTTCGATATTTATTACCAGCCCGGTGACATTAAGGTTGACACACTGCGGCAGGTCATCACAACCACGGGCACGGAGATGACAGTTACCGTAGGGACGCTGAATGAGATACGTGATTATGTGGCGAGGCTGAGGGCAGAGATCACTGCTGTCTGAGTGAAAGATGTGAGATAAGTGATGCCTTGAGGTACCCATGGGAGATCATCTCTGTCTGAATGAACCTGTAATAAAATATACTATGAACCGTCATCTTCTCCTGGTCACGGCTGTTGTTGCCGTAATTGTCATGTCATGCGGGCGCGGAAAGAAAGAATCCGGCGCCGGCGGCTCCGGAGCAGTCTCTCCTGCCGTCACAATCATCGACAAGGGATTCAGCAAATTCATCTCAGCCTACACCTCGGGCATCGTCCCGGTGACGGGAACGCTCCAGGTGGTCTTTACCCCGGAGTTTGCTGCCACTGTTGACCGCACCCGCACCCAGGGTCTCTTTTCATTCACTCCCTCCCTGAAGGGTTCGGCCGAGTGGGCCGATGACCTCACACTGGTCTTCAAACCCTCAAAACCGCTGGCTTCCGGCACAGCCTACCAGGGCACCCTTGACATGAGCAAACTGGGCACCGTGGAGGAGCGCTTCCGCTTCTTCCCCCTGGCCTTCCGGACCGTGGAGAAAAATTTCACAGTCAGCCTCAATCCAGTCACAGTTGACCTGCCTGACGGAAATACTTACACCCTCACAGGCACCCTCGTCACTTCGGACCAGGTTGAAAATGCCGAGGTTGAGAAGTACCTCACCGCCCGCGTCGGGAAACGAGATGAAACGATTGCCTGGGACCACACGGCAGGCAACATCCATAACTTTTCTGTTGAAAAGATACGCAGGGCGAAGGAGGAAAGTGAGCTTACAATTGCATGGAACGGAAACGCTTATGGTATTAAGTCAAAGGGCGAAATGGCTGTAACGATCCCCGCAGAGGGTGTGTTCAAAGTCACCGATGTTAAGATCAGCGCCGGCGAAAGCAAGAGCATCGAAATATTCTTTTCAGATCTTCTCGACGCCTCCGGCGAACTCGACGGGATGGTGACCTCCGCCCCGTCATTTCCGCTCACAATCAGCGCCGAAGCAAACAGGCTGCTTGTGATTCCCGGTGAAACCGTGAGCGGTGTGGTTGAACTGACGATTGACGGCTCAATCCGTAACACCCGGGGTGAACGTCTCGGTGGGGCGGTTAAGCGCAGCATAAACTTCACCCCGGTGGAACCGGGAATAAAAGCAGCCGGCAGGGGCGTAATCATGCCATCTTCCGGAGAGATTATCTTCCCCTTCCTGGCAGCCAACCTCAGCGCCGTTGATCTCACAATCATAAAGGTTTTCGAGAACAACCTCCCCTATTTCCTCCAGCAGAACAATATGGGTGAGGCCAACTACTACGAAAGCAGTATCAGGCAGTTCGGCAGACCCGTTTACCGCGGACGGGTCGACCTTACCGGCAGTGCAGGCTTCGATCCCAACAGTTACAACCTGTTTACTATCGACCTCGCCAACTACATCGAGCCGGAACAGGGCATTCTCTACCGGATAGAGCTCGGCATGCGTCCCTCTTATTCACTCTATCCCTGTACGGGCGAACGCAAACAGTCGAAATACGAGGAGATGCTTGAGATGATTGACAACGACCGCCGCTGGGAAGGCTCGGACGACTATTACTCCTTATCGGAGGAAGGGCTCTTCTACGAGTACGCCTACAACTGGCAGGAATATGAAAACCCTTGCAGCGATGCATTTTACAGACCCGACAAGAAACTGGTCAGAAATATACTGGCTTCCGACCTGGGAATAATTGCAAAGAGCGGCCCTGACAACAACCTCCGTATCTTCGTTCGTGACCTTCGTTCGGCCGATCCCGTCGAAGCTGCATCAGTCGAGGCATATGATTTCCAGAACCAGCTGATGGGTTCAGCCACCACTGACAGGAGCGGGATGGCAGCTATACCCTGTCCCAGGAAACCATTCCTTGTGATAGCACGAAAGGACAAGAACCGTAACTACCTCTCGCTGCTCGATGGCAATGCGCTGTCAATGAGTTCATTCGACGTCTCGGGCGAGTCGCCGCAGGATGGCATAAAGGCTTTCCTTTTCACCGAGCGTGACGTCCGCAGACCGGGAGACTCGATCTACGTAGGTGTCATAGTACGCGATCTTGGCAAGGGGCTGCCGGCAGGCCACCCTGTACACTTCGAGCTTTACAACAGTAAAGGCCAGCGGATCGATGACCAGGTTACTCCCCTCAATGACAAGGGCTTCCTTGCCTTTACAACCGTAACGGCCGACGATGCCGAGACCGGCAACTACCGGGCGCAGGTAAGAATAGGCTCAGCCACTTTCACAAAGGTTATAAAGGTTGAGACTGTCAAACCCAACAGGCTTAAGATAAAGCTTGAATTCCCTGATGCAGTAGCCGGCGGAGACGACAATACAATCAGCGGCAGCATGAAGGTCACATGGCTCAACGGTTCGGCAGCCCGCGACATGAATTCGACTGTTGAGATGCTCCTCAGACCTGTAAAAACATCATTCGAGAGATACAGGCAGTATAACTTCGATGATCCTGCTTCACAGTTTTATTTCGAGAGCCAGACGATCTTCGACGGAAACATCAACAGCTCGGGCGAAGCCACCGTCTCCTTCACTCCTGATGAGCAGCTGCAGGCGCCTGGCATGCTGAATGCAATATTCACAACGAAGGTCTTTGAGAAGGGCGGTGACGCCAGCATAACCCAGACAGTGGTTCCGTATGCCCCGTATCCCGCTTTCGTCGGGATGAATATTCCGGCTCTGGGAGCCACCGGACGCGTTATCTATACTGACCGACCCAACGAGGTCAGGCTCGTGACCCTCGACAAAAACGGCAAACCGGTGCGGAGCGAGGTTGAGATCAACGTATATAAGCTCGATTACCGCTGGTGGTGGGAATCGGATGATGAATACCTCGGCTCATATATCTCCGGCGAAAGAAATGAGAATATTTTTTCAGAGACAATCACAACAACCGGCGGCGAGGGCAAAACATCGTTCAGTGTAGGCAAGGAGAACTGGGGTCGTTACCTGGTAAGGGCAACACTCCCGTCGGGGCACTCCACGGGTATAATTGTGCTGGTCGACTGGCCGTGGGATTACGGCATGAAGCCGGGAGGCAACGACGGTGCAAGCCTGCTGCAACTCAATACTGATAAGGAGAAATACAGTGTGGGTGATGAGATCAGCCTTACCTTCCCGGCGCCGGTGAACGGCCGTGCCCTGGTCACAATAGAGAACGCCACCGGCATCCTTGACGTCACCGAGGTCAAGACGCAGGCCGGTAACGCCGAGGTTAAGATTAAGGCAACGCCTGCAATGTCTCCCAATGCTTATCTATATGTAACAATGCTGCAGCCCCATGCCCAGACCGTTAATGATGCACCGGTGAGGCTCTACGGGGTCATCCCGGTAATGGTTGAAGACCTTGCCACGAAGCTCGTGCCGGTAATCACAATGCCTGACAGGATCCGCTCGCAGCAGGAGGTGGAGATACGCGTGGAGGAGAAGAACCGCCAGGAGATGACGTATACCCTGGCAGTGGTTGATGAGGGTCTGCTTGACCTGACAGGGTTCCGCACACCAGACCCGTGGAAGTGGTTCTTCGTCAAAAATGCCCTGGGAGTACAGACATGGGACCTCTATGACATCGTCTTTGGTGCCTTCGGAGGGAAGCTGGGACGCGGATTCGCGATAGGAGGAAG
>CAZOHL010000146.1:0-4894 GCA_964579645.1 uncultured Rikenella sp. | reverse complement strand
AGGCACCATTTCAGGAGTGGATGAGAACCTGAAAATTGGCATGTTCTTCAATGAATTCTGGAGCGGGGTTGTGGATGACCTCTTTATCTATAATAAGGTATTGTCTCAGGCGGAAATCGATAAGCTCTACAATTATCACAAATAAGCGTTTAATCTCAAGCAAGAATGCCGGAAAGTGGACTGACTTTCCGGCATTTTACTTCTACCCTGGCTTGCAGGATACTAGTATTTTGTCTTTATAGAATCAAGTGTTACAGTCAGTGCTGATTCCAGTACATCCATCCCTGCTTTGACCGATGCAGGGCACTTCTCAAATTCACTGAGGAATGTTTTGCCCGCTTCATCATATGCCTTTACCCTTAAGATTAGCGAATCCAGCTGTGGTTTGGCCTCTTTTGCCTGCTTCAGGAAGAGGTCAGGTTTGTCACCGGAGCCTGCCTTCAGCGACTGCGTTAGCTCTGACAGTTCAGTCAGGGCATCCGAATAATCTGCCAATGAGGTCTTTGTAAACCTGTCAACACACTCCCCAAGGTTCTTGGTACCAGCCTCAATTTTCACTATGTCATCTGCGGTTATACCAATGCTTTTTTGCTTTCTGCAGCCGCAATCTGATGGCTGGTAAGGCAATGCCACCTGCCTTGGCTTGGTTGTCGGCGGTGGATTGTCAGGAGGTTCGGTTTGTCCGGGATCATCCGGAGTTGGTTCTTCCCCGGTTGGGTCCTGTGCCGGCGGATTATCTTCTTTAGGTTTTGGTTTTGATGTTGGGGTCGGATCCTTCTGCGTCGGGGTCGGCTCATCAGGTTTCGGTGGATTATCGGTTTTCGGCGGTTCCTTCTTCTTTGGCTCTTCAGTATTATCCTTGCAGATACGCTGCAGACGTTCTACTTCCTTAAAATTCCTGTCTGCCTGCTCGAAATTTTTCATTGCTTCCCTCATGGTGCTCTCATGTCCGATTAACTTCCCCAGTTTTTCTCCGAACTCCAAGCCTGCTTCACCCCGACGAGTGTGTTGACCAGTTCACCTCCAAGCTGACCCACGGCATTCTTGAATGCATTACCTGCAAGTTCAGCCCCGGTTGCACTTCCTATCAGTTCTGATATTGCGGCACCTGCCTCGGCAAGCTCACCGGCAGTTTTTACCACCTTTGATGGGGTATTCACACTGGTGATTATTGTCAATGCTGTTTTGGCAGCAAGCTTCTGTGCTGCCCCGGGGATCTCCTTCATTGCCTTTTCAAATTCCGGGTCGGCAGCAAGCTTCTGAAGGGCATCAGCAGCGGTCTGCATATTTTCCACTGCGGCTTTCCTCATCCGTTCAAGCGCTTCAACAGTCTCTTTATCGCAGTTGACAACCTCCACTTCAACAGCAGGGCCTGCAGGGTCGCCGCAGCTGGTCATGGCCTGAACAGTGGTTTTTCCTGTCTTGTAACCGGTTAACTCAACTGCATCAGGCTGCCCCACAGCCGATAGTACCGACTTATCGGCAGATACGAAATCTACAAGCTCTTCAATGTCTGAAGGCTGGGCTGAGACAGGCACCCTCAGTGTCCCGGGAAGTTTCTTCCCGTCAATATCAAATAGCGGAATCTGCGGGACTGGCTGTCCGCCGTTATACTTATCTATTTTAATGCAGTAGGCCGGTTGTGAGGTCTGGTTGGTTTTACCTTCTTTCGTGGTATATTCTACATACAGCATTCCTCTTCCTGGGGTTGCCCCTGTCAGGATAGCTGATGACTCTCCGTCCTGATCTACCTTTATCAGACTTGCAGGCTCGACCCAGAATCGGAATTTGCCTCCTTCCGGCTTTCCGGAAGCCATTACTTCTCCCTGTTCCCCGGTACATAGTTCGGTACAGCCATAAAGGGTTACTTCGGGCTTGTCAGATGGCTTATAGGGTTTAATTGTAAGTTCCAGTGTTACTTCGCTGGTGATGTATTGTGTGCCGTCAACTGTATGTATTTGTTTATTTTCCGTTTTTCGCCAGGAAGCCTGGTAACCAGTTGAGGTTTTGGTAATGTTGCAACCTTTACCATCTGATACTGAGCAGCCTCCCGAGCAGAATAGACCATAGTTTTCAATATCTCCTCCGATATCTTTCCATTCATAATAAAACATTCGCCCCTTATCTGTTCCTTTCGCCTTGAAACTGATACCCACTGAGACATCCTTGCTGTCAGGGGTGTAATAAAACATCAGGGATGCAGTCTGTGAAGGTGATCCTGAAACATTAAAATCCCCGATAGTGGCATGTATAAGTTTGCCATTAATTGTCTCCTCGTTACTTGAAGACCGTGAGAGAGTGCCTGAACCTGACACGGTTATGCTGACCGGTTCTCCGATATCAGTATGGAACCAGAATTCACTGGCAGGGTCTTCTGCCTGGTTTTCAATGACGGCAGCCACCTCTCCGCTTGTCACGGTCGTGGAGTTTACGTGAATCTCCTTTTTGGATACGTAATTCTCTCCCTTGAAACTAATCGTAGTATCTTGCCGCAGGGTGCGGTTTTCGCTGATTTTTGCCGTCAGGAGCCAGAGACCCTGGTCCTGGCCTATGACAGGCTGAAGAACAATTGCCAGAAGTACTGCAATCACCGTAAAATGTTTCATATGTATACCCCTTGGATAAATCAGGAAAGAGAGTTGGAGGATATTATTTACCTATCTGTTGTGCAAGATTTCGAATGTCTGTCATTCCGAATGATAGTTCGAAGCGTGCAAGGTCACATCCGCTGCCGCTTTCTTTCTTCCAGTATTCCCTGCATTCATCAAGCTGTTTTTTCATGTACTGCTTGTTCTGGACAGAGGTGAACCACATAAACTGAATGGCTGAACGTGGAAGTGTGCGGTCAGGGTAAGCCGGGTTGACCTTCATTATCTGCGGGAAGATACTGTCCTGGCCGTCATATCCGGGGGAAGCGGAAACACGTGACAGCCCGCCGCCGAAGTACGCGGGTTTCTTGAGGTCTTCTTTGGAAAATGCCGCCCATTCCGCGTCAAGAAACTGTTTGTTGTATGATGCGGCTATCTCATCTTTTTCCTTAGCTGCGAACTCCCTTGCAGCCTGAAATGCTTCTTCAACTGTTACCGGGATCCAGTAGGGGGGGCGGTCAGGATTGTAGAGCACCCAGCATTCTCCGTCATACACATCGATACCCGGTTCGATGGTCTTTTTCCTGAGAGGCATGGTAAAGTAGGAATGAGCAGCGTCCTGGAAATCTGCCCAACCCGGGATAAAATCATTGGTGTACAGTGACCATGAGGGAGGCTCAATTGTATTGAATACTACCTTCCCTTCCTTGTTATAAAAGAAAGTGGAAAACTCAAAGGCTACACGTACCGGCACACCGTACCAGACTTCCCGTTTGCATGTCATTGACATTGTATGCAGCCTAGCACGGCCCATGAAGCCTTTGATATCACTTATCACAGGATTTTGTCTTACTACAGCAATAATATCCTTTAATCTTTCCAAATTGGCAGTCATTTCAGCCTGGGTGAATCCGCATTCGCTGGAAGCGTAGTTGGTCCGGCTCAGTATCTCGAATGTACCCGGCCTTTCAGCCAGCTCCGTTATGTCCTGCGCACCGCAGTTTATTGCGGTTGTCAGAATCAGGGCGAATACAGCGATAATTTTCATAATATGGGCTGTCATTTTATTCAGTACTGCAAAACATGTAACTGTCATAATTAAAATCCTATCCCTATTACATCCTTGCTTTCAGTTTTGACCCCCTCCATTACGGTTACATTCACTTCATAGTTCTTACCTCCCGATGCGGGGCCAACTCCACTGGTTACACTGAGTTCCCCCTTAACTCCAACATCAAGATCTCCGTTGTCATATCTTGTCATTGTAACCCCGGCGTTGGCCTCAGCTTTGGCTAAGCCAAGGCCGACTTCTCCACCTACTCCAATAAATGAGGTAGTGCTTTTATTCTTGAAATTCCTTTTGATAGAAACTGCGGCACCAGCAGCACATCCAAACTCTGCACTTTCGCAGTCAAGTGCGATGCTGCAAATAAACAGCCCGATATTAAGTTTTGTGTCTTCCGGGCATTGATTGCCTTTTGGTTCCTTCTCTTCCTCCTCCTCGGGCGGAGGGGGGACAGGGTTGGCGAAGACAGAGCAGTCTGTCCCGCAGTCGTTATGCATGGGGAAGATAACAGGTATTGTGTATGCAGCATATGCATTTGCAACAATTGAAAGAGCAACCCTGTGAATCTCATATGCATATATCTTACTCCAGTATGGACTCTCCAATCTGGAAAACCATTGTTCTGAAAATTCGTACAGGTCATCGAGGATTTCTTTCTGCCTGGAGACTGTTTCATTAAATTCATTCAGGTAATCTTCCCAGTGCCCCTGAAGGCTATTGTTGAATATATTGGCCGCCGGACATTCCCTGGTGCAGTATACCCTGTGGCATTCATCTACGCAATGACCGTTTGGTCCGCATCCTTCTGCACAGCTGATGAAATCCTGGGTATAGCTTTCCTTCCTCTCAAAGTATGCATCGGCCTCCCCGGCGATTTCATCCCTGATAGCCTCTTCTGCCTCCCGGAACTTATCAGCTTCGTCCTTTGATTCCGTGAAAAAGAACTCTGTAATACAATCAAGTGCAAACCTTTCATTCCCGTAGTTTCTCAGAACAGCATTCGGTGGCAGGTCCGGGAGCTCATTATGAACCTGCTGAAGATCACCCGTAAATTTCCTGAGCGTATTAATCATCTTGTTATAGGCCTGTACAGCAGCAGCATACCCGCCCCCCTCTGTCCAGTCAGCTACCTTGTGACAGTTAGGAAAAGATGGCATGCTGATTCTTTCCACAACCGGTGTCAGTGGTGCAAGTGCATCCTCCGGCCTGATCTGGTTACGGGTCTGATCCCGGAAAGCAT
>CAZOHL010000145.1:3144-5041 GCA_964579645.1 uncultured Rikenella sp. | reverse complement strand
ATTTTGTAAAACAACACAATAAGTAGCCCTTTTTTTTGTTTTATATTTGCACAAAATTCGAACAAGGACAAATATGAAAAACAAGGCTCTGACTGTAAGCATTATACTTCTCTTTTCAATTTTTGTTTCACCGGCAGGGGCCCAGGATGACAACAGATTCAATCCGATCCAGACTGTAGTTCCTTTCCTGACAATTGCCCCCGATTCACGTGCAGGAGCACTCGGCGATGCCGGTGTTGCAACCTCTCCGGATCTCTACAGTATGCACTGGAACCCGGCAAAATATGCCTTCATTGACGGTAACGGGGGTTTCGGAATCTCTTATTCCCCGTGGCTGAGAGCACTTATTCCCGATATCAACCTATCTTATCTTACCGGTTATTACAGGATAGACAGCAGGCAGGTCGTTGCCGGTAGCCTTATGTATTCATCGCTGGGAAAAATTGAATTCACGGATGAGTACGGCAACTTCATGATTCCTTTCAACGCAAATGAGTTTTCAGTTGACGTTGCCTATTCAAGGTTGTTTTCCGAACACTGGTCAGGAGGTGTTGCTATGAGGTTCATCTACTCAAACCTCACAGGCGGTTCGCTGGCCGGAACTACAGAGACCAAGCCCGGATTAGCATTTGCGGCTGATGCCTCTGCTTACTATACAGATAAACTGGATCTTGGAAACCGCGATGGCAATATCTCAGCCGGCATCAATTTGTCGAACATCGGATCAAAAATGAGCTACACTACCGATGTAGACCCGGACTTTATCCCCATGAACCTGAGACTGGGAGCCACTTTCCTGGTAAATCTTGACAAATACAATGCCCTTGGCATATCGGTTGATCTAAACAAGCTGCTTGTGCCAACCCCTCCGATTTATGACGAAGAAAGCAACATTATTGACGGTAAGGATCCTAACGTTTCCGTCCCCGTGGCAATCTTCCAGTCTTTCTATGATGCCCCCGGCGGGTTCAGCGAGGAGATGAAAGAGTTCACCCAGTCGGTCGGCGTTGAATACTGGTACAACCAGCAGTTTGCCATTCGTACCGGATACTACAATGAAGCCAGGGATAAGGGTAACAGGAAGTACTTTACCGTGGGAGCAGGATTCAGGCTGAGCATCTTCTCACTTGATTTCTCCTACCTTGTTCCGGTCACCCAGAACAACCCGCTGGCCCGCACACTCAGGTTTTCACTTGGATTTGAGTTCGACTCACTGCGCAATCTCAGCCAGAAGTAGGTTTAACAATGACACTGCACCAGCGCATAGGACAGGGCATCGACTTTCACCGCCTTGAGGAGGGTCGTGACCTCTGGCTCGGTGGTGTACGCATAAACTCAACAAAGGGATGCGTAGCTCACTCTGACGGTGACGTCCTT
Organism: uncultured Rikenella sp.; assembly: GCA_964579645.1. Classification (GTDB taxonomy): domain Bacteria; phylum Bacteroidota; class Bacteroidia; order Bacteroidales; family VadinHA17; genus SR-FBR-E99. The sequence continues at coordinate 3,664 of CAZOHL010000145.1, read as the reverse complement.
ATCCATGCAATCTGTGATGCATTGCTGGGTGCGGCAGGCCTTAATGACATAGGTTTCCACTTCCCTGACACATCAGATGAATTCAGGGGGATCGACAGCAAGATTCTGCTGAAGAGGGTAGTTGAGATGATCACCGGTGCCGGGTACAGGATAGTAAACATCGACAGCACCGTCTGCCTCGAACTGCCCAGGCTGGCACCCTATATCAATGCAATGCGTACAACAATGGCCGCCATTGCAAATATCTCCCCTGACACTGTTTCGGTAAAGGCCACCACCACTGAGAAGATGGGATTCACAGGCCGCGGTGAAGGAATCGTGGCGCTGGCAGTATGCCTGCTGTCAGACCTGATACCAGATAATATATGAGTCTGAGGGTCTGAAGGTCTTGCGGTCTTACAGTCTGAGAATTTGCGATGACTGCTGACTGGTACTGTTGACTGCCGACTGGTACTGCTGACTGCCGACTGGTACTGCTGACTGCCGACTGGTACTGCCCTTCCCTGCAATCTGGCTGCTC
>CAZOHL010000145.1:0-3044 GCA_964579645.1 uncultured Rikenella sp. | reverse complement strand
GACTGGTACTGCTGACTGCCGACTGGTACTGCCCTTCCCTGCAATCTGGCTGCTCGCTAAAAATGCCCAGCGGGCATTTTATTTACTCTCGCCCCCTACGGCCTGCTGCCTCTTGCCTACTGCCTGATAATCTCATCAATGAGATTATCGTCTGCCTCCTCCGGTATTGTCACAATCAGTCCGGGGGTGCGTTCCATTTCCCTGGTTATGGCTGCCATGGCACCGCTGTTACGAGCCCAGCTTCTGCGAGCAATGCCGTTGTTCACATCCCAAAGCAGCATGGAGCGTATCCGGCGTGCCGTCTCCTGACTGCCGTCGATGAGCATGCCGAACCCGCCGTTGATCACCTCGCCCCAGCCCACACCTCCGCCATTGTGAATGGAGACCCATGTGGCTCCGCGGAAGGCATCGCCTATTACGTTCTGCACTGCCATGTCAGCAGTAAAACGGGAACCGTCATATATGTTCGAAGTTTCGCGGAAAGGCGAGTCAGTACCCGACACATCATGATGGTCACGGCCAATGACTATCGGGCCACTGATTATGCCAGATGCAATTGCATCATTGAAAGCTGATGCTATCAATATCCTTCCGGCAGCGTCGGCATAAAGGATACGAGCCTGAGACCCCACTACAAGCCGGTTGCGTCCCGCCTCGCGGATCCAGTGGATATTATCTGACATCTGCTGACGGATATCTTCAGGTGACTCCTTCATGAGACGCTCAAGGGTGGCAGCAGCTAAGGCGTCACTCTTCTCCAGGTCGGCAGGATCACCGGAACAGCATACCCACCGGAACGGACCGAAACCGTAATCAAAGCATATGGGTCCCATTATATCCTCAACATATGACGGGTATCGGAATCCTCCCCTGCCATTGCCAACATTTGCTCCGGCACGTGAAGCTTCAAGGAGGAACGCATTGCCATAATCAAAGAAATAGGTTCCGTGTTCGGTGTGCCTGTTGATAGCCTCAACCTGCCGGCGCAGTGAACCCTGCACCAGACTGCGGAATTTCTCCGGATCTTCAGCCATGAGGGTGTTTGCCTCGTCAAAGCTGATCCCGGCCGGGTAGTAACCGCCTGCCCACGGATTATGAAGCGAGGTCTGGTCCGATCCAAGGTCAGCCCAAAGCTCCTCATCAGCAAACCGCTCCCACAGGTCAACAATATTTCCCTGGTAGGCCAGAGACACCGCCTCCCCGTCACCGGAGGCCTTGCGCACCCGCATGACCAGCTCTGACAGATCGGAATGAACCTCGTCAACCCAGCCCTGGGAGTGGCGGGTTATTATGGCTTTCGGATTGACCTCGGCAATTACTGATACCACCCCGGCAATGTTTCCTGCCTTTGGCTGAGCCCCGGACATGCCTCCCAGTCCTGATGAAATGAAGAGCCTGCTCCGTCGCTCTTCCGGGGCCACAGGTTTTACCCGCCGCTTTGCGTTGAGAAGCGTGATTGTTGTACCGTGAACTATTCCCTGCGGACCTATATACATATACGAGCCGGCGGTCATCTGTCCGTATTGTGATACACCGAGAGCATTGAACCGTTCCCAGTTATCCTGCGATGAGTAGTTGGGAATAACCATTCCGTTGGTGACAACCACACGTGGTGCTTCCCTGTGTGACGGAAACAGGCCGAGCGGATGCCCTGAATACATAACCAGTGTCTGTTCGTCGGTCATTTCAGACAGGTACTTCATTGTAAGCCTGTATTGTGCCCAGTTCTGGAATACGGCCCCATTGCCGCCATAGGTGATCAGCTCGTGGGGATGCTGAGCAACAGCAGGATCGAGGTTATTTGTTATCATCATCATTATTGCTGCAGCCTGCAGTGACCGGTGCGGATACTCGGTAACAGGCCGGGCCTTCATCTCATAGTCGGGCCTGTAGCGGTACATATATATACGTCCGCGCTCGCGGAGTTCGGCTGCAAACTCCCGAGCCAGTTCCCGGTGCGCCGACCGGGGAAAATATCTGAGTGCATTGCGGAGGGCGAGCTTCTTCTCCTCACCGGTAAGTATGTCACGGCGTCGCGGGGCATGATTCACCGAAGGGTCCCATGCTTTCGGCTCAGGCAGGTATGAGGGTATACCCTCCCTGATCTGTGATTTGAAGTCATTCATGATCTTGATCGAATTCAGCTCTGTAAATATAATAAAACGAGGAGAGACGCCGTCTGTGGCGCCTCCCCATATATCAAACAACATGTTATTCTCTTACTGCCGTCTTTTACTGCCGACTGTTACTTCGCTTCACCGACGATCTCGTCGTCTACAAGTATGCGGCCGCAGTATTCGCATACGATGATCTTTTTCCTTGATCTTATGTCAAGCTGACGCTGAGGGGGTATCTGGTTGAAGCATCCGCCGCAAGCGTCCCTCTTGACAGGCACCACTGCCAGGCCATTGCGGGCGTTGGTACGTATGCGCTTATAGGCCGTCAGGAGCCTCTCTTCAATCCTTACCTGCAGTTCACCAGATTTTTCAGCGAGCTGCTCCTCCTCCTTCTGGGTGTCATGAGTTATGTCCTCCAGTTCGGCTTTCTTGCTCTCAAGGTCGTGCGTCCGCTCTTCAAGCATTGTCTGTGCCTCAGCCATGGTTTCCTTCTTCTCTGCTGCCTGTGCTGTGAACTCACGGATCTTTTTATTGCACAGTTCTATCTCGAGGGTCTGGAACTCTATTTCCTTCGAAAGTGAGTCGTATTCGCGGTTGTTGCGAACGTTATTCTGTTGTTCCTCGTATTTTTTGATGAGTGCCTGTGATGCGGTAATCTCATTGTTTTTCCCAACCACAGACTTTTCCATCTCTGCAATCTCGTTTTTCAGATTACCGATCCTGGTCTCGAGTCCAGCCACCTCATCTTCCAGGTCCTGCACTTCAAGCGGCAGTTCACCGCGGAGCGTACGGATTTTATCTATTTCTGAATCAACAAGCTGAAGTGAATATAGTGCTCTCAGCTTTTCTTCTATTGTAAGTTCTGTTTCAGGTGATTTAGTCTGTTTTGTCATACCCGTAGTAATTAATGGGATTGGTTTTTATCCC
>CAZOHL010000144.1:0-5080 GCA_964579645.1 uncultured Rikenella sp. | reverse complement strand
AGTGGACAAAGTCAAGGAATAAAAATAAAGCGGGCCGCGGCCCGCTTTTTTATTTTCGATTCCCGATCTGCAATGTCCGAAGCAATTCGGAAATCTCAAATCTCAAATCGCAATTATCTTCTGGCTTGCTTGAAGAACCTGTTGAATCTTATCTTCTTGAATCCCTGTGCCTCCTTGTCTATTGATAGCCAGACGCGCACAGGACGACCTACGATATGATCCTCGGGAACGAAGCCCCAGAAGCGGGAATCGGCAGAGTCATGCCTGTTATCACCCATCATCCAGTAGTAATCCATCCTGAAGGTATAGCTCTCAGCAGGTTTACCGTTAATGTATATCACATTATCACGTATCTCCAGGTCATTCTCCTCGTAAATGTCAATTATAGATGTATAGAAGCTGATATTGGTCATGTCAAGCTTCACAGTAGTTCCTTTTTTCGGTATCCACAGTGGTCCGAAGTAATCCTCGTTCCAGCGGTATTGCGGATCATGCGGAAAGACAGAAGCTGAATACTCCCCGGGCCTGTGGTAGTCTGCTTCGATGCCCGTCACATTGGCGAATCCTGAGATGGTTTCAGCGTTCTTCCTGGTCAGCGGCAGCCTGTAGACGGTTCCTGAAAGCATGAGTGACTGGTCTGCCTTTGATACACCCATTCTCTCGAATGCCTTGGGATTGATCCGGGTGCCATTGGTGCGTACGTAATACGATGTCTGCTGGGTGTCATATTCCTCATTCTCCTTACTGTTGATAAACAGCTTCCCTCCTTTTATGAAAACTGTATCACCGGGTATCGCGACGCATCTCTTAACATAATTATCCCGCCGGTCAACAGGCCTGTAAATCACGGTGTACTCATTCCAGATCATCTGCCGGGCCAGGGAATAGTACTCATCCTTGCTTTTCATTGGCTTGCCTGACCTGATATCCTCGGCAGTGAGCATCTCTATCCGTTCCCGCAGAATCTCATAATAGCTTACAGCCTGCTGCTCGAGACATACTGTGTCTCCTGCAGGGAAATTAAATACTACTATGTCATTGTTTTTGACATGCCCGAATCCGCCGAGTCTCTTGTATTTCCAGTGCACCAGGTCTGACCATGATTTCCCCTTACCGCCTGAGAAAGGCATTGTGTGCTGTGTAAAGGGGAATGCTATGGGAGTGTTGGGCATACGTGGACCGTAGGCCACCTTGCTGACTGCCAGGTGATCACCCACCAGCAGTGTCTTCTCCATCGATGGAGTCGGAATGCGATAATTCTGGAAGAGAAAAATATTTATAAGTGTTACAGCTATCACTGCAAATATCAGTGCATCAAGCCATTCAATAACGACATGGTTTTTACCGTGACGCTTCTTCCAGAATGCCCAGTTTACCTTTTTGCTGACATATATGTCAAAAACTACAGGCAGCCCCAGCAGAAGCCAGTAATTGCCAACCCATATAACCCAGAGCAGGTAAATCACACCAGCTATACCGAATTTGAAAAATTTGTTCCGCAAAAGCTCTTTCATCTTCTTTGGTTTTCGATCTGCAAATCTACTATAATAAATTTAAAACAGCTTCCATCATGCAAATGCCCGTGCGGAACACCACCTGGCCCGGGGTAAATTGAACAGTTCCTGATTATTGAGCTTCCAGTGTCACATGTGCCACCTTGTTCATATCCTTGAGGTAGTATCTTGCCCCTATCAGGAACAGCAATCCTCCCAGTAATAGTGAAAAAGGAAGGATGCTTACTGCTGTCTGAATGTTTGTCAGGTCAGATATTCGCCCGAGGGCTATAGGTGCCGTGAATGAACCGAGCAGGTTCTGTACCAGCACTGCAATCGCATACGAGGTTGCGCGCAATCCCGGGTGGATAACATCCTGGGTTACAGCAGCTGCACCGCTTATAAACTGCATGATGAAAATCCCGAAGATAAACAGCGTGATAATCTGCATTGTACCCCTGAAGACATAAAGGGCCATAAAAAGAAGGAACGCCGAGAAAATGGTTGAAATTGCCGGATAGATCATCCTGGCTGTCGGCATTTTCTTCCTCCATGCATCTATGATATATCCTCCGAGCGGTGCTCCCACGAGTGCCAGCATCATCACGGCTCCGGCAAGGCTGCCTGCCTTCTTCGGATCCATCCCGCTGGTTACCTGAAAGAACTTCGGAAGCCATACAAGCAGCGCCGTCGTCACGAAGACAATGGCTGTCATTGCAAAATATGTGAAAATGACCGACGGTTTGCGAAGAAACTCCTTTATTATATCCTTCCGCTCCATTTTGACATTCTGGTTGGACTCATCCACCTTTGACAGCGTCACAGTCTTGTAATCCTTTACAAAGAGGAACAGGATGGCAATGAACAGCCCAGGGATAGCAACCAGGCCGAATGCATGTTTCCAGCCCCAGGAGCTTGCGATTATTCCCCCTGCAGTGACCCCGATGGCGGAACCAATAGGAATTGACGCATTCCACAGGCCCATCATCTTTGAACGTTTTTCAATAGGGTACATCCCGGAAATGAGCGCACTTCCGCCCGGAGCATATCCGGCTTCGCCGAAGCCGATTAGCACCCGCGCAAGGAACAGCTGGACATAATTGCCGGTAAAGGCGCATAACAGGGTTGCAAGGCTCCATACAATGGCCATAATACCCACAGTTTTGGTCCTGCTCCACCTGTCTATCACAAGGGAAACCGGGAAGGTCAGAAGCCCGATCGTAAGATAAATGATCGAAACGAGCCACCCCGACTGGAAATCATTGATTCCCAAATCAGCCTGAATGTATGAAAACATTGAGCTGACAACCATTCGGTCAGCGTAATCGAACAGGTAGAGGAGAAACAAGAGAATGAAAACATAATTTGAATAGCGCCTGGTGAAAAGGTAACCCGGCGGAATGACCTTGTTTTTCATGAGTTTGCTAATTGGAGTTAATGTTCACAGGTTAATGAGCGACTAAAATAGTGCCTATTTTCTTATATTGCACAGGTTTTATTAAAATCGTTGCTATGAAACAGGGAATATTGATGGTTGCGGTGTTTATAATCATTGTTTTCACCGGTTGCAGACAGTCAGAGAAGGCTGATATAGTAATTACCGGAGGGGTGGTTTTTACTGCTGATTCACTCAATCCGCATGCTGAAGCTGTTGCTATAAAGGGGAACAGGATAGTTGCAGTGGGTACAGACAGGGAAATCAGCCGGTATGTTGACCCGCAATCAACGAAGGTGATCGATGCAGCCGGGCGGACTGTCATGCCTGGATTCAATGATGCCCACGCTCACTTCGGCCCGGTGGACCCTGACTACATTGAACTGAGGTATGTCAGTGACCCGGCCGTCATAACTCAGAAGGTACGTGAGCAGGTGGCCCGTTCACAGAAGGGTCAGCTGATCTATGGCGGTCACTGGGAGCATGAGATGTTCACCACCCGTGAATGGCCTGCGAAGGAGCTGATAGATGCCGTTTCACCTGACAATCCGGTTGTGCTCAGGCGCACTGACGGCCACAGTGCACTGGTTAACAGTTTTGTTCTGAAGCAGTCGGGCATAACCCGCTACACACCTGACCCATTCGGAGGCGAGATAATGCATGACCCGGTCACGGGAGAGCCCACCGGAATTCTAAAGGAAAGTGCCATGTCACTGATAAAGACCGGTGCTGTGAAGGTAGAGCGTACAGCCTCAGAGGAGCGTGACCGGGAGTGGCAGGGCTATCTCCTTGCGCTGCAACAGGCAGCTGAATATGGCATAACAAGCATCCAGATACCAGGCAGTGCTGATTTTGACATGTATGATTCAATCATGGCTGCAGGAAAACTCACCTGCCGAATTGACATAGGAGGCGAGCTCACCGCCGACCCGGAACGGCTTGACAGGTATGAAGCCCTCAGGCAGAAATATCCGGCATCTGGCGACTGGATCAGGTTTGGTTACCTGAAGGATTTCATGGACGGCACACTGGGTTCTGCCACTGCAATGATGTTTGAGCCTTTTGCCGATGAGCCAGACAAGAGCGGCCTTCCCCAGATGAGCTACGAGGAGCTTGAAGCACGAGTACTCGCCGCCGACAGCCGCGGATTCCAGATAGGGATCCATGCAATCGGGCCAAAGGCCAACAACTGGATACTCAATGCTTACGAAAAAGCCCGCGGGGTCAACGGCGTGCGTGACAGCCGGCACCGTTCCGAGCATGCCCAGATACTTACAGAAGAAGATATACCGAGGTTTGCGGGCCTGGGTGTGATAGCGTCTATGCAGCCCACACATTGCATCACTGACAAACGGTTTGCTGAGAAGAGGATTGGAACGCAAAGAAGCCGCTGGGCATATGCCTGGAAGAGCCTGGCAGACAGCGGTGCGAGGCTCGCCTTCGGAACCGATTACTCCGTTGAGCCCCTCAACCCTATGGAGGGTCTCTATGCATCAGTGACACGCAAGGACCGTAAAGGAGAAGAGGGTGACGGCTGGTTCCCGATGGAAAAGATAACAATGGAGAAAGCCATCGAATATTACACCCTGGGTGCAGCATATGCCCAGTTCATGGAAGACAGGAAGGGGATGATAAGGAAGGGGTATTTAGCAGACATAACCATCCTCTCAGAAAATATCTTCAATACCCCTGAGGAGATGATTATGTCAGTCAAATCAGATTATACGATAACAGACGGTAAAATAGTCTGCGAAAGGAATAAGTAACTAAGCTTTGGTCTGGTCATCAATGGTTGCACCGGGAGCGTTTTTCTTCACCGAGGCGATACCGTTTTCACGGCTTGTTTCTGATTCGTACATTTCGCTTTTTCCTATCACCTGGCCGTTGCCAGCCTTAAGGTTAAAGTGGAATTTGCCATTCTTGGCCACCTTTGATTCAAACTTCTTTAAATCACCAGCATTCTTCATGACTGATTTGACGCCATTCATACATGAAGGCTTGGAGGCATAACCCTCACTGGTAAGAATAACCTGGCCATTGCCGGCAAGAAGATTGAATTGAAACTCACCGTTCTTCCTCTTCGAGATAACAAATTTTCCCATGTTCTAAAATTTTTAAATGGTTAATTTCGACTTGTCGTTTTCAAATATAC
>CAZOHL010000143.1:0-5093 GCA_964579645.1 uncultured Rikenella sp. | reverse complement strand
GGTGTCAGCATTCTTCAGTGATCTCATTTCGTTTTCAACCTGCAGCATCTGGTCCTTGACCTTCCTGATGTCAGCAATGTATCCCCTCACCTGCCTGTCCCATTCGGACAGGGCAAGTTCGGTGCTTTCGTACTTGTTTACATAGAATTTGATCAGTTCAGTAAGCGGAGCAGTATAGCCAAGAGCTTCAACGGAGATCTCCCCCACTGTCGCGGACGGAACCCAGCCTGACTGTTCCGGATTTTCCTCAACTGAAGAAACTATCGGCGGTTTCGGATTTTGCTCAACAGCAGTTACTGTTGCGCTGACGGGCTTATTCCCTGTTGCAGGTTCCGCCCCGGCGGGTTCAGTCTTCCCTGATGATGCCCTCTTCATAGACTCAATTACAGCCTTTGAGACACCTTCGCCCTCAAGGCTCCTAAGGGCACCTGAACTTAAATCGAATCTAGCAGGCGAGTTATTGATCATATCGATAATAAGCTCATCTGACAGGTTTGCCTTTGACATTTTAACCACCGAGCCGTTTGTCAGGGTCTCCGGATTTTGTGCACAGACCGCGACTGCAACCAACAATCCGGTCAATATCAGGGAAATATGTTTTCTCATTGATTTGATTGATTTCATGTTACCTGTTTTGAATTTCGGATGCCTGACGATTCATTGCCTGGCGCATCTCCATGATCACTGCCGGTGATACTCCTTTGCCTGACAGGTCAATGACATCATCGGTTGTCAGGGTGAAGTCAGCTTTGGCACGCCTGATTAGGGAAATTATCAGCGCATCTGAGAGATTGTTCTTAACAAGATCTACAACCGTTGAGTTTTTAAGAACACTCACTGTCTGCCTGGACTCAGACACAGGTTTTTCAGCTGTGCCGGCAGTAATCTCATCCTCGAGTCCGATTATCCGGATTATTGATTTCTCTTCCGGGTTGAAAACCATAAGCCCGTCTCCGAAGAATCTCAGAGTGCCGCCCAAATCATCAGAAATGAGAACTGCCCCCTTGTCCTTCAGGGCATATATCTCCTTTCCTGCAGACAGGTAAATCCTGCCTGTCGTCTTATCAACGGTAAATGATTTAATCTGTTTTTCCGCAGGAAGAACTGTCACAGCCTTAAGCTCCCTGGTCTTCAGGTCAAAGTCAAACAATATGCTTCCGGAAGAGAACAGTAAATAGTTTCCCATTTCTGTCACCCCGCTTATCGGTGATGGCATTTCCAGTAATTTTGAATACACTCCTCCCCGGGCAATAACATAGAGGGCATATTTATCCGCTATGCCACCGGCATTATAGAGATACATTACCCTGTCACCACTGCTTATGCCCATTCCCTCGTCGGGAAGCCTGTAAAGCATAGAAAGCCTGTTTTCAGAATCGAACCAGCAAAGCTCGTTTTTCCGGATTACCATCAGCACGCTGTCGTGCGTAAAGGCAAACGCATCAATACTACCCTGCACAGGCTTCCCGAAAGGGACCAATCCTCCCCATCCAACCAGGTAAAACTGGCTGGCTGAAGATATCAGGACTAGCCTCTTCGCAGTTATATCCATCGTGCCCGTAAAAGCATCATGAACATTCAGTTCCTTCAGCATTGGCTTATTCATGAGAATATCATACCGAAGGGTGTCATCGCCGGATATTGCTCCATGGGCGTTCAAAGCCAGGGCAACCAATACAGAGGTAAGAACCGTTTTCCTGAATAATTCCATACCCGTTACTTATTATTGTTGGTGAACAGTCCCCATACTTTCTGAACATTTGAGGATAATTCCATGACAGCCTTGCCAATTTCAAGACCATCCCTGTAATCAGCCCCGACCACATCAGGATCCACACTTTTACAAAGTCTTATGCTCGCTTTTTCGCCGACGTACTCCACTGCCTCAACAGATTTATCTGCTATGGTTCCTATCGCTTCACCTGCCAGGCCCTCAGTGACTGTTGTGACACTTGCCTTGTACAACGCTGTAGTTTCATCATACCTCTGCATTTCTTCAGGCGAAAGTGAGGTGACATCCGGGTTACCCAATATGCTGGCAACCTCTGATGCATTTGTACAGATCTCGTTGGTAAGGTTTCCGACCCATTCGGCATATTGATTGGTTGCCAGCTCTTTAATCAGATCAAGAGCTTTGTCCGTGAATGAAGCTCCCGGAGTACTTTTACTGTCCAGACCTGCGTCAGCGTAAGAAATCCCATTGAAGCTGTAATCAGCCAGCGCCCCGTTTGAAGTACCCAGTGCCGGTACAACCGGTGCCGGTCTGGACTCATTTGATACGAACGTAACTGTTCCGGCATCTGCCCGGGCGGCATTGCCTGTCTCTTTCAGGTCGTTCGGGTCTATGATGGTCTGACCCTCGTTGAGGTACACCGTTCCACCCTGTTCCGGCTTTTCGAACCTGATCATCTGTTCGGTGTAAAACCTGTCGAAATCGGCATTACCGGTAAGCGGAACATCGCTAGATGTGATCGGAGTCATTCCTTCTGCCGGAATGCCGTATGCCCTGTTCCGTTGCATAAATTCATTGATCCAGTTCTCAATGGCCCTGGTGTCATGGGGAGAAAACGAAGCATTACCTGTCAGCAGTCCGGTAATATTCACATTCCCCGGATTCCCTGCCAGGGAGCTTCCTCCGGCCCCCGGTCCAATGTCAGATCCGACACACGGGGTAGCGGTGATTATCAGGATGCAACTGCCATCGCCGTAGGCAGAATAGTCCTCACCGTTGTTGCCGAGTTCCATCTGGCGGTTGTATTCACATGCTTCCTTTGTGTAGTAAGCAAATGGAGGTAATTGAGGGAATGGTATACAGGGACCAGGTCCCGAATGCTGAACTGTCAGGGTGTATGTCCAGCCCTGTGCCAATGCCGTTGTGCCGGATCCGGACAACAGCAATACAGTCAGCACAAATTGAAAGGGAAATCGTCTTAACATAGATGCTGAGTATGTGCGATACACTTTATTTTTGAATCAGGTTTAAGGTGAAAGGAGTTCTCACATCAGCCTCAGGCCGTTGTGACCTTAAATAATAACGTAAACAAATGGCCCGGAATTGCATGTTAAAAATGAGAAGCAGATATTTCCGGAAATGAATATACTAATCTGCATTCGTGCCTTTGATTGACAGGCGGTAATAATTATCAACACTGCTTTAACAAACGCTGGTACAGGGATTGTCAGGCAACGAATGCAGGATTCCGGTAATTCTCAGTCTTCGGACTGCATGTTTGCTGAAACAGGCCTTAATACGATGAGCTGCAGTATGACAGCCAACAGAATGGGGATTGCCAGCAGCGCCATATCCCTGGCAAGGTTCCCCGAATCCATCGAGCGTCCCAGCAACCGGGTTATGAATGCACCGGCAAAGACCCCGGTCATGTTCATCAGGCCGTAACCCGTTGCCCTGAGCCGGGGCGAAACAAACTGGCAGAGAATAGGCATATTGTTGGCATCAAACATCCCATAACCTATTCCGAAGAGAACTGCGCCTCCTATTATCCAAAGATAGCTGTGCCCGAACCCGATCAGGAGCAACGACGGAATTGTAAGTGAGAGTCCGATGGCTCCTGTATAGATACGTCCGCGCAGGTTTTTCAAAATCCATCTGTCAGAGAGTATTCCCCCGAAGATGACACCTACAAGGGATGATGCTGCAATTGTGATTGTTGACATGGGCCCGGCTACCGGCATCTCTATGCCAAGACTCGATGAGAACAGGGTCGGGATCCAGTTCTTGACCGCCCACCCGGGAATACTGGGTACAGCAAAATAAAAAAGGATCATCCAGAAACTACCCATCCCCAGGAGAAGTGAAAGCCCTGATGCAACCGACCTGATGCCCGATACCCCTGCAGAAGGCTTCAGTCCTGAAATTTCTCCTGCCGGCTTCCGTACCTTCTCCCTGTGTTTATATTCACGAAGCAGTATGATAAGTACTACACTGTAAATTATTCCGGCTATACCGAAGTAGTGAAAGGTTTTCTGCCATGAAAGGCTTTCGGCGACTGTGGCCCCGAAGCCACCCAGTGCCTGCCCCATGTACAGGCCGGTCATGTGGATACCTACGGCCAGTGATCGCGTGGATCCCTGGTGATAATCTGCAATAAGAGAAAGGCCTGCAGGAATATAAAGAGCCTCACTGACACCCATTACAGCGCGCAGGGCATAGAGAACATCATAATCTTGGGTATAGCCCATGGCGAAGGTGACCCCTGACCAGACGAAGAGGCTCCCTACGATCAGCCATTTCCTGTTGAGCCTGTCGCCGATGATTCCTGCGACGGGACTCATCAGCCCGTATATCCAGAGGAATACCGCCATCAGCCTGCCGAAGTTTTCAGCTTTCTCCAGCTCAATGATGTCAACCATCATGGCATTTTTCATGGTTGAAAGCATCTGGCGATCCATGTAGTTGAGCAATGCAACTACCCAGAGTAGCGCCACCACTACCCAGGCATACCTTCTTTCAGCTACGGTCTCTTTCATTATCGTGCAATCTGTGCCGTTTCAATATCTTCAAGGGTCTTCCAGACCTGGAGCAGGCCTCTCGGGACATGGAAACACCCTTTCCACTTTCCGCCTTTGAGATGCAGCAGCACATCTCCACTGCGGTTAAGGTAACCATACCACTCTCCGAATTCAGGATCAGGGAAGTGACTCCAGGTATAAGCATCAACCTTTTCGAACCAGTCGAGGCAGCGCCTGTCTCCGGTAAGCCTGTAACCCTTTGCCAGGGAAATAAGGGTCTCGATATGCACCCACCAGAGCTTCTGATCCCACTCCAGCTGCTGCGGGGGATATCCTTTTATGTCAAGGAAATAGAAGATGCCGCCGTACTGTTCATCCCAGCCTTTGCCAAGTGTCTCGAGGGTGATTTCGGTGGCTCTGGCTGCAAGCTCCTGATCTCCCCTGATCTCAGCGAGGTCCATCATGAACCACATGGCTTCTATTGCGTGCCCGGGATTCAGCAACCGCCCTTCAAAAGAGTCTGAAAATGAACCGTCAGGAGCCACGTTCTCAAGTATCAGGCCATACTCTTTGCTGTAGAAGATATCCATTACCTCATGAATACACTCCTCCCTTACCCTTTC
>CAZOHL010000142.1:0-5424 GCA_964579645.1 uncultured Rikenella sp. | reverse complement strand
CATCGTCACCGGCCGCCTCCGCCATCGCTTTGCGTATCTCCTTCTGCATCATCTTTATCTTGTCACCCTTGAACTTGAGGACCGAATCGGGAACAATCTCCTTAATCTTCATGTCTTCCGTCTCGACATAAGCTCCGTGTTTTCCCCATATCCGGCTGAGGGTGTCCTTTTCGGTCAGCATGTCAACTGTGACGGCGCTGATTGCAGGATTGGCATGGTGCACGAAGTTCCTGTCGCCAGGAATGAGACCCTGGGTGACAGAGAAGGTGATCTCGTCATACATCGCCGCAAAGACCGGATCATCAAACGTCAGTCCGTCTTCATTTATCTCGGATATTATATAATCAGCCACTGTTGTGACTGTTTCCGTGCCGGTCTCCTTGTCGGTCTGGCGGGTGAGCACCTCCGAGCCGTAGCGGATGAGCATCCGGATCACCTCCCTTTCAGAATAGAATGATGTCTCTTCCTTTTTCCTATGGCGCTGTGACGGAGCGGTGGTTGTTGTGGCGGTCATGTCCGCCAGGTTGCCGGCGGCGGTCTCCTGCCCCGGCCATGCGTTGCGGTTTTGGAAGCTTGACTGCTTTCGCAGCTTCATCACCTCGTCAAGCACCACCTCCTCGGGCATTCCGAGCTGGGTGCTGCACTCCTTCACGTAAACCGTGCGGGTGATCTGATCGGGGATGACGGCTATCGAACGAACCACCTCGCGGACAAGGTTGGCACGACGGACGGGATCGCTCTGCGCCTCGTCAAGCAAAAGCCTGGTTTTAAACCTGATGAAATCGGTCTCGTTATCCTTCAGGTACTGCCTGAACTGCTCGTCGGACGTTTTCTTGGAATATGAGTCGGGGTCCTCGCCGTCAGGCAGCATGACTATGCGGACGTTCATCCCCTCCTCGAGGACCATGTCAGTGCCCCGCAGCGAGGCTTTGATGCCGGCCGGGTCGCCGTCGTAGAGCATTGTGATGTTGGGAGTGAACCGCTTGATGAGTCGTATCTGCTCCTGCGTCAGGGCGGTGCCGGAGCTTGCCACCACGTTCTCAACGCCCGACTCGTGCATCGAGAGCACGTCGGTATAACCCTCAACGAGGTAGCAGCGGTCTTCTTTGATTATTGCCTGGCGTGCCTGGAAGATGCCGTAGACGATGCGGCTCTTGTGATAGATCTCGGTCTCGGGGGTGTTGACGTACTTGGCTGCCTTCGGGTCGGTTTTGATTATGCGGCCGCCGAAACCCAGCACCTGCCCTGACAGGGAATGTATCGGGAACATGATCCGTCCCGCGAAGCGGTCGAACATATACCCTTCCCTGTCTATAGTGAGGCCGCTGGAGACCAGATACTCACTCTTGTAGCCTGCGGCGATGGCCTTTTTGGTAAAGTCGTCGCGCCGCTCGTTGCAATAGCCCACCTCGAATTTGCGGAGGACGGCATCGGCGAAGCCCCGTTCGCGGAAGTACGAGAGGCCGAGGGCCATCCCCTCGTGGCCGTGGAAGAGGTTCTCGATAAACTGCTTGGTGGCGTACTGGGTGACAACGAGCATGCTCTCGCGCTCATTCTGTTTGGCGAGCTCCTCGGGGGTGACCTCCTTCTCCTCAATCTCGATGTGATATTTCTTTGCCAGCCAGCGGAGCGCCTCGGGGTATGAGAGGTGCTCGTGTTCCATGATGAAGTTGACGGCGTTGCCGCCCTTGCCGCAGCCGAAGCACTTGAATATGCCCTTGGCGGGCGAGACTGTGAAGGAGGGAGTCTTCTCGTTATGGAACGGACAGAGACCCAGCATGTTGACTCCTCTTCGCTTCAGCGAAACGAACTCGGAAACGACGTCGGTTATCTGCGCCGCGTCGAAGATCCGTTCTATTGTGGAGTGGTCAATCATGGGGTAACAAAGTTACTAAAAGAATTGTCTTGCGGTCTTGCAGTCTTGCGGTCATGCAGTCAGGGATTATTTTGTAAATTTATGATGCTGTATTTCTTAAATGTGCTTATATGGGAACTATCAAAGACTTTGAAGAATTGGAGATCTGGGTTTTATCAAGACGCCTGGTCAGTCTGATATACAAGGATTTTCGGAACTGCAGAGATTTTACATTCAGGGACCAGGTATGTGGTGCCGGGATTTCAATAATGAATAATATTTCTGAAGGATTTAGCAGGAATTCTGATGCTGAATTCAGGCAGTTCCTGAACATCTCAAGAGGTTCATCCGGTGAAGTAAAAAGTATGTATTATATCGCAGAAGACCTTCAGTATGTATCTGCTGACACAGCAGATGAGAGAAGAAATCTATGTCAGAAGATAATCAATGGAACATCCCTTCTCATGAAATACCTGAGATCATCCCGTTAAAAGGACCGCAAGACTGCAGGACTGCAAGACATTTATTTACTATTCCAGATCTCCTTATGTCCGAATCCTAACCTGTTATCCGTGAGCTTGATATGGTCAAGGCTTATGACCCACAGGTGGATTTCCGCCAGGGCGGCGTAAGGGAACCGTTTCAGGTAGATGTATTTCGCACGGCGAAGGTCTTCGCCGGAGGGTTCGCTGACGGTACCGGTGAACTGGGCGCCGCGGATGCGGCCGATTCGTTTCGTCTCCAGGGCGATAGTGCCGGCAACATGCTGATTGCTTCGAAACTCCGTACCGTGCCTTGTGACCGGGTCGGTGGTGATGACAAGTGTGTTGTTCTCCTCGTCCCAGGCATAGAAGCACGATGCACACCAGGGTCCCCGATCGCTGACGGTGGCTATGCTCAGCAGGTGGTGCCTGCGGAAGAGGGATTTTATTCTTTTGTGAAGTGCTGGCTGTTCCAATTGAATGTGCTTATAGTAAGTCTTTTCCCGGCTGCTTTGTCTGATCCGGCTCCCTGATAATCGGTTTCTGTTCTGTCCTCGGTTTGGTCCGGTTTGTTGGTTCCCGTACTTATGTGTTGGTATTATATTCCTCGTTCCACCTGTAAGTATCAATATTGAAGCCTGCAAGTGTCAGCACCCTGTCGATCACAGTCATCACGAGTTCATCAATTGTCTGCGGACGGCTGTAGAAGGAGGGAGTGGCCGGGCAGACTATGGCGCCAGCTTCGGTGAGCAGCTTCATGTTGTTGATGTGTATGAGGCTGTATGGGGTTTCGCGGGGCACAAGTATGAGCCGGCGCCGCTCCTTCAGCATCACGTCTGCAGCACGGGTGATGAGGTCGTCGGAGACGCCGTGAGCGATGCGCCCCACCATACCCATCGAGGCGGGACATATGATCATGGTGTCATATGATGAAGATCCCGAAGCAAAGGGTGCATTAAAGTCCTTATTGTTCCAAAGCCTTTCAGTGCCTGAGGGTGTGTAACCGGTGCCGGTCTCGTAGAGCATTATCTCTTCGGCGTTGCCTGTGAGGATGACAGCAACTTCCGTTGGTGGCTCCGGCAGTCCGCGCAGCCTCTCCAGCAGTTTCACTGCATATACTGCCCCGCTGGCGCCGGTGATTGCAACTATTATCTTTCTATTACTCATTACCATTTGGAAATGCAAAGATATAAATTGTTACATCCTTTAATAATTACAAGTCTACAGCCTATGGTTCAAAGGGTGATCATTGCTTTATTTCTGTAATGCAACAGAAATGGTGCAAAATAGAAATAAAAGCAAATGTTATGTAACGAAATTGCATTGGCAAACCCGGAGGACCATCTCTGAACTGAGGTCAAAGGGATGAGGGGGGGTGTTCCGGGTTACAATTCTTGCAGGTCTACGACCTGCGTGGTTGCTACGATTATTCTGTGCTACAATTCTATAAGGTCTGTGGCCTGGTTGCCATCCTTGGCCAGGATCTGCCTTACAATCTTCGCAATGTATTTGCCGAGGATGTCAAACTCGATGTTGACCACCGTTCCCACCTTTATCTGGTGGAAGTTTGTCACCTGCCAGGTGAAGGGGATGATTGCCACATCAAAAGATTTGTCCTTCGAATTAACAACTGTCAGACTCACTCCGTTCACGCTGACGGAGCCCTTCTCCACGGTGATGTGTTCGGGCGACTTTGGCTCGTACTCAAAGGTATAGTACCATGAGCCCTCTGCCTCGCGTACGGAAGTGCATGTTGCGGTCAGGTCGACATGGCCCTGCACCATATGGCCGTCAAGCCTGCCGTCGAGGCGGGTGCTCCGTTCAAGATTGACCTTATCTCCCGGCTTCAGAAGCCCGAGGTTGGTCTTGTCAAGTGTCTCGCGGATGGCGGTGACGGTGTAGGTGTCGCCCTCCCTCTTTACCACCGTGAGGCATACGCCGTTGTGCGATACGCTCTGGTCGATTTTCAGCTCATTGGCAAATGAGCACCGCATGGTTATGTGAATATTATCCTTCTCCTGTTCAATCCGCACCACAGGTGCTGCTTCCTCTACTATTCCTGAAAACATGTTGTCTGATGATTGTTCCGGGCAAAGATAGAAAATGCCATGGAAAGTGATAAAAATGAAAAAAGTTGTAAACGTGATTACAAAAATTATCAAATTGTCAGAAAGATGAAAACATAATTCAAAGTTTAAGTATCATTTAGACGAAACATACTCAATACGGCATCTTTCAGTCGGCCACGGACCCGGAGGGGGGGTGCCAACATATACAATTCTTGTTGGTCTACGACCAACTTCCTGATTTACAATTCTTGATGACCCACGGTCAATAAATTTTAAATTCAGGACCGCAGGACCGCAGGACTTTCAGACCCTCAGACTCTCAGACCCTCAGACTTTTTCCACTAGCACCTTCACAATCTGTTCCTCGATGTCAGTCTCGCGGGCGGCGGGACCGCTGATTGCGGCAGCCGGTGCAAGAGTGACCTCCAGCGCCAGGGTCTGCGAGGCAATATAGTCCGAGTGTTTCCGCACGGCTGCGGCGACAAACGGCAGATCCTCTATCACAACCCTGATCTTGTCGGTCACCTCAAACCCGCTCTCCTTCCGTATGTTCTGTATGCGGTTGACAAACTCGCGGGCTATACCCTCGTGAAGAAGCTCCTCGGTGACTGTGATGTCAAGCGCCACCGTCAGCTTACCCTCGTTGGCAACGAGCCATCCGGGTATGTCCTCGGAGATGATCTCCACCTCATCGGTTGTGATGCGGTGTGCTGCACCGTCGAGCTTCAGCTCCCAGGAGCCGTCCCGTTCGAACTGTGCTATCTCGCCCTGTGTGAGCGCCATGATCGCAGCGCCGGCCTCCTTCATCTGTTTGCCGAACTTCGGCCCGAGCAGCTTGAAATTGGGCTTAACGCGACGCACTAAAATACCAGCTGTATCATCCACGTACTCAACATCCTTGACGTTTACCTCGGCGAGTATCAGCGGCCTGACAGCCTCGAAACGCCCGCGGAACCCGGCATCTGTCACCGGCACCATGATCTTCGCAAGCGGCTGGCGCACCCTGATGTTCACCTTG
>CAZOHL010000141.1:3093-5438 GCA_964579645.1 uncultured Rikenella sp. | reverse complement strand
ACACCGACTCCACCATAAACGTAATTTCTGATTTCAGTAAGCGCCTGTCAATACTTACAAAATAATGATCTCCAGATGAATAAGTTGCTTTTGTTTAGCGCTGCCATGCTCCTGACCCTTTCATGCAGCACAGGAGACGGCCGGAGAGCCGGCCCTGCCGACAGATCAGCCACACCGGAGACTGCCGCAATGCTGGCTGGTCTGAACCAGGCTGCCGGGGAAGGCATTATGTTCGGTCACCAGGATGACCTCTCATACGGAATCGGATGGGTATACCCCGCCGGGGAATCGGATGTAAAAAGAATAACAGGTGATTACCCTGCTGTTTATGGCATGGACCTGGGAGATATAGAGCACCGGTCACCGGTGAATCTTGATTCTGTCCCTTTCAGCGATATGAGGACATTTGTTGACCGGATCTGGTCACGCGGTGGCGTTATAACCTTCAGCTGGCATGTTGATAACCTCCTTACCGGAGGAACGGCATGGGACGTGTCTTCTGGCAGGGTGGTGGCCTCGGTGCTGCCCGGAGGAGAGAGACACGAAGAGTTCAGGGCGTGGCTTGATAACCTGGCAGAGTTCCTTGCATCACTGAAGGATGATCAGGGTGTGGCAATACCGGTAATCTTCCGCCCCTGGCATGAACATACGGGGAGCTGGTTCTGGTGGGGACAGGATCTCTGCACAACCGAAGAGTTTGTTGCATTGTGGAGATTCACATTCGATTACCTGTGCGGAGAGAAAAACCTGCATAACCTGCTCTTCGCTTATTCCAGCGGGGGTGATATTGACAGCATCGGACAGTATCTTGAGCGATACCCGGGCGATGATTATGTTGACCTCATGGGCTTTGATTATTACCAGATGCCTGATGCCGGCAACAATTCATTCAGGGAGAATGTGAGCAGGGTGCTGGGCATTGTCACTGAGGCTGCTGTTGAACACGGGAAGCTGGCTGCACTGACTGAAGCCGGATATGAAGGCATACCCGATTCGATGTGGTGGACTACAACTTTCTGGCCGGCCATCGAGAATCACCGTATTTCATATGCTTTGGTATGGCGCAATGCCCACAACAGACCCGGGCATTTCTATGCACCCTGGCCGGGGCATCCGAGTGAGCAGGATTTTATCAGTTTTTACAGCTTTCGTGAAACTCTCTTTCAGAGTGAATTGACGGCCCTCAGCATATTTAAACACCAGTAATTTTTTAACCATATGGATAATTTTAAAACGCGCCTGACAAAGCTCAAGGAAGAGTATGAAGCACTAATAGCCAGGCGCAACCATAAAGCCGGAACCGGGAACGGCATCTTTGACAGGTATGCATATCCCGTGCTTACAGGTGCACATGCACCGCTGGAGTGGAGGTATGACCTCAATCCTGTCACCAATCCGCACCTGATGGAGCGGTTTGGAATCAATGCAGCATTCAATGCCGGGGCAATGAAATTCAACGGCATGTATGTTTTGGCTGTCAGGGTTGAAGGGTACGACAGGAAATCTTTCTTCGCCATTGCCGAAAGTCCGAACGGGGTTGACAGCTTCAGATTCTGGGATAAACCAGTCATCATGCCTGAGACTGAAGATCCTGATACAAATGTTTATGACATGAGGCTTACACGGCACGAAGACGGGTGGATCTATGGAGTCTTCTGCAGTGAACGCAAGGATCCGAAAGCTGTCCCTGGTGATCTTTCTTCAGCCGTCGCCGCTGCCGGCATCGCCCGCACTCATGACCTGGTGAAATGGGAACGGCTCCCTGACCTTGTCTCCGCCAGCCAGCAGCGCAATGTTGTGCTTCACCCTGAGTTCGTCAATGGCAAATATGCCCTGTACACCCGCCCGCAGGACGGCTTCATCGATGCCGGCAGCGGCGGGGGAATAGGCTGGGCCCTTGTCGATGACATCACCAGGGCAGTTATAGCTCCGGGTGATGAGAAGATAATCAACTTCAGGCACTATCATACAATCAAGGAACTGAAGAACGGCGAAGGACCACACCCGATAAAAACCCCCGGCGGATGGCTGCACCTTGCCCATGGCGTAAGGGGATGCGCTGCCGGACTGCGATACGTTCTCTACCTGTACATGACCGCCCTTGATGATCCGGCAAGGGTGATTGCTGAACCGGGAGGCTATTTCATGGCCCCGGTGGAGGAGGAACGGTTCGGTGATGTTTCAAACGTGCTCTTTTCCAACGGCTGGATTGCCGATGATGACGGAACTGTATACATATACTACGCATCTTCAGACACAAGGATGCATGTGGCGGTATCATCCGTTGACCGGTTGACTGATTACTGCATGAATACCCCGGCGGACGGATTTCGCTCTGCGGAATC
>CAZOHL010000141.1:0-2993 GCA_964579645.1 uncultured Rikenella sp. | reverse complement strand
GTTTACCTGGAAATGGCCACAAGGGCACGCAACTATATCTTCAGGTACTTCTTCGATGAGGAACACGGTGGCACCTACTGGTGCCTGTCAAGCGACGGCTCGCCGCTGGATACCAAAAAGCAGATTTACTCACAGGCCTTCTTCATCTATGCACTGAGCACATACAACATGGCAACAGGCGACAGGGAGTCGCTTGACAGGGCCGTTGAACTGTACCGGCTGATTGAGAAGCACAGCTTTGACCGTGAACGTGGTGGATACTTCGAGGCTTTTAACCGTGAGTGGGGTGAGATTGCTGATCTTCGCCTCAGCGAGAAGGATGCCAACGAGAAGAAGACCATGAACACTCATCTTCATGTTCTTGAGGCATATACTGCACTCTACAGGGTATGGCCTGATCCGGTCCTGAAACAGCAGCTTGCAGCTCTGGTGAAGGTATTTGCAGAAAGGATTGTTGATCCGGAGACCTCTCATCTGAATCTTTTCTTTGACGAGGAGTGGAACTGCCGCTCGACAATTGTCTCGTATGGTCATGACATTGAGGCTTCGTGGCTCCTGTGCGAGGCAGCTGAAGCCCTGGGCGAGGCTGACACAGTAAAGGGGCTGGCACTGAGGATAGCCGCTGCGGCACATGAGGGACTGGCCGGTGACGGGAGCCTCTTTTACGAGAAGGATGACGCCGCCGGCCACTCTGACCGCGACAGGCACTGGTGGGTCCAGTCGGAGGCCGTGGTAGGATTCCTCAATGCCTGGCAGCTGAGCGGCGACGACAGCTGGCTTGAGCTTTCATCCGGTGCACTTGACTACATTTCAAATCATATTTCTGACCGCGAAAACGGTGAATGGCACTGGAGCATCCGCTCCGACGGCACAGTCAACCGCGATGATGACAAAGCCGGTTTCTGGAAATGCCCCTATCACAATACCAGGATGTGCCTGGAGGTTCTGTCCAGGCAGTAGATAGTGTGTGGATGGCTGTAGACCATCAGGAATTGTAGAACAGGGAGCCCCCACCCCCCTCAGCCCCCATCCCTTTTGTCCTGCAATTAAATTTCCTGTATTACATCCATTGTTCCCCATTTTTTGCATAACTTCGTAATAATCTATCTAATGAAAGGGCTTAAAACATGACTTACTGGATTATTGCTTTGGCTGTTATCCTTATCTTCTTTTGGGGTATCAGGATTGTCAGACCTACTCATCGTGCTCTTATTGAGCGCCTTGGAAAGTATCATCATTTTGCCAACCCCGGCTTCCACTGGATTATCCCGGTGATTGACAAGATCTATCGTGTCAATGTGACCGAGCAGATGGTTGATGCAGAGCCGCAGGAGATCATCACAAATGATAACCTGAATGCCAGCGTTGATGCGCAGGTCTATTTCAGGGTTAAGGCAGACGAGGAAAGCGTAAAGGGTTCTATTTACAATGTTGCCAATTTTAGGTGGCAGATTGTAAACCTGGCACGCACCACCCTGCGTAACATTATCGGGACGATGACCCTGAAGTCGGCCAACAGTGAGCGTGGCAAGATCAATGCAGAGTTGTACAACACGCTGCATACCGAGACCAAGGGCTGGGGTATTGAAATTGTTCGTACTGAGCTTAAGCAGATTGATCCTCCCAAGGATGTTCAGGAGACGATGAACAAGGTTGTCAAGGCTGAGAACGAAAAGATAGCTGCCGTTGACATGGCATCAGCAACGGAGACTGTTGCTGACGGTGTCAAGAGGGCAAAGATCAAGGAGGCTGAGGGGATGAAGCAGTCGAAGATACTCCAGGCCGAAGGAGAAGCTGAAGCTATCAGGCTTGTGAATGAGGCAGCAGAGAGGTATTTCATTGGCAATGCGCAGATCTTAAGGAAGCTGCAGGCGCTGGAGACGTCGCTGCAGAGCAATTCCAAGATTGTTGTGCCGGGTGGCAGTGACCTTGTTAATGTGATAGGAGAGATGGCGGGCATTGCTCCATTGCCGGGCAAGAAGTAATATGTGACTTATACTTCCGGCCGGTTGAGAGCTGTGTCGGATTATTTTACCCTGTAGCTGAACAATCATATCCAGCGGCTGTTTAATCTTTGATAAACAAGCAATATACAGGGTATGAAAGTTAAAGGCAAAACTATTGTAGTTACCGGAGGCGGTAACGGTATGGGTCGTGAACTGGTTCTCAGCCTGCTTGAAAGAGGTGCCAGGGTGGCGGCCGTCGACCTCAGTGAGGGTGCACTGAACAAGACGAAGGAGCTTGCAGGAAGCAATGCTCAGAAGCTATCTCTGCATGTGCTTAACATTACTGATAACCAGGCAGTGGCGAGGCTGCCTGAAGAGGTGGCTGCTGTTCACGGGCCGGTGGATGGTCTGATAAACAATGCAGGGATCATACAGCCGTTTGTGCGTTTGAGGAATCTCAACTTCGAGGTTGCCGAGAAGGTTATGGATGTAAACTTCTTCGGCACGCTGTATATGGTTAAGGCTTTTCTTGCCGGATTGCGGAGTCGTCCCGAGGCCCATATAGTCAATGTTTCAAGCATGGGTGGATTTCTGCCCGTTCCCGGACAGTGTGTATACGGCGCCTCGAAAGCGGCAGTAAAGATATTGACGGAAGGTTTATATGCCGGTCTTATTGATACCGGGGTAAATGTATCCATCGTTTTCCCCGGTGCCATAGCCACTGATATCACAAAGAACTCAGGTGTCGAGGTGCCTGGTTCAGCGAACAGGGATGCTGACACTTCAAAGTTCAATCCGATGCCGGCTGCTGATGCAGCCAGGGAGATAATTGACGGAATGGAAAGAAACAAAGTCAGGATCATGGTTGGCAAGGACGCAAAGTTTCTGAACATGTTGTACAGGATCAGTCCCGGTTATGCCACGAGGTTTATCAGCAGGAAGATGAAATCTCTGCTCCCTGACTAGATCGGGTAGTTGGAATCATTGTTTAGTCTGATTAATTTATTATTTTTGCACCCTGATTGGTCGGTTGTCCGCCAGCTGGCG
>CAZOHL010000140.1:0-5520 GCA_964579645.1 uncultured Rikenella sp. | reverse complement strand
CCAGAGTGACTGGAATCCTGCTGTTGAGAGTTCGGGGAGCCATGAAGTGAATACTTCTGACACTATCTCCATGAACTCCTTGCTGTTTATCTTCAGGTTTCGTCCCGCTTCAGCAGGGTCAGCTGCCGGTGATGCACAACCGATTATCTGTCCGGTCTCACCCAGCTGCTGTCCGTATACTGCTATGAATCCCTTGTAGTTGCGTCGGTCGATAAGCATCGGCAGCGGTGTGTTGCCCGGTCCCATCATCGGCAGTCGCCTGGTGATGAAAGCCTGGTGCCGAACGCCGTAGGTGCCTGTATAGATCCCCAGGCTGCGTGCGAACTGTTCTCCTTGAGCGCCCATCGCATTGATGAAGAGAGGAGTCTCATATTCGACGTACTCACCTCTGTGGTTCTGAACAGTTACAGTGTAATCTCTTCCGTTGCGGGAAACCGCAGTGACTGTGCTGTCCTCCTCCACCATGCCTCCTGCCATTGTACCCAGGTGCCTTATAAGGTCAATGACCCTGCCGGGTGTTGCCTGCCAGCAGTCATTGGTCAGGAGTGCCGCCCTGTAGGTCTTTTTCAGTTCCGGATTGATGCCAGGGGCGATCTTTGCTGCATAGTCGGCCGGCTTCACAATCTCTCCGTCTGACCATGCAAGTGAAGCCTCTAGCTGGCTCATCATTGCATCGTCATGGGCGAAGGTCACATATTTTATCTCCCGGTAGTTTGTCTCGGCGGTTTTCTGCAGCTCCTTGAAGATCTCGTGGTTATGCCGTGCAATGTCAGAGAGCTCCGGGACGCTGAAGTTTGGTCTTCCCCCGGCAATATTGCGCCATGAGGAACCTCGGTCATGGTTTATCAGCACCGGTTTCATCCCTGCTTCGGCGAGGTATCGCATCAGGGCGCTTCCGGTGATGCCTCCTCCGGCAACAAGCGCCCCTACCTTTACTTTCCTGTTATCACCCTGGGTAACAATTATCTCAGGTGTTTGCTGCGGGCAGAGCTCTCCCATTGTGATCTGGTTCGACAGCGGTGCCCTGGGAGTTGCATCCCCGACTATCTCTATCCCCGCAGGCCTGAGAAGCATCGAGAGCCTTTTTATGCAGCGCTTGCCACGGCACGGACCCATCCCGAGGCGCGTTGTGTGCTTGATCTCGTCAACCGATATGTATTTCCTGTCACCGATGACTGCCATTATCTCTTCCAGCTTCACATCCTCGCAGTGGCAGACATACTCCTTTGCCTCCATTGTGGCAGCAGGGGTAAAGGTCACGGATGCCGGGTAGTTCTCCTTCGCGATGAAACCCCTTGCATTGACAATGTCAGTCCCTATGGGTGTTATGGCCTTCACCCTTGCAACATTGGTCCTGTTGGGTTTCATCATCACCTTTTCAATGATCCCTTCTCCAACCTTCTTTCCGTCGTTGTCAACGAGCCAGACCTCACTGCCTTCTTCTACGAAGTATTCAACCGGCAGGAACAGCTGGTTCTTTGCTGTGTTGTATCCGAAGATCGCCAGGCCCGGGCACTGGTAGACGCATGCCAGGCAGCCTGTGCACTTTTCATAGTCTATAGCCGGCACGGTATCAGGCGATGCTTTGGTTATCGCCCCGTGAGGGCATGCGAACTGGCACGGGTTACAGGCGAAACTGTAAAGACAGTCGATTATTACGAACGGCCTGGCTTTCATTCTTGCCTCGTCAGGCATCCACGGGTTCTCGATGACTCTTGTCGGATGCTGTTGTGAGTCAATGTATTCCTTTGATAATGAGAGATATTCGCTATAGTTGCTGCGCACGCCCATCTCCTGAATGATCTCCATGGCAGCCTGTTTACCGCGAAGCACTGCCGTCGTGCCTTCGCCGATGCGCATGGCGTCACCTGCGGCATACACCTTCGTGCCGAACACCTCACGACCCTTGATCAGGAGCTGGTTGTCGGGTATAAGACCGGTACATATGTTGATTGCGTCAATGCCTTCGATTATCTTTTCCGTTCCCGGAACGGGTGAAAAGTTGCGGCTCTCAGCAATTACTGCACCGCATATCCCGTCATTTGTGCCGTTGGGAATTGCTCTTACAAGTGTGTGTGAAAGGATGACAGGTATGCCCAGCCTTCTGACCCTGTTGGCCTGCACCGGGAACCCACCCTCGTAAGGCATCGCCTCGATGATTGCTTTTACCTTCGCGCCGGCCTGCATCAGCTGGTAGGAGGTGAGGTAACCGATGTTTCCGGCACCTACTGTAAGGATGTTTTTGCCCAGGAGAGTGAATTCCTGGTTCATCATCTTCTGGATCACCGCGGCGGTATAGACACCCGGCAGGTCATCGTTCCCGAAGGCAGGCATAAAGGGGACTGCGCCGGTGGCGACGATCATGTACAGGGCGTCAACGTAGAATATTTCCCCGGTACGCATGTTTTTTGCAGCAATCCGGTTACCCTCGAGTATGTCCCAAATTGTCGAGTTGAGCATGATACCTTCGTGTGATTCGCCCGCCAGGTTCTTCGCAATGTCAAATCCCCTCATCCCGCCGAACTGTTTTTCCTTCTCGAAGAAGAAGAACTGGTGAGTCTGCATCAGGAACTGACCGCCGATGTGATCATTGCTGTCGATCACCAGGTTCGATACGCCATGCCTGTTCAGCATCTCCCTGGCTGCCAGCCCTGCCGGGCCGGCACCTGCTATTGCTACGGTGGTGCGGTATACCTTCCGCGCGGCGCCGTTTGCTTTTACTGCTGTTGCCGGATTGTATCCGGAAGGAATCTCAGATACTTCCCTGACACCGTCAACCGGGGTGATGCATATGCGCTTTACCACGCCATCGACGAGCATCTCGCACGCTCCGCACTTGCCTATACCGCACTCCAGGCTCCTGTTACGGTTGTCAAGACTGTGTGTATGTACAGGATATCCCGCCTGATGCAGAGCAGCGGCAATTGTAAATCCCTTCATCCCGTTCACGAATGCTCCGTTATATCTAAAGGCGGTCTCCTCGTTGCACGGTATCTCAAGTATCGGGTGCTGTATTATTCTGGTCATCTGATTATCTTTCACATTTAAATTCAACTTTCAAAAATAGTCCTGACAATCCCCTTATTTCAATGACGTATATCAGAAGCATTCCATGATTTAATACATTTTTTTCCTTATTTTGAAAAAAAATACCACCCCTTGCAACCATTTTCCAGTCACCCTTGTCTTCTCGTAGTGCTCAGCTGATGATGAGTGAACAACATATCATTGATGGCTGTATCAGGCACAACAGAAAAGCGCAGCAGGCCCTGTGGAAACAATATTCCGGATACCTGCTGGGCGTCTGCATGAGATACGCCACTGACCGGCCCGAGGCCGAGGATATGTTGCAGGAAGCCTTCCTGAAAATATACTTCAACGTCAGAGAATATTCGGGCACGGGTTCTTTCAGGGGATGGCTCAGAAAAGTGACAGTAAACACTGCGATAACGTATTATCACAGGAACCTGCGGCACAAACACCAGGTTGACATCGATGAATACGTCAGCACTGAAACCGGTACCGCCGGTTTCGAGGAGGATTTTTACAATGCCGAGGATCTCTGCAGGGTCCTGGGTGAACTGTCACCAGGATACAGGATGGTCTTTAACCTTTATACTATTGACGGATATAAGCACCATGAGATTGCTGAGATGCTGGGGATAGACGTAAATACTTCAAAATCACAATACAGCAGGGCGAGGGCGATTCTCAGAAAAAAGCTCGAGGACCTGGCAAGGATGAAGGGAAAGTTTTCATGAACAGAAGATGACAGAATTGCAGAATTGGTTTCAGGAGATAACAGGAAAGCACACGACAGATAATTAAATGACAGAAGAACAAAGAGATAACGGTCTTGAGAATCTCTTCCGCAGCAAGCTGGAAGAGAATGAGATGGTTGCCGGCAGTGACCTGGAGGGCCGTGTAATGCGCCGCCTGGAACGGTTCGAGTTCTTCCGTTTCAATTTTTCGAGGTTCAATGTCTATTATCTCACTGCGGCCATTACCGCCCTGACGGTTGCAGGAGTGATCCTGCTGTCCGGCCGTGACGATGAGCCACAACCTTCAGGCGCCGGGATGCAGCCGGAGATGGTGATTGAGATACCTGGTGAGTCAGTAATTGCCGGAGAAGGTGAGAATACTGGTGTCGATTCCGTGCAGGCATCATCTCCGCAGGTAAATGAATCTTCCGTCACAACTGAATCAGCCGTTGAGGCTTCTGACAGGCCGGTAAGCCGCGAACCGGAACTGAACTACCGACGCCATGATGCAGAAACAGTCAAAGTAAGCACCGCAGGCACCGGGAGTATTGCTTCTGCGTCACCGGTGACCTTTCTGTCTGTGGAATCATCGGTTGCCGCCGGATGCGTACCGCTGAATGTAAGCTTCTCGTGTAACGCGCAGGATTATCAGAAGATCTCGTGGAACTTCGGCGACGGGGGAACATCATCCATGCTGAACCCGGATTATATCTTTGATTTACCTGGTACATACAAGGTTACACTGACGGTAACAGACAAGAGGGGCCGGACCTCATCGGCCGGCACCGTGATCGAGGTGTATGGAAGGCCTGAAGCCGCCTTCGAGATAAGAAGAGATGAACCGTGGAATGAAGGAGACAGGGTGCTGTTCGTGAACCTGTCAGCAGGTGCGGTTGATTACCTCTGGGATTTCGGTGACGGGATAGGCTCGACACTCCCTGACCCGTCACACAGGTACGCAGAGATGGGTACTTACAATGTCAGGCTCGTTGCCTGGTCAGCTGAAGGATGCGCTGACTCAGTCATTGTCAGCGACCTCTTCACCGACAGGGGAATGTACATCAGGTTCCCCAACGCTTTCGTCCCCAATGAGGGAGGCCCCACAGGCGGTTACTACAATCTGCGTACTGACGAGGAGAGTTCGGTGTTTCATCCGGTCGCTGCAGGCGTCGCTGATTACAATCTAAAAATATACAGCAAGACCGGATTGCTGGTCTTCGAAAGCAGCGATACCGAACTGGGTTGGGATGGCTATCACAAAGGCGAACTGTGCGCTCCAGGCGTCTATGTATGGAAGGTCCGGGGCTCGTACCGGAACGGTCAGGAATTTATTATGGCAGGCGATGTAACGCTTTTAAAATATTGACATATAATTATTTGCGAAGGATTTGTTGATATCTTGCCCATTTTATGGGCTGATTGTTGATATAATTTGATGTAACCTTCCTGAAGTTTGGCCGTATAATTAGCTACTTTGTGTAACTAAAATCGGATCCGGTTTGCCATTACGAGCTAAATATCTGACAGGTCTGCTTCTAACCTTCTCGCTTTTCGCGAATAGTCAGGACCCACAGTTCTCGCAGTTCTATGCCAACCAGCTATACCTGGCGCCGTCTTTTGCAGGAGCAACGGAAGACTACCGTCTGGCACTCAACTGGCGCAACCAGTGGCCTTCAATTCCCGGAGTATTTCACACATACAGTTTTTCATTCGACAAGGCGGTACCGAATTTCAACTCGGGAATCGGATTCCTCGCAAC
>CAZOHL010000139.1:0-5664 GCA_964579645.1 uncultured Rikenella sp. | reverse complement strand
CGGCACGTTCTTTTTTTATACACTAACCGCCCTGGATCTTCCGGGCGGTTTTTTTGTGCTAACAGGTTTCGTGACAGATCCTCCGGACGGTGTTTTAGCGGTAACCGGTTTACTGACAGATTCTCCGGAATTTTTTTTCACCTGTATCTGACAGTCTCCCTGTTATCAGGTGCGTAAATCACTTTCCCGAGGTCTCAAGAACCATCTTCACAACTTCAGAGCCCACTGCCTCAAACATTATTTCTATGTTCTTCGTGTAATCTGAATTGTGGCTCATGATAGCATCCTTGACAAGGAATGCCCTGTAATCATGATTATTTGCCCCGACATAAGTGGCAAGGACGCAACCCACGGCACTGAGCCCTGTAAGGAACAGCGTATTGCAGCCACGCTCCTTAAGCACCTTATCAAGGTCTGTCTTGTTGAATCCGTCACCGTAGGTCTTGATTACCTTTGGATCTTCAGGTTTTATGGGTACTGTTTCGGGAAATTCAAAGATTTCAGTTCCCGGCTTCACCCCGTATTCCTCCCCGTGATGATAGACGAGGATAACCGGGTAACCGTGCTGCCTGAACAGGGAGATATAATAGCCGATATTGGCCATTGCCTTCTCCCTGTCAGCCTCAGGGATCATGGGAAGGAATGCGTTCTGAATGTCAATCACAAGCAGGGCCGGTTTGACGGGTGCAGCAGGTGTCTGACCTTCAGATGTCAGGGTCAGGCTTCCCAGAAGCATAATCACCAGGAAAAGCAGAATTCTTGTTTTCATTTGCGTTATGGATTAGTGTCAGTTTTAATGCACAATATTCTATCCTAGTTATCAATTAGATGTGACATGCACGGATACAAAACGATGTTAAATCATCCTGATGAATTCATTCAGCGCTTTTGCTATCTCAACCAGTTTGTGGCAGTCGGTTATCTCCGGCCTGTCCTTCGGGGTGTGCGTCACATCCTGGTGTTCCATATTTTCAATGAACCAGCCTGAGGTCACTGCAACGGCAGGCACCCCGAACTGGACGAAGATGCTATGGTCACCCTGCGGCCACTGCGGGCCGGTTGTTATTCCCGGGAAACTGTCAATGGTTCGTTTCAGCTTCGCAGACAACTCCTCCGGAAGGTTGAATTCCGAGAATGCTGACGGTCCCTCATGATAGCCGGCACCGTCTATGTTGATATCAAGGATCATATTGCCAAATTTCTCCTGGTTTGACGCGATGAAATTCATCTGTCCCGGAACGGCATAGTAATCCTCACCATTGAATGCAACCAGCTCAATCCGATGAATTCCGTCATAATCCCTGAGCAGGTCTGCAAGCAGCAGCAGGGTTATGACTCCGGTGGCATTGTCGATGGCCCCGGGTGTACCCTTCTTGGCATCGATATGAGCCGAGACAATAATTCTGCCAGCATTTTCGCGTCCCTTAGCCGCAATTATATTATAACCCTTACCGGGAATCCGCTCTGACTCTGATGAGAGGATGATCTTACGGCCGGTGTAAGGGAGCAGCCTTCTCCCCTCCTCTTCCGTCATGTAGACCGATGGTATGTCAAAGTCGCCGTCTTCAATGAGAGGGAACGGATAAACACCTCCCGCGAGGGCTGAGTTCCTTCCGGTTGCACCGATGACAGCTGCCGGTCTGCCCTTCTCAAGCAGGGCGATTATCTTCTGGTGTTCTTCAGGATTATAGAAAACAAAGTGTTTGGGCATCAGCTGTTCCCTGGCTATCTCACCATGAAGCAGTACGACCTTTCCTTTCATCTCTGCGTGCTCCAGCTCATCAATGGTTGATGCTGCCATCATGGTGGCGCTACCTTTGAATGGGAGGGAATAGGGACCGGTGTGAACTTCAAAGCTGCTGCCGTCACACTCAAGCCGTGCCCCTCCATCCTTCCAGTCTATAGCATCAAACTCAGCTGCCGACGTTTGCCAGCCTGCCGCTGACAGCTCCTTCTCAAGGAAGCGTGTTGCCTCCCTGTTTCCTTCGCTGCCCACACACCTCTCCCCGATCCTGTTGCACAGGATATCAAGATAATTCAGACTCCGTTTATACAATTCCCCGCTCATGCCTGTATCGATGATTTAATCAAAACTCAAAAATCCCAACTCCCAAATCGCAAATCCCAATTCCTCTCATTCTTCCTGGTTCTTCTTTTGAATCCTGTGATAATCCTTAAGGATCTTACCGAAGTTTTTCTCCTTCCTTCTCTTCTCTGCCACTGTGGTTGTAAACCTTTCCTGCTCCTTCAGCATCTTCAGGTAATTTTCATATGAATCCCTGTCGATGTCACCCTTTTCAACCGCTTCCATTACCGCACAACCCGCTTCATTGACATGCCTGCAGTCGGGGTACCTGCACTCCGCTGCCACATCTGCTATTTCACGGAAAGTGACACTCAGCCCTGTTGAATCATCGGTCAGGCCAAGCTCCTTCATTCCCGGTGTATCAATTATGATGCTGCCGTTTTCAAGCACAAACAGTTCCCGGTGCTCCGTCACATGGCGCCCTTTGTTGGTACTGCTGCTTATTGCCCCTGTCCTCAGAGCCTCCCTCTGTAGGAGCGTGTTGATCAGGGTTGACTTCCCGACTCCCGATGACCCTATTACGCAGTATGATCTGCCCTTCTCCATCATGCTGATCACCCTGTCAACACCCTCCCTGGTTACGTTGCTGAGCAGGATATGCCTTACCTGGCTGTCTCGTTTTGCGAGGATTCTGACAGCTTCTTCCGTCTCTTCCGGACTTACGAGGTCAATCTTGCTAAGTACAAGGATAGGTTCAATTCCCGCCGAATGGCATATTGTAAGGTATCGCTCGAGTCTGTTTATATTGAAGTTGTTGCTGATAGCCTGAACAATAAAGGCATAATCAATATTCGTGGAAATGATCTGTATCTCACCTGGTTTCCCTACTGCCTGTCGGGCAAGCACTGATTTCCTTGGCAGGATCATGTTTATGATTGCCTGGTCAGGACCGTAAGGAGTGATTGTCACCCAGTCGCCCACCGCGGGGAAGTCTTTGCGGGAGCCGGCCGAGTATCTCATGTTGCCGGTAATTTCGGCGTCATACTCGTTTTCACCGTCAGTAACGGCATACCGCTCGCGGTGCTCGCGTATCACCCTGGCGATATGCGTGTCTTCCGGCAGATTATCACTGATGTGGCTCCTTAACTCCGGTGTAAGTCCAATCGCCACCAGACTGTTTTTCAAAGGTTCCTTTTCCCCCTGTGACATTTTCTGATCTTATTAATTAATGGCCATTGAATGTGTGTGCGTCAGAAGCTCAGGGCCACCGTATCCACCGTGTCCCGGAATAACTGTCTTTGCATCGGGAAACTTCCTGATAATCCATTCCACTGTTTTGGGGTAAGCCGCCAAGTCTCCGTCGGCTGTGTTTCCCAGGTTTCGCGCATCAGCGCTCTTGCATATGCAACCCGGGAAAAGGATTTTTTCGGACGGTATCCATACTACTATATTATCAGTTGAGTGTGCGGCGCCGGGGAAGTAACATCGAACCTCCTTCCTGCCCAGCCTGAGGACAAGCGAATCGCTGAATCCGTGATCCGGAACCGGCAGCCCCTTCTCCCGCGCTATCTGCTGTGTCAGGCTGTTGGCGTATGAAATTATCTTCCGGCTCTTCAGGTATCCGAGTCCCCCCATGCAGTCATTGTGCCAGTGGTTCGGGACGAAGCCCTTCATCTTCAGGCCCATCTCCTCTTCCAGGTACGTAATCAGTACTTCAGTCTGTGTATCATTCCAAGGCGAATCAAACAGAATCGCCTTATGCCCTTCAATGAATATCAGTCCGTTTGCTGCCACCCTGCCGTAACCGGGCACCTCGCCGTATGACACATGCATGAAGGCATTATTAGAGATTCTCACCAGCTCAAGATCGGCGGAAATCTTTATAATATCCTGTGATTGCAGCTGATTCAGCGTCATGATCACGATGATGAACAGTACTGTCTTTCTCATGGCCGTATTTGTTGACTATGGTACTTTGCATTACAGATCCCGAATTTAAGAAAAAAGCCGCTGATGAAGCGGCTTTTTAGTGTTTACCTGAAACCAACCAAGGAGACTTTAACATCTCTTTTATATAAAGACGGCTAAAGTCGGGGAAAGTTTACATTTCGCCGTAAAAAATTTTCAGATAGTCTGCAAGATCTGTATATATTGCTGTATTACAGCGTGAAACCTTATCACGGTTGTCGTTTCTGAATCTTCCCATGGATCTCATTCAGCATTGAGACAGCTGCCGAGCCGTACCATTGGTATAATTCGGTCATAAAGATTCCGCTGGTTACAGTAGGGTCACCCTTCACCAGTTCATTTGCTTCTTCAATGGTTCTGACATCAAACAGAAACAGTCCGCGGTACTGGCTTTCGTTGTCGTAGAATGGTCCTGCAGCCACCAGTTTTCCCTCTTCAGCCAGTTTATCCATGTTTGAGAAGTGACCGGTAAAAAGACTGTCTCTCAACTCCTTGTCCTCTATCTTTGCCGGTCCCGTCTTCAGGATTACGAGTATATATGATTTCATTCCCCGCTCATCTGCACCCAGTTTCCTGGCCAGGGTTGAGTCATACTCCGGTGTATTCTCCTGTGCTGCAGCGAGGAGTGATGCTGATATCAGCAGTGCGGTAATCAGTATTCTTTTCATTGTCTCATTGTAGATTGACAAAGAAAGTAACAAACAGAATTATTTTAAGTTTTCTGTGATCAAAAATGAGTCTTAAGAATTTGAGTTATATTTGCAGCCGCCATGGCCGGCAGGCATGGCAAGTCCGGAGAGATGCCAGAGTGGTCGATTGGGGCGGTCTCGAAAACCGTTGTCCGGGCAACTGGACCGAGGGTTCGAATCCCTCTCTCTCCGCAAAGCACAGGAAAGCCAGGCCGTCAGTGAAGGCCTGGTTTTTGTTTTCCTTTCTGTGAACCTTATCATTTTCATATCTTCGCAGTTTAATGGGGTAATCACAAACAATACACTAATGCCATGAATGAACAAGCACAGAACCAGGAATGTTGCCCTGAATTCCAACCGGAAAAATGGGACAAAAAGACATTCGTCTGGGACAACAAGAAATTCGTCATTGATTCCATGCCAGCCCTCTTCCACATGCCTTTTCCGCCACTGATCGGAAAAAAGATCACAAGAATGTGGAAGTCAATTGAATCATCCGGATCAGCAGAACCGGAAAAAACAGACACTCTTGTGTTGTTTCATGATCCGTCAGCCTTCAGGTCTGATATCCTTATTTCAGTGGAGAAAAATGTTCCGGGTGAAAAGAATGCCACACTCTCCGGCACCTTCGTAAGCAGGACGTTCGATGGCGGCTATAACGCCGTTCCGAAGTTCATCAGGGAAATGGATCAGTACCTTTCAGAAACCGGGAAGAAGGCAAAGGACTATTATGTGCACTATGCCTACTGCCCAAACTGTGCAAAAAAATTCGGGCACAACTACATGATCCTTTTCGCCGAGGTTCAGAATAATTAGTTTCCTGATCCGGTCTTCACCCCTGCCCTGCCCCTCTGATTATTACCTTCAGATGAAGGCCGTAGTTCAACTTTATCGACGGCGCATTGTTTTAGTCTTGCACATAATTAAGTGATGACCGAAAAATCATTTGCCATAGAAGGGATGAACTGCGCATCCTGCGCA
>CAZOHL010000138.1:0-5771 GCA_964579645.1 uncultured Rikenella sp. | reverse complement strand
CTCAGGGTGTCACCCGCATCTGGGTACCCGGCTTCATCAACCGCATGGACCTGGCCTATGCCGCCGCCGACTTAAACATCTCCCGGGCCGGCGCCGGCACTATCTCCGAACTGGCACTTGTGGCCAAGCCTGTGATATTAGTACCATCACCCAATGTGGCAGAGGATCACCAGACGCATAACGCCATGGCCCTGGTGAACAGGGGAGCAGCCATGCTGGTGCGGGATGCCGATGCACAGGATGAGCTTGTAAAGACTGCCATTGACTTGGTAAATGACACCGCAAAACGAAGCTCATTATCGGAGAACATCAGGAAGATGGCAATCCGGGATGCGGATGAGGTGATTGCGGGAGAAGTATTAAAAATGGTGAAAAGATAAAAAGCAAGCCAGCCCTGCGGATTAAACAGGGATGGATAAGGCACAGGAGTGACAAATTAATTAAGCAGATGAGGGGACTGACGAACATAGAAGGGATTTATTTCCTCGGGATAGGAGGGATAGGGATGAGTGCGCTGGCACGCTATTTCCTGTCTCAGGGATATGTTGTCTGCGGGTATGACCGCACCGAAAGCCCGCTTACCGATACGCTTGCGGAGGAAGGATGCTCGATAACCTATGAAGACAGCATCGACTCACTTCCGGTGCTCTTCTCGGAGCCATCGGAAAACGACAGGGTGCTGATAGTCTATACCCCGGCCATACCGAAAGAAAGCATCCTGTTTAACTTCTTCAGGGACAACGGTTACACAATTTACAAGCGTGCGGAGATACTCGGGGTTATTTCGAGTGAAACCGATGCTATAGCCGTGGCCGGGACACATGGCAAGACAACAGTGAGCACAATGACTGCTCATATTCTCAGCTCCTCTCCGGTTGACTGTTCCGCCTTCCTTGGCGGTATATCCAAGAACTACAATACCAATCTGCTTCTTTCTGAAAGCCGCTATACTGTGATGGAGGCAGATGAGTTTGACAGGTCCTTCCTGCACCTCTCACCGCTTATCTCTGTGGTCACTGCCATTGATCCAGACCACCTTGATATATACGGTACCGCCGAATCGATGGTTGAAGCCTACGGTGAGTTCTGTCACCGCGTCCGTCCCGGAGGGACACTGATTCTCAACGAGAATATTGCCTCGTCGCTCTCACTTCCGGGTGATGCAACAATTTATACTTACGGAACGGGCGGAAAGGCCTCATTCAGGGCCGGATCCGTAAAAAAAGAGGAGGGGAGCTATACATTTGACATACTTACCCCGGGTGAGCCGGTCAGGGATATCCGTATCCATCTTCCGGGCATTGTCAATATCCTGAACGCCACTGCTGCAGCAGCGGCAGCATGGTGTGCCGGAGTTTCTCCTGAAATCATCCGCAGCGCGATAGGTTCTTACCAGGGAGTGCGGCGTCGTTTTGATGTAAGATACTCCGGCCGTGAGATCATCTACGTTGATGATTATGCACATCACCCGCAGGAGATCAACGCCCTCGTCAGCGCCGTACGCGATTTCTGGCCCGGAAGGAATGTCACCGGCATCTTTCAGCCCCACCTCTATACCCGCACCCGCGACTTCGCCGAAGGCTTTGCCGAAGCACTCGACAAACTGGATGAAATACTGCTTCTGACCCTTTATCCTGCAAGGGAGAAACCTATCCCTGGAATATCATCTGATATGATCGCCGGGATGATGAGGAACCGCCACGTAAAGGTGGTCACAAAGGAAGAATTGTTGCCGGCCCTGGAGAATGTGAAAAGGGGCCTGCTGTTGACAATAGGCGCGGGCGATATAGACAGGTTCATTGAACCGATAACCGAAATGCTGAAGGATAGAAAGGCATGATGAACTGAAGGGGACGAACTGGAGGTAATGATTCCTGTAAAGAACGGATGAGACTGATAAAGATAAGTAACAAAAAATGATGCTGATAACTAACAGATGAGTCTTTTGATGAAAATAGTGACCATAATTACAGGAGCAGCACTGCTCCTCACCCCGGTGTTCATCAGCACCATGACTG
This sequence comes from uncultured Rikenella sp., assembly GCA_964579645.1. Taxonomy (GTDB): domain Bacteria; phylum Bacteroidota; class Bacteroidia; order Bacteroidales; family VadinHA17; genus SR-FBR-E99. The sequence goes on along the minus strand of CAZOHL010000138.1, from coordinate 3,753 downwards.
CTGATGCCACATGCGAGGGGGTGGTCATTACAGTTGCCGACTCGTCAAAGCATCAGTTCGTTACAGACGATGACATAATGAACGCTCTGAGGGCCACAGGCATACGGGTCACCGGTGAAAAAATCAGCGAGATACCGTTGTCGAAGATTGAAGAGAAAGTGAAGGCATTCAAGGAGCTTAAAGTGGCAGAGGTCTACATCTCGGAAGACAGGAAACTTCATGTTTACGGTAACCAGCGTGAGCCGGTTCTGAGGGTGGTGGCATCTTATGGGGGAGATTTCTTCATTGACCGTGAGGGTGTCATCATGCGGAGACATAATCTGTATACTCCCAATCTGCATGTTTTGGAGATAGACATGGTGTTTAATGCAGAGCAGATGACGGGTACAAGCATATTTGAGTCGGAGAAGACAGAAAATCTGGTAAAAGCCTTTGAGCTGGTGAACTATATCCGGGGCGATAGTTTCTGGAACGGGATGATTGATCAGCTCAGCATGACGCGTGACGGCCGTGTGACGCTGGTGCCCCATGTGGGCAACCACACAGTGAAGCTGGGGCGTGTTGAGAATTATGAGGAGAAACTGCATAACCTCCTTGTCTTTTACCGCCAGGCGATGCCCGTCGCCGGGTGGGACAGGTACAGGGTTGTAAATGTCGAGTACAGGGGACAGGTTGTCTGCCAGAGAAGATAGGAAGGAGTTGATTTAACCGGAGAAGATAAGAAGGAGCTGTTAGAACAGCAGAAGAGAAAAGAAAGAGAAAACAATCCGGGCAAATAACAGAAGATGAATAGCAGATAATAAGGAAAAGACAAGCCGGCAGAGGAGGAGTTCAGTGGAGAATGAGCCGGATGTGTACAGGAAATGATAATTGTTGAACAACCATATAAGTGAATTATGAACAGTAAAGATCAGTTAGTAGCAGCCATTGACATCGGCACGACGAAGATCGTCGCTATTGTCGGGCGCAGCGACGGCAACGGGGGCATTGAGATCCTCGGACTTAGCAACACGCCCTCTACAGGGGTCAAGCGTGGTGTGGTGCTTAACATTGAAGAGACGGTGAAGGCAATACGCACCACCGTCGATGACCTCGAAGAAAGAACAGGCCTCGTCCTTACAGATGTCTTTGTCGGTATCGCCGGCAGGCACATCAAGAGCAAGATGGCGCGGGGTTACATCACCCGTGACTCACATGAGTCGGAGATCGATGCAAGTGACATCCGCCGTCTCACGGCAGACATGTACAAGCTCCCCATCGATGTGGGTGAGGAGATCATTCATGTCATCCCTCAGACTTACATCGTTGACAACGAGTCGGGAATAAATAATCCCATCGGTATATGTGGTAAGAGGCTGGAGGCCAATTTCCACATCGTGATAGGGCAGATCTCCTCGGCGAGGAATACCGAGAGGTGCATAAACAAGGCAGGCATGAACCTTATGAGCCTTGTGCTTGAGCCTCTGGCATCGTCGGAAGCTGTGCTGACTGATGAGGAGAAGGAGGCAGGTGTTGTGCTGGTTGACATCGGCGGCGGCACCACCGACGTGGCCATCTATTATGACAATGTGATCAGGCACACGGCCGTGATCCCGTTCGGAGGGAACATGGTAACCGAAGACATCAAGCAGGGCTGCTCCATCCTGCAGAAGCAGGCTGAAGACCTTAAGGTCAAGTTCGGTTACGCTATCGGTGACATCGCTCCCGAGAACAAGGTTGTCTCCATTCCCGGCATCGCCGGACGTGAGCCCAAGGAGATCTCCTTCAAGAACCTTGCATACATAATCCAGAGTCGCATGGAGGAGATCCTCGACGCGGTCAACTTCGAGATACAGAATTCCGGCTTCGCCGAAAAGCTGACAGCAGGGGTTGTCATCACCGGTGGCGGTGCCATGCTGAAGAACCTGCCTCAGCTGGTAAAGTTTAAAACGGCGATGGATGTCCGGATCGGTCATCCCAACGTGCACCTGACGGGCAAGGGCAAGGATGAGATCAACCAGCCTATGTACGCCACCAGCGTGGGTCTGATTCTCAAGGGACTTGATTACCTCGAAGAAAACAAGACATTTGCGCGCTTCGGTGAAAAGAAACAGGAACCTGTTGTGCAGCAGCCACAGTACACGCAGCAGCACCAGTATACTCAGCATCAGCAGTCGCGGCATACCGCTCCGCCCCTCAAGGAGGAGCCTGTGCAGGTTGAACAGGAGCAGGAGCAGGAGGAAACCTTCTACAATGATCGTCCGCAGGGCGGGAGGTCATTCGGAGATAAACTCCGGAATATCTGGGACAAGATCATTGAGGCGACGGATGAAAAGATTGATGAGTCACCTTCAAAATAATATGAAGCCATGTCAGATGATCTGATGAATTTTGACCTGCCTGTAGACAGGTCGTCGATAATAAAGGTCCTGGGCATTGGCGGCGGCGGAGGAAATGCCGTCAACCACATGTACCGGAAGGGCATCAAGGATGTCAACTTCATTGTTTGCAACACTGACCTCCAGGCTCTTATGAAGAGCCCGGTGCCTGTCAGGGTGCAGATTGGTGAGACAACCACTGAGGGTCTCGGTGCCGGAAGTCAGCCCGAGAGAGGGCGCGCTTCCGCAATAGAGAACATCGAAGATGTCATGAAAGCGCTTTCAGGCAACACCAAGATGGTCTTCATCACTGCAGGCATGGGAGGAGGCACCGGCACCGGCGCCACACCCGTTATAGCACAGGCCTGCAAGGACGCAGGATTTCTCACCGTGGCAGTGGTTACAATCCCGTTCCGCTCCGAGCTTAATCAGCGTATAAAGCTCGCAATAAGCGGTATAGGCGAACTGAGAGACAAGGTCGATTCACTCATTGTTATCAATAATGAGAGGTTGAGGCAGATCTACGGCGACGAAGGCGTTTCAGCCGCATTTGCGCGGGCTGACGATGTTCTTGCGAATGCTGTCAAGGGAATTGCCGAGATAATTACCTGCACAGGTTATATAAACGTCGATTTTGCAGATGTTGACACTGTGATGCGTGACTCAGGCGTGGCGCTGATGGGTATTGGCACAGCTTCGGGTGAAGACCGTGCCACAAGGGCCATTGAGGCGGCGCTGACTTCACCTCTGCTGAGTTCCAATGACATCACCGGGGCACGGAGTATACTGCTGAACATCAAGTCAGGCACCGGCGCTAACGAGATAACTATGGATGAGCTTGGTGAGCTTACTGATTACGTGTATGAAACAGTTTCAGATGATGCACTGATTATCAGGGGACTCTCTACCGACGAGGAGCTTGGGGATGCCATCAGTGTAACCGTTGTTGCCACCGGTTTCGAGGCGAGCGCTGACCTGGAGGGATTCAAACCCAACAGCAGGAAAGAGGTTGTCAGCCTGAATGCTGCTCAGCAGCAGCCTGGCCACACCGACGGCGCCTCTGAGAATGACGGTCAGTATATCGTGAGGGCCACCCGTTCTTCTGACAGGGCCATTCCCCCTCACGGCGCCGCCATCAACCAGGGAGTTATCGATTTTGAGCTTGACGGCGACATCAACATATCGCCCGCTCCTGCCCGCCCCGCCCCTCCGCCACCTGACAGAAACGAAGGTACCCTCCGCAAGCTGAAGCACATGCAGAATGTAATCAAGAACGAAGGACTTTCCACCCAGTCGATGAGTGACAATATCGAGGATTTCGAGGAGGTACCTGCATATGTGAGGAAGAAGATAGCCATCCACAACGCCAGTAAGGCTGCGGGAAGCAAGGTGTCAA
>CAZOHL010000137.1:0-5875 GCA_964579645.1 uncultured Rikenella sp. | reverse complement strand
CCGTCTTTACTCCTTCAAGCTGCTGCCTTAAAATCTGTGATACCTCTGAAGGTTTAATATTAGTCATATCTGTGAATCTTATAAACTACTTTTCGGCATACCCTGCCAGTGAAAATTCCTTTCTGAATCTGTTCAGCCTGTTCCTTACGCTGGCGTCAATGTATGAATCATCAACCCTGAGAATAAATCCCCCGATGATTGACTCATCAATCTGCTCGCTGAATTCGATTGTGCCTCCCTTTTCTGCCGCAATCAGGGCAGCCATCTCCTTCTTTGTTTCATCATCGACAGGAACGGCCGTGGTCACGGTCACCTGGCGTATACCCCTGTGGCGGCGGGTGAGGTCAATAAAATTACGGGCCGCGGCGGCGAGGTAGTCACCACGTCCGTGACTGAACATAAGGCTGATGAAGTCAACCGTCAGCTTGCTGGCGTCACTGCCGGCAAGGGCAATTATAACATCCTTTCTCTTCTGCTGCGGGATAACAGGATTGCTGATCACATCCTTTACCTCATCCATGGAGCAGATACGGTTTAATGCCTTCATGTCACCGTATACGCCGTCAACGGCATTGCTTTCAAGTGCAAGGTCGAAGAGCGCCCTGGCATATCTAACAGCTATCCTGGCTGAATTCATGTTATCAGTTCCTGTTAGCTTCGATATCCTTAATATATCTTTCGATCAGCTTCTGCTGCTCGGCATCGCTCTTAAGGGTTTCACCGACCACTTTCGAGGCCACCTCGATTGCCAGCCTGGCTACTTCTTTCTTCACCTCGGCAACGGCAGACACCTTCTCCCGCTCGATGAGTTCCCTCGCCCTGCGAACAAGTGCATCCGACTCCGACTGGCCTTTCTCCTTGGCTTCAGCCATCATGCGGTCATAGGCTGCACGGGCATCGCGGAGTATCTTGTCACGCTCCTCGCGTGCCTTTCGCAGGATGATCTCATTGTCAGCCTGCAGCACCTTCATTTCCTCACGGGCCTTTTCGGCCGAATCGAGGGCATTGCTGATCATGTCCTCACGCGCCTTGACGGCTTTCATGATGGGCCCCCATGCAAACTTCCAGAGCAGGACGAGCAGGATGAGGAATATAAGCGTTGTCCAGAAAACTGTCCCAATGGCGGGACTGGCAAGACTGCTTTGTAGTAACATTTTATGCTGTTTTTAAAAATTCATTTGTAAAGCCTGCAACCAACCGTTGCAGGCTTTTTCTGATCTTAGCCCTTTATCATTGCGACAACGATGGCGAAGAGGGCTGCCCCCTCGATAAGCGCTGCCGAGATGATCATTGCGAGCTGAATCTTTGAGTAAGCCTCAGGCTGACGTGCGATTGCGTCCATGGCCGAACCGCCGATGCGGCCGATACCAAGTCCTGCACCGATAACTGCAAGCCCTGCACCTACTGCTGCTAATGACATTACTGCTTGTTCCATAAAACTATTTTTAAAATAACTAATTGATATGTTGATGTTTAATGATGTTCCGGTTCTGCTGTGGCCATCCCGATAAAGAGAGCCGACAAAAGGGTGAATACGTATGCCTGAAGGAAGGCAACCAGCAACTCTATGCAGTCCATGAAGAGCACAAAGAAGATGGAGACCGGTGCTACAGCAACTGACTTGAAGATGAATATCAATGTCACAAGGCTGAGAACTATAATGTGTCCTGCTGTGATATTCGCAAACAGACGGATCATGAGGGCAAAAGGCTTCGAAAACAACCCTATTATCTCAATGGGTATCATGATCGGCAGCAGCCAGAAAGGCACTCCCGGAGCGGCAAAAACGTGCCGCCAGTGTGACCTGTTGGCGCTGAACTGCGTTATCAGGAATGTGAACAGCGCCAGCACAAACGTCACATTGACATTACCGGTCACATTGGCGCCAAAGGGAAAGATGGGGATAAGCCCCAGCAGGTTGTTTATCAGTATGAAAAAGAATACTGTAAGCAGGTAGGGCATGAATTTCGCATACTTGTGATCCCCGATGTTCGGAATTGCAATGTCATCCCTGATGAAAAGAATTACCGGTTCAAGCACCCCCTGGAGCCCTTTGGGTGCCACGGTTCCTGATTTCCTGTATCTCCTTGCCAGGGCAAGCATCAGCCAGAGAAGGATTACGGCTGCCACAAGCATCCCGAAGACAGCCTTTGTGATGGAAAAGTCAAGAGGTGGTTTTGAACCGTCATGGTGACCCTCCTGGTCAACCCTGATAATCTTGCCGGCATACTTGCCCTCATGGGCAATTGCAAAACCATTATAACTGTGACCGTGGGCAATTCTGCGCGAAGAGAAGAAATGGAAACCCGACTCCCTGTCATATATTATAACCGGCAGGTAAATGGCCACACTTGATCCGTCCTTCTTAGTCAGAATATGCCATTCATGAGAGTCAGCCACATGCTCCATAATGAATGAAGCAGCATCAAATTCTCCTTCGCCCGCGTGCGCTTTGCCCTCCTCATCCGTGATTCCTGAAGAGTTCGCCGGAACAGTTCCGACAAGCAAACCAAGCACAAGGACCAGAAGATATAAATACCTGTTTTTCAAGCTAAATTTCTTTAATCTGACTTCTTTTTCAGGACACCGGCAAATGTAAGAACTACATATCCGGTGAACGCCAAATATAGGATAAAAAATAATATTACTGAACCTGTTGTGTCGTTTTTAAAGACGAGAAAAAAAAGCAGGGCAAGCACAAAAGAGAATAGCATCTTCACTCCCAGCGCAATTAGTGTCATAAAAACACTTCTTTCCCTGTCGGAGTAGTATCCGTTAAAAAAAATTAAAAGTGAAATTGCGGCTGCAAGGGCAAAGCCGGCAGTGAGAAAAACGGCTTCAGAAGCGGGAAAAAAAGAGGGATGAAGTCTGCCCAGGACAGTTTCCGGGATTATAAACAGCATGGTGAGGATCAAAAGGCCGTAATAGAATCTGACTGCCCCCGGTTTGAACATCTCATTTATTTCTTAAGGCCTCCTTGATTACGAGCCACATGGCAGCCGCCACGCCAAGCAATGACAGTACAACCGTCAGGATCGGCTCAGTGCCGGCGAGTTTGTCAAGTTTGACTCCGCCGAATGATGTGATAAGGATAATGACCACCATCTGGATGGCGATGGTGCTGTATCTGGAGTAGGCGTCAAGGCCCTCCCTGCCTTTATTTTCCTTCTTCTCTGGGTTTGGCTGCTGCTGTTCCACCGTTTTCACCCTCCTTCATTACGCAGTTGCCTGTAAAAACAGCTCCGGGTTCTATTGAGAGTTTGTTTGTAATGATGGTACCATTGATTTTGGATGAAGCTTTCAGGTTGAGGAGCTGTGACACGGTTATCTTACCGTCAATAAGGCCGGAAACCTCTGAATTTTTGCATTCCACTTCTCCCTTTACCCTGCCGGTGGGTCCTATGACTACCTTTCCCTTGGTGTTCATGTTGCCGTTAAGGATACCGTCAATGCGGATATCACCGGTTGATTTTATGTCACCAGTGATCTCTGTCCCCTGGCTGATGAGGTTGACTGCCGTGCCGTTGTCTGTCTCCATTATTTTTGCCATAGTGATTTGTTTATTCCCTTTTCCCTGAAATTATTTAACATGTAAATATAAATACTTATTGTGCCGGAAGAGGAAAAAAAGAGGTCCGGAAAAGTGTCAGGACGAAATATCCCTTCCCTTAAGCCGGGTCATAAGCCCACCTGAGGAGAATGCTTCCCCATGTGAATCCTCCCCCGAATGCTGCAAGGACAAGGTTATCACCCTTCTTCAGTTTTTTCTCGAACTCCCACAGAACCAGTGGTATGGTTGCAGCCGTAGTGTTCCCGTAATTCTGGATGTTGATCATCACCTTTTCGGGTGGGATTCCCATCCTCCTTCCGGTGGCATCAATGATCCTGAGGTTTGCCTGGTGAGGCACGAGCCAGGCGATGTCTTCAGGGCCGAGGTTATTTTTCTCCATTATTTCGGCAGCCACATCGGCCATATTGGAGACAGCGAACTTGAACACAGCCTGTCCCTCCTGGTATACATAATGTTCACGTCCGCCCACTGTATCATGAGACGCTGGTCTCACCGAGCCGCCTGCCTTCATGTGAAGATACTTCCTTCCTGAACCGTCGGTTCTGAAAATATAATCCATAATCCCAAACTCCTCGTATGTAGGCTCCATGAGTACGGCTCCGGCGGCATCACCAAAGAGGGTGCAGGTGGTCCGGTCAGTATAGTCTGTTATTGATGACATCTTGTCAGCGCCAACCACTATCACCTTTTTATACCTTCCTGTCTCCACGTAAGCTGCTGCAGTCTGCAGTGCAAAAAGGAATCCGGAGCAGGCGGCATTCATGTCGAAGCTGAATGCATTCTTTATTCCCACCTTGTCAGAAATGACGTTGGCCGTAGCCGGGAACATCATGTCAGGGGTAACTGTTGCGCAGATCAGGAGGTCTACATCTTCCGGCCGGGTCCCGGTCTTTTCAAGCAGACCTCTTACTGCTGGTTCTCCAAGGTCAGAAGTACCCTTGCCCTCTCCCTTGAGGATTCTTCTTTCCTTTATGCCGACGCGTTGCATGATCCACTCATCGGTGGTCTCAACCATTTCGGAGAGTTCCTGGTTTGTGAGCCGGTATTCCGGTGTCCAGGCGTTGATGCCTGTTATTGCTGCCCTTATTTTAGTCATGCTCCGAATGCTTCCCTGATCTTTCCTGCAAGATCGGCATGCACCACATCGCGTGTCTGGAGTATCATGTTCATTATGGCCGTACGGTTTGAGATTCCGTGTCCGACCACTACGTTTTCATTGATGCCGAGAACCGGCGTACCCCCTACCACCTCGAAATTGAGCCTGTCAAAAAAGCTGTCACTGATGCCTTTTGATCTTGCAACAACGTAAAATTTTTCAGCCATTTTAAGAACCACGTTCCCCACGAATCCGTCACACACTATTACATCAGTCATCTCGTCCGTGAAGAGGTGATGTCCCTCTATGTTGCCCCTGAAGAGAACATCGTTGGTTTCAGTCAGGAGTTCATGTGCAGCTTTCACTGCTGCAGATCCCTTGGCTTCCTCCTTTCCGATGTTGAGGAGGCCCACCGTGGGCTCAGTTATGCCAAGTACGTGCTTTGCATAGACGGTGCCAAGCATCCCGTACTGAAGCAGTACGTCAGGTTTGCTGTCAGGGTTGATCCCCACATCAAGAATGATTGATGATTTACCGTTGACGTTTGGTATGAGTGCGGCGAGCGCCGGTCTGTAAACACCCGGTATTACGTTCACGGTATAACTGGCTCCCACCATCATTGCTCCGGTGTTCCCTGCACTTGCAAATCCGTCGATGAGACCACTCTTGAGCATTCCGAAACCCACCGCGATAGATGAATCACGCTTTTGCGAAAACGCCTTGGCCGGGTGGTCTGACATCTCGATCACCTGTGAAGTGGGGACAATATCAAACAGAGAAGGATCCGCATCGATTGATGCAAGGACCTCCCTTATCCGGCCATTGTCACCGATAATCACAATCCGGTCTCCTGACGGCAACTGCCCGAGCGCATCAAAAGCGCCTTTCACGACAGCATCAGGAGCGTAATCGCCCCCCATTGCATCAAGACCTATTTTCATCGTTCACTGAATTTGAACGGTAAGCCTGTCAGGCTGTTGTCTTCTTCTCGACGGCAAGCTTACCCCTGTAGTATCCGCACTCGGGGCAGACCCTGTGGTAAAGATGTGCCGATCCGCAGTTCGGACATGCAGCTGTTGTGGGAGCCACAGCCTTGTAGTGTGTTCTCCTCTTGTCTCTCCTGGTACTGGAGTGTCTGTGTTTTGGATTTGGCATCGCAGTAATGAATTGAGTTAATTATTCCCTGTCAGTTTTTTCAGATCATCCCA
>CAZOHL010000136.1:0-6037 GCA_964579645.1 uncultured Rikenella sp. | reverse complement strand
GCGGTAAAGTATGCCAGGAGAATGACAGATCTCCTGTGCCATACGCTACCGTGGGGCTGGTTCAGCTGCCAGATTCAGCAATGCTCACCGGAGTAATTACCCTTGGCGACGGAGGGTATCTCCTCGAAAATGTAAAACCCGGCAACTACTATGTCAGGGTCAGTTATGTCGGTTATAAGACAAGCGGCAGGAGCGTAGCTGTTGCCGGAGGCGCGTCCGATGTGGAAGTTGACACAATCTTCCTGGCTGAAACCACGGCCAGCATCGATGAGATAACGGTGGTGGGAGAACGCCTGAAGGGCAAGGAGATGGTTGACAGAACAACCTATGCAATCCCCGAGGTGGTAGCCCGGACGGCAACCAACGGATATGACCTGCTGAAGAAGATTCCCCAGGTCAACGTAGATTACCAGAACAACGTGACACTGAACGGGAGCAGTAACTTTATAATTCAGGTGGATGGCCGGCAGCGCGACAAGGAATACCTTGCAAGGCTTCTGCCATCAGATATCCAGTCGATCGAGATCATAAGCAACCCCTCCGGTAAATACGAAGGAAACATTGACGGGGTGATCAGCATCATCCTGAAGAAGGAGGCCAGGTTCGGAATCAACGGAAACGTGGGATTCAACCTGAAGCCATTCAATAAGGTTACAAGCCAGACCACGGGCAGCATCGATTATTCCGTAGGCAAAATAACCTTCTACCTGACCGCCCTCAATATTTACCAGGCTCTTGATATCAGTCAGACAAACGAGAGCCGGTTCACGGCCATCGACTCGACAATCAGCCTCTCCGGGAACGGCGGGCTGGCGGTAACGATGACAACAATCAACAGCGGATTTGATTATTACATAAATGACAGGAACAGCCTCAGCCTGAACGTAAGTTACAAACCGATAAAGCAGGACATTGACCTTCTTGGTGAAACATTCCTGTATAAAGGTGAAAATCCTCTCAGTACCGTAATTACCTCCACGCTCAGCGGCTATAACAGTGGTGAGTCATCTGCGTCAATTTTCTATAAACGAAATTTCAAAAACCCGGTACAGGAACTGACGGTGGAGAATACATACTACAATTTCAGATCAATTGAGGACGAACAGTTTGAAAACACACGTTACCCGTATAATTCGGTAACGGTGCTTGACAATTATTCGAGGCATGAGGAGAACCTGAATACCAGGGATTACTATTCCGCCAGGGTGAATTATGTTCATCCGCTGGGTATGAATACGAGGCTCGAATCCGGGTATCAGCTGTATTACCAGAGGATGAGTTATGATTTCACTGTAAACGATGTTGAATCTGACAACCTGTTTGAATATGGAGAGGTCAGGAATTCAGTCTACGGGGGTGTGACATTCAATCTGAAGAAGATCGGGGCACAGGCGATTCTCAGGGTTGAGAACAGCCATATTAGTGCCGATTCGGTTACAAAGCCCGATTACACATGTATCCTGCCCTCGGTAAATCTTCAGTATAAATTCTCTCCTTCCCATAACCTGAAATTCACCTATAACAGGAGGATCAACAGACCCGGGATCTATGAGATGAATCCTTATTTCAGGACGGATCAGAACTACAACATTTCGCAGGGGAACCCTGACCTCAGGCCTGATTACCGTGACCGTCTACAGCTTACATATACCTGGAATTTCGGAAGCAATTATTTCTCGCCATACATTTACAATGAGTATTTCTCAGACCGGACGGGGAATGAGTTTCGTGTAACACAGTCACCTGCTGACAACTCCCTGATCACGTTCACAAAGCCATATAACCTGCTCAGCGGCTACGAACTGGGAGGCGGGGTAAATGCAACTCTCTGGTATATTAACTTCAATTCGAGGTTTTACAAGGGTCATATCAATGAATATGACGGGCAGACATTTACGATACCCGGTAAGGATTATTATTCATGGACAATGACAGGGGCGGCGTATGTCAGTTTTGGCAAGAACAAGAAGACAACCGCATTTGCTTTCCTGAACTATAACGGGGTGACTATGAATGCACGTTCAAAGACCTACAATCATCCTTTCTACGGACCGGGTTTCCAGACCCAGATAAAGAATCACAGTCTCGGGGTTGTCTGGGTATTGCCCCTGTCCACGAATGTAAAGCTGAACAGGACAGAGACTGAGGCGCCTGATTTTTCATCGACCAATATTATAGGTTTCAATGCCTCCAATTTCTTCCAGTTCTCCTACTCGTACAAGTTCAACAAAGGCAGGAGTGTCAAGAAGCTTGACCGCAAGGTTGAGGTAGAGAGTGACAGCAAGGGCGGGGCCATCGTGAAATAGCTGGATCAGCTGAATACAGGCAAGGCGGACGGGCCGGGTTCTTTTAGGAAACCGGCCCGTTCCATGAACGGACCAAATACACTATCTTACGTTTTTATTTTACCGGTTACAAATATTTAATGAAGTATGGCAATTACCAGAGTATGGATTGAAGAGGGCTGCATAGCCTGCGGCTCATGCGAACAGATCTGTCCGGAAGTATTCAAAGTCACGGATCAGTCGAGGGTACAGGAAGGAGTAAATTTCTCGGATTACGAGGATGGCATAAAAGAGGCAGCAGAGTGCTGCCCCGCAGAGGTTATTAAGTACTCATAGTTTAATGACCTTTCACGAATCCATCTTCAGGATGAGGCGCAGCGAGCTGTTCTTCGTTATGTAATTCCAGGCCCAGTTAATGAATATTATAAGCTTGTTCCTGACACTGAGTATCAGCATGAGGTGAAGGAACATCCAGAAATACCAGGCCAGGTAACCATGGAAGCTGACAAGCGGAAGGTCTACAATTGCCTTGTTTCTTCCCACGGTAGCCATTGAGCCGAGATCTCTGTATTCGTATTCCACAGGCTTCCGGCCTTTCAGCATCCGGTTAAAATTCCGTGCAAGGTTCCTGCCCTGGTTTATTGCAACGTTGGCTACCTGCGGATGACCTTTCGGGTACTTTGGCGTCTCCATGCAGGCAATGTCGCCGATGGCATAAATATTTTCATATCCCGCCACCCTGTTCATCCTGTCAACTGTTATCCGGTTGACCTTCGTTATCACCTCAGGTGACAATCCGTTGATAATGTTGCCGGTTATCCCGGCCGTCCAGATAACGTTTTTGCTTCTGAGAAACTCACCGTTGCTCAGCTGAAGAGTTGACCCGTCATAGTTCCGGACGAAAACACCGGTTCTGAGATTCACCCCAAGTCCTTTAAGATATTTTTCTGATGATTTTTGAGCCAGCGGGCTCATAGTGCCGAGTGTATTCTTTCCTCCCTCCAGGAGATAAATGTTCAGTCTTGAAAAGTCAATCCCGGGAAAGTCCTTCGGAAGGATATCCCTCCTGATTTCGGCGAATGCCCCCGAAAGTTCCACTCCTGTCGGACCGCCTCCGACAACCACAATATTGAACAGACCCTCATCTGCACTGCCGCCCGAATTGAGGATGTTTTCGAAATTCTCAAGTATCACATTACGGATTTTTATTGCCTCATACGTTGTTTTAAGGCTGAGGGTATGTTTCTCGAGCTCATCGTTACCGTAATAATTGGTTTTGCCTCCGGTTGCAATGACCAGGAAGTCATATTCGAAAACGCCTGCCGTAGTCATTACGGATCTGTTTTGTGGATCAGCAGCCAGAACCCCGGCCATCCTGACGGTGACATCCTTTCTGTCCTGGAAAATCTTTCTCAACGGGAAGGAGATGCTTGTAGGTTCGATCTGCGAGGTGGCGACCTGGTAAAAAAGAGGCTGGAACTGATGATGGTTGAGCCTGTCAATCAGCATGATTTCAAATGACCCGGGCTTCAGATTTTTAATGAACTGCAACCCGGCGAATCCGCCACCAATCACAATGATTTTCTTTTTCATGTCAAAGAAATAATGGGTTGTTGAAGATAATCGAACCGCTTCCCGTGTGTTAAACAAATGACTACATTTATTGTTTGTTTTCAATGCGGTCAACAACTTCGGAATGATTAAAATAAGAAGAATATATGATCAGGCTGAACCCGGAGAAGGTTACAGGGTACTGGTTGACCGGCTGTGGCCCAGGGGCATATCGAAGGAGAAGGCCTGCTGGGATGAGTGGATGAGGGAGGTTGCACCCGGGAATGAATTGCGCAAATGGTATGGCCATGATCCTTCCCGGTGGGAGACTTTCAGGGAAAGATACAGGCAGGAGCTCGGCAGCAGGAATGACCTGCTTCTCAGACTGAGGGATCTGGAACGGGCACACGGCACGCTGACACTGCTCTATTCATCGAAAGAGCAGAGTATCAACAATGCCGTTGCCCTCAGGGAATTCCTTATGCGGCAGGATAACTAATCCTGGTAGAGTTTCTGAGTTTTGTCAATTGACCATCCTGTCTTCAATCCGACTACGAACAGTGCCAGGGCAACTGAACCCACGGCGAAGACTGTATCTCCGATCAGCCTTAGCCACCGCAGTGTCTCCATTGTATCGCCCTGCATGAATTCGGCAGACCGGGCATACCACATTCCAACCTTGATACTGGCCACCGTCTGCAGTACTCCCACAGGCAGCAGGCTCAGCAGCAGCATGAGCATCAACCCGCCGTTCATGGTCCAGAAAGCAACGCTGAGCATCCCTGTCTTCCAGCGGTATTTTATTGTCAGTCCCTTCAGGACGAAGAGCATCAGCCCTATGGCCAGCATGCCGAACACACCGAAAAGTGCGGCATGGCCGTGCAACGGTGTTGTGTTCAGGCCCTGCATGTAGTAAAGTGCGATGGGCGGGTTGATGAGGAAGCCGAACAGGCCGGCGCCAACCAGGTTCCAGAAGCTGACAGAGATAATGAAATATATCGGCCACCTGTAAGCTTTAACCCAGGCCGTCGCCCGGCTGAGCTGCAGGTTATGGTAAGCTTCGAAGCCCATGAATACAAGCGGTACCACCTCCAGTGCGCTGAATGTTGCTCCCAGTGCAATGACTGCCGTGGGAGTTCCCGCAAAATAAAGGTGATGGAATGTACCGAGGACCCCTCCGGCAAGATATACTATTGTTGCGAAGAGCACCCCGGTGGTTGCATATTTAATGTTCAGCAGCCCCATTCTTACAAAGAGGAAAGCTGCCACCACCGTGGCGAACACCTCAAAGAACCCCTCTACCCAGAGGTGCACTACCCACCAGCGCCAGTATTCGGCTATGGAGAGGTGTGTCTGCCTGCCCCACATAAGCCCGGCTCCGTAGAATGCAGCGATAGCTATTGTGGCAATGCTGAACATGATCAGCAGCTCGCGGCTCTCTGACTTTCTGGTCAGCGCAGGCCACAGTGCCCTGAACATGAGGAAGAGCCAGGTGATGAATCCGGCAAAGAGGAATATCTGCCAGAACCTGCCGAGGTCGACATATTCATATCCCTGGTGTCCGAACCAGAAGTTCTTCACCAGCCCGAGCTTCTGCATCACACCCATCCATTCGCCTGCCATTGACCCGACAACTATTACAAGCAGTGCAAAGAAGAGGAGGTTGACTCCGAACCTCTGATACTTCGGCTCATGCCCCGATACTGCAGGAGCTATGTATAAGCCTGCTGCAAGCCACGCGGTTGCTATCCAGAAAAGAGCCAGCTGGATGTGCCATGTCCTGGAGACAGAGTAAGGCATTATACTGTCAAGGTTTAGCCCGTAGAAACCGCTTCCTTCAACTCCGTAATGTGCCGTGATCACCCCTGTCAGAATCTGCAGCAGTATGAGCCCGACAACAACCCAGTAGTACTTCAGTACTGCCTTCATTGAAGGTGTGGGATTCAGTCCGCCCAGGGGGTCGTCCTGCGGAAGCAGTGACTTATCAATCACATCAGACCTGTTTCTCGCATTGTAGTATGCAAGGAGTCCTATTCCTACAAGCAGCATGATAACGCTGAATCCGGTCCAGAGCACAATGCCGGCAGAAGGTTTGTTCCCGATAACCGGATCGGGAGGCCAGTTGCTTGTGTAAGTCAGCTCCGACCCGGGCCGTTCCGTCACGCACGCCCAGGCTGCCCAGAAGAAGAAGGCATTCATGG
>CAZOHL010000135.1:0-6128 GCA_964579645.1 uncultured Rikenella sp. | reverse complement strand
AACTTTCATGAAACCCTTAAACTACCTCGTCTTATTATTAATTCTCTTTCAGTTTGCAGGTTGTCAGAACAAGGACGTTCCGGCTGAGCTGACGGAACAGCTTGAGGCAATAGCATCTGAAATGGTACCCCAGCATGCCGAATCACTCTGTGATATCACTCTTGTGATGTCTGAAGGCGGCATTCTTACTGCAAAAGGAGAAACAAATCTTCCCGAAGCAAAAAGCGCTGTAATTGAGATGCTTGAGAAGTCGGGCTCCACTTACGCTGACAGCATCACACTCCTGCCTGATCCGGCCGTGGTTGAAAAGCCATGGGGTCTGGTTTCAGTAAGCGTATGCAATATCAGGACCAGGCCTGCCCATTCAGCTGAGATGGCAACACAGGCACTGATGGGAACACCGGTGAAGATACTGAACAAGCGCAGCGGGTGGCTGCTTGTACAGACCCCTGATTCATACCTGGGATGGACTGATGATCCTGTGGCTGAACTCAGCGATGAGGAGATGGCCGCATGGAAGCGTAGTGACCGGCTGATATACCTGGGGCACACCGGTGTCATAACTGACAGCAAAGGGGAAACAGTCTCAGACATAGTCTTCGGTGTAATCCTTTTAAAGACAGGGGAGAAAGGTGCGAACCGGACTGTTATGCTGCCTGACGGCAGGACCGGAGAGGTCAGGAAACAGGAGACTGATGATTTCAAAGGGTGGGCAGAGAGTGCCAGCATCGAGCCGGAGAGACTGATCCGTTTCGCTAAAACCTTCACAGGGTCACCCTACCTCTGGGGAGGCACATCGACCAAGGGGGTAGACTGCAGCGGATTTACAAAGACAGTTTATTATTACGGCGGAGTCATAATGACCAGGGATGCCTCCGGGCAGTTCAGATACGGAGAAGAGGTCCGCATTGATAAACCGTGCGAGTCACTCATGCCCGGTGACCTGCTGTTCTTTGGCAGGGTAAGGGATGGCAAGGCAAGGATAACCCATACCGGCATGTACATAGGTGATACGGAGTTCATTCACTCATCAGGGCTTGTAAAGATAAACAGCCTTGATTCAACCAGGGCGAACTATAGCCCATACCTGCTTGAGATATTGCAGGGAGCAAGAAGGGTAACCGGATTTACACAGGGAAAGGGCCTCGAGCGGGTGGCACAGCACGGCTGGTATTTCTGAGATGTATTCATGACCGCATTAAAGGTGTGCGGATCCATATGATTCTATAAATCTGACTTGGCTAAATGAAAAAAAGAGATTTCATCAAAATCAGTGGCATAGCCGCGGGCGCACTTATTGCCGGTTGCAAGACAGCTCCTGCTGATCCGGCCACTGGCAGGGTCAAAGGTGCTGCAAATGCAGGAGGGACCATTAAGCTCAGCTACAAGCCCTATGAACTGCAGCTCAGGCATGTATTCACTGTGGCTACCAACTCAAGGACCACCACGCCGGTGGTTCTCACCACCCTGGAATATGACGGTGTCACAGGGTATGGTGAGGCATCAATGCCCCCCTATCTGGGCGAGAGCCATGAGTCGGTCCTCAATTTTCTTTCGAAGGTCAACATGGAGCAATTCAGTGATCCCTTCCTGATGGAGGATATCCTGGGGTATATTGACGGGTTGATGCCCGGTAATCATGCCGCAAAGGCTTCGCTTGACATTGCCCTGCATGACCTCACGGGCAAGCTCCTTGGCCAGCCCTGGTTCAGGCTCTGGGGACTCAACAGGGAGAAGACCCCGGTGACAAGTTTTACAATTGGGATCGATACGGCGGATGTAGTCAAAGAGAAAACGCTGGAAGCCAGCGCCTTCAAACTGTTGAAAATCAAGATGGGAAGGGATAATGACAGGGAAATGATCGATACTGTCCGCTCGGTTACAGATGTGCCTGTCTTCGTCGATGTGAACCAGGGGTGGAAAGACCGCAATTATGCGCTTGAAATGGCGAACTATCTCAGTGAGAGGGGTGCCCTCTTCATCGAACAGCCGATGCCGAAGGAGCAGGTCGATGACATCGCCTGGCTTACTGAGCGCAGTCCGCTGCCGATACTTGCCGATGAGGCTTTGCAGACAGTTGAGGATCTTCTGCCCATGAAGGGCGTTTATTCAGGCATCAATATCAAGCTCATGAAGTGCGGCGGCATGCATGCAGCATACAAGATGATCACCATGGCAAGACAGATGGGGATGAAAATCCTGATAGGATGTATGACCGAAACCTCATGTGCCGTGTCGGCGGCCGCGCAGCTTTCACCTTTGGTCGACTGGGCCGATCTTGATGGTAACCTGCTGATAAGTAATGATGTATACGATGGAATGACAGTAGTCGACGGGAAGATCACTCTTCCTGACCGGCCCGGTATTGGGATTATCGGGAAAAAAAGTGAGAATTTGTAATACATCATTCATATAAAAAGGTAAATTGCCTTTAGAAAAACAGATTTGTGATTTTCTGACCTATTACCTAATAATTACTAATTAACCCTAAATCCAATCACATGAGAACCAAACTATTAATGTTGTTTGCGGTTTTGGGACTGATGCTTTCGCAAAGCATTTATGCTCAGCCTAAGACCGTGACAGGGACTGTCACAGACGCCACGACGAATGAAACATTGCCTGGCGTCAACGTGATAATCAAGAACACTACCACCGGTACGAGTACTGATATGAACGGGTTTTACTCGATCAGTGCAGCCCCCGGCCAGGTACTCGTTTTCACCTCCCTTGGTTATGCCAACCAGGAGGTAACAGTAGGGGCATCAAACAGGATTGATGTGAAAATGAGTCCTGATGTTGAGTTTATTGAAGAAGTCGTGGTGGTCGGGTACGGCACTCAGAGAAGAGCCAACCTGACCGGAGCGGTTTCTACAGTAAATGTTGAAAAAACGCTGGAGGCAAGACCTATCGCAGATGCAGGCCGTGGTCTGCAGGGAACGATGCCCGGCCTCAGCGTGGTTATCCCAAGTGGTGAGATAGGATCTGATCCTCTGATTAAAATCCGTGGCCAGATCGGTTCACTGCAGGGCGGATCATCCCCTCTCATACTTGTTGATAACGTCGAGATTCCGTCAATTCAGATGCTTAACCCTGATGACATTGAATCTATCTCAATTCTGAAGGATGCTGCATCTGCCTCAATCTATGGTGCAAAAGCTGCCTTCGGCGTTATACTGATCACCACCAAGAAAGGTGCTAAGAATGAAGGTGTAAATGTATCCTATAACGGAAACCTGTCATTCCAGAATATCTCAAAGAAAATGGAAATGGCCCAGCTGGAGGCTCTGGAGTATACAGTGCTGGCATTTGAGCGGGTAGGAAGTACAAGGGCAGGCGCATTCTGGCTTATCACACGTGAGGGTTATGAAAAAGCTGTCAACTGGCAGAAAAAATGGGCTGATGTCGTGAAACCCGATGACCCCATGCTTTACGGACGTGACTGGTATGTCAATGCGGATAATTATAAGATAGGGCTGAGAACATATGATCCGTATGATTATATGATAAAGGAATGGACTCCCACCCAGTTGCACAATTTTTCAGTTAACGGCAAGACAGGCAGGACAGATTACAACATAGGCCTTGGCTACCTTGATCAGACAGGTATTATAAAGCCTTCAAAAATAGATGATTTCAAGCGTTATAACGGATCCATCAGGCTTGGAACCGAGGTGACTGACTGGCTGAAGGTGAATGTCGGGGCGCTGTATTCCAAGAGGAACAAGAGATATGCATATGCCACCAGCTCTACTACCGCTGACCCGTGGCTTTATCTTTACCGCTGGGGACCGACATACCCGTATGCTACCGAGGATGGTTTACCCACAAGGAACCCTGCATACGAGATGTCTGTGGCAAACACTGCCAACCAGGAAAACAACTATACAAGCCTGAACGGCGGGCTTGAAATTACTCCGCTTAAAGACTGGAATATTATCTTCGACTATACGCATTCAAACCTGGAATACATTATAAACAGACCGGGTACTTCCTTCTCGGCACGTGATAACTGGTCATCTGCCGTGCCTAAACTTGACGAGAACGGTGAAAGGGTTTATGTTGACTCAAGTACCGGTCAGGTGGTTTCATCAACTACCCCCGGTGCCATTGCAGCATACCAGCTGCCCATGTGGTACACGGCTCCCGGAGGAAACCCTGATCATATATACAGGCGCGCTGAGAACAATCAGAGAAATACACTGAACCTTTACTCAACATATGCACTAAATGTTCTGGATGATCATCAGTTCGGATTTATGCTTGGGATGAACAGGGTGGCATATGAAGAAGCGTACAACTGGTCTCAGACTACCCAGCTGATTGATTACACCAACCCCCAGTTTGACCTTGCATACGGAACCATGACAACCAGCGGTGGAGAGTACTGGGAATCACAGCTTGGATTCTATGGTCGTCTGAATTACACCTATAAGGACAAATACCTTCTTGAGGGAAATCTCAGGTATGACGGTACATCCAAATTCCCGACAGACCTGCAATGGAGGTGGTTCCCTTCATTCTCCGCAGGATGGATAGTTACAGAGGAGCAGTTTATGGACTGGGCAAAGCCCACATTGAGCATGCTCAAGCTTCGCGGATCATGGGGTACAATCGGAGACCAGACTGTATCAAATTCCCTTTATATACCCACAATGAGCGGATCACAGAGCAACTGGCTGATCGGAGCCGCTAAACTCTACCAGTTTGCCACCCCGGGTGCCGTCTCTGCTACTGTAACATGGCAGGACATAACTACCCTGAACCTGGGATTCGATGCCCGCCTGCTCAGGAGTAAGCTCGGGATCACCTTCGACTGGTTTATCCGCGATACGAAGAATATGATCGTCCCGCAGGAGGGGCTGCCGACAACATTCGGTACAGGCGCACCGCAGGGCAACTTCGGATCACTCCGCACCACGGGTGCCGAGATCCAGATTGATTACAACCACCGGTTCGAGAACGGTTTTGGCATCAACCTTACTGCAACGCTTTCTGATGCTGTTACCAAAATTACTGAGTATGGTTCCACCCAAAGCATAGACTCATGGTATGTCGGCAAGACCTACGGTGAGATCTGGGGCTATGAAACTGACCGGCTCTTCCAGGAAGGAGACTTTGCCTATGACGGTGAAGGCAATCTGATAAAAGTTACAGTACCCAACGAAGCCGGAACCGCCAACTATACAATTTATCAGCTTGCCGATCCGGAAAATGTTGCCATCCAGGGAAGGCTTCAGGCCGGTAACTTCCTGTTTATGCCAGGGGATGTCAAATTCGTCGATCAGAATGGCGACGGTTACATCAATCCCGGAAACAGGCTGATCAAGGATGCAGACGGTAATCCTGATTATGGTGATCTTAAGATCATTGGTAATTCAACACCGCGTTTCATGTATGGTTTCCGTGCAGACCTTGACTTTAAGGGGGTGGACTTCTCGTTCTTCCTTCAGGGTGTAGGCAGCAGGCAGGTCTGGGGTGATGGCTTCCTGGCCATCCCGGGATATAACTCATCTGACGGAGCCATGCCCAAGGCTTTTGCAACTGATTTCTGGAGAGAAGACAGGACTGATGCTTTCTATCCTCGTCCTTATAACCTTGCCGGAAGCAGCACAACACTCAATATGGTGCCCCAGACAAGGTACCTCCTGAACATGGCATACCTGAGGCTTAAGAATATCACAGTCGGCTACACACTTCCTTCAAACCTTACCAAAAAGGTCATGATAAGCAAGGTGCGCGTATATGCCGCTCTCGAGAATTTCTTCACGTTTGATCATCTTGGAACACTTCCGATTGATCCCGAAGAAATACAGGGTTATTCGATGTGGAACACATCCAACTATAACCTGAGTCGTACAGGTGTTGGTGTGCCTACTTTCAAGAGTGCATCGGTCGGTCTTCAGGTTAACTTCTAAAAACTAGGAACAATGAAAAGAAAATTCACTATAATCATCGCTTTGGCAGCATTGTTTTTCAGCGGATGCGAAGATTTTCTCGACAGACCGTCGCTGACAACAATGAATGACCAGAACTACTGGACTTCGGAAAATAACCTTCGTCTTTTCGCAAACGGATTCTATGTGAACTACTTCGTGGGTTATAATTCTGCATGGGGTGTTGACTAC
>CAZOHL010000134.1:0-6241 GCA_964579645.1 uncultured Rikenella sp. | reverse complement strand
ACTGAGCCGTTGCCAGGCCTGCAGCGTCGCTGCACTGAAGAGTTACATTTAATGCTCCTGCTGCGGTGGTCCAGGTCGGGGCCTGCGTATCTTCAATTGTAATAACCTGTGTATATACTGCGCTGACATTGCCTGCGCAGTCGGTCACTGTCCATGTATTGGTATATGTGCCTTCTTCAGGACATGCGCCGGCGACAAAAGATCCGGCAGTCTTTACAGGAGTGAGTGTTGCATCGCAGTTATCCGTTGCAACCGGCGCCTGGGACTGTGCAGTAGTAAGGCCTGCTGCATCACTGCACTGAAGAGTGACATCAAGAGCGCCTGCTGCGGTGGTCCATGTCGGGGCCTGGGTATCAATAATGGTTATTGTCTGGGTATAAACAGAACTTATATTACCAGAGTCGTCCGTCACTGTCCACGTGTTGGTAAAGGTACCTGATTCGGGACAGGTACCGGGCACAAATGACCCGGCAATTTTCACAGGAGTGAGTGTCACATCACAGTTATCCGTGGCAACAGGTGCCTGCAACTGTGCAGTGGCAAGTCCTGCACCATCACTGCACTGCAGCGTCACATCAAGCGCTCCGGTTACAGTAGACCAGACAGGAACCTGGTCATCAGTCACATTAATCGTCTGAGAACAGTACCCTGTCAGACCATGTACATCTGTTACGGTCCAGGTAACTGAGGTGGTTCCGACTGGTATTTGTGCTCCTGATAAGGTGCTGGTACCAGTAAAGTCATTGATAAAACCCCGTACCCCGCAATTGTCATAGTTGTAAGTTGGATCAAGTGAAATGCCGGGTACAGTATAATAACACTCACCGGCATCAGCCGTGTAGCTGACCGCAGGGATGGCACATGTGATAGTCGGAATTGTGTTGTCAGCTACAGTAATATCAAACATGCATGCAGACACATTCACCCCGTCAGTGAAAGTATACGTCACAGTAGTTGTACCTACAGAGAAGACCGAACCTGGCGCATGGCTGCGTGAAGCGAAGGAAACAGATCCTTCACAGTAATCTATTGCTGTGGGTTCGATCCAGGTGGCAATTTGTGAACAGTCAGGATTTGCAGGACCGGTATAGACAGTAAAATTTGCGGGACACCCGGTAATTACCGGACCCACTATGTCTGCTATTGCAGAAATATTCACAATAGAAGAATATGCCGTACCGCATAATCCTACACTGACAACTGCCCTGTATTGCCATGAACCAGATACTGTCAGTACTTCACTGTAAGGGTTGATATTACTGCCAGGGATAGCAGTCCATTCGGTATCTGAAGCGAGCTTTTTCTGCCAACCAATAACCCTTCCTGTATGACCTGTCAGTGTGAAAACAGCTGTATTTCCTAAACATTCAGGTGTACGTCCAACTGAGGCAGTGCCCCCAACCGGAGTATTCGGGTATATTGTAAGTACAGCTGTAGCAGGAGCACTTTCGCATCCGTTCACTTTTTGGGTAACATAATAGGTAAAAGTACCAGTTGTTGTCCTCCCGGATGCAAACGGGGTGCCCCAACCTGCAATTGTGGTCAGACCGGGATTGGAATACCAGACCAGGTTACTGCCTGTTGCATCAAGATCAACAACATTTCTGACACAACAAAACTCATCACCAGTAAGAGGTGCTTCCGGAACAGGAGTAACTGTGATATTCTTGGAAAGGCTGACATTACACCCATCTATCAGGTGAGTGTAAGTTATTGTGTGTGTTCCGCTTCCGGCAATTGCCGGATTGAAAAGATTGCCAGAAATGCCCGGACCGGAAAAGGTTCCTCCGGCAGGTAAGCCACTAAGGGTCATCGGGGAGTTGCAAACCCCGGCTGAGACCAGGTCCATCATTTCCTGCTCTCCGCTTACTGAAACAAAGCTACCAGGTGCCAACTGGTTGTGATATTCAGTTTCTATCCATCCTGCCGTTTTCTGACTCAGAGAATATCTCGCTTCATCTATAAGGCCTGCAAAGTATTCCCCTCCACTGTAGCTGCCCAGATAGACATATTGAGGAACGGCACTTTGTGTGGCGGCTGTAGTTGATGAGCCAGCTTCGACACCGTCAATATACAGACGGTGGCTGGTGCCATCAAAGGTATAAGTGAAATAATGCCAGACATTTGGTGATGGCAGTGAGTTACTCCAGACAAGAGGAGCACCTCCCCAGTTCCAAACAACAACCCTGTAAGTACCACCGACTTCACGAAATCCGATTTGCACTGCTGAAGTGGAACCAGCCCTCTGCAATACCATCAGGTTCTGGGTTTCGTCGGGCAAA
The DNA here is from genome assembly GCA_964579645.1 of uncultured Rikenella sp. GTDB lineage: Bacteria > Bacteroidota > Bacteroidia > Bacteroidales > VadinHA17 > SR-FBR-E99. Next base: position 3,959 of record CAZOHL010000134.1, on the reverse strand, counting down.
GAATTGTAAATTGCCCACACTCCAATTGTCTGATTATAAGAATTACCTCCAATACCTGTGGTGGTGGCAGATCTTACATAATCATTGGTTCCGTCAAAACTCCTTGCTTCCTCTATGAGTCCGGTGGTGCTTGCAGTGCCAGAGTTGGTGAGATCATTGTTATAGGCTGTGGCATCATTCAGAGAGTTGTTGCTAAGATGCCATACCGCCTTGTAACTGCTGATCCATGTATCCTCTGTTGACTGATTCGTAGTTATTGCGGAATTGCCATACAGAATGCGTATTGTTGTGGTACCGGAGGATGATAGATCCGGTATACGAACCCATGCTACAAGATTTCCTGTCAGGGGATCGTACGACTCTACCTCGTGATTCAGAATCCGGTTGTTGGCGTCAACAAAGACAATGTCGAATCCATTGACATTGATTACATGGCCACCATTTCCAACAGTCCTGAGAAAATCCCTGGTTATATTTACTAAAAGCGGAAAATCTTTAAGATTCTCGGTCCCGGATGCCTGGCTGATAGTGAGATCTGCATAGTAATTGAATCCAAAACTGACTGAAGGGACATTCAGGTGAGCATGGATAGTTTCAAGGTGTTCACCTCGTTCGTCAGTAACAATGCAGTAATAGTCACCAGCATCTCCCCTGATGACGTTGTTTATCCCCAGTACAGATGTTGTAACACCTGTATAGTGGCCATCATTGGTAAGTTCAAGTCCGGGAGCCTTATACCACTGATAACTCAGAGTGCCATACCCAACAGCTGTGACTTGAAATACTGAAAGATCCGAAGTCCCCTGGCAAACTGTCTTATCTGCCGGTTGAGATGTGATGCGCGGCCCTGTTTTTCCTATGCAAAAGTGTGTGCCTCCTGAACCAGGATTAATTGTCTGGGTCATGCCTGACCGGCTTACAACTGCACCTGACCGGCCCGCATGTACCCCGTCAAGTGTCCAGTTTCCGGTATCATTTCTGCGGATTACCCTTGTACCGTCCGATACTGGATAAGGTCCGAAACCGGAGGCATCAAGATCGACGCGGAAATCATCAGTTGACAGTGAATTCCTTGCCTGGGTAAACCAATATCCTGTTGTGTACTGATTGGTGATTGAATAAGAACCGTCATCCTCTAGAGGGAGTCCCGCATTGCCTGGATCACCTTCAATAAACTGTACCAGGAGACTACCGGAAACAAGATCAGCAAAGGATGCAGTCAGAGACTGGGTCCGGGCTGCAGTACCTACGGGGAAGAGATAATTCAGACCTGCTTCAGAGACATACCTCTCAAAAGCGCCAATTACAGTTCCGTCAGTGTACACCAGAGAGGAGGCAACGCTGTTGGAAAGTATGAAATCATTACCCGTTGTGATTATATTTCCATGATTCATTCTAAGAATCCGAGAAACAGTCAGATCTCCGGTAAGGCTGACTCCGGCACCATTGTCAACCGTAAAGTCCCGTACTGTGGAAGGCAGGGCATCACCTGTTACCTGCGCAACGTTACCATTATAAGTGTAATCTGCATTGGAACTGAACGATCTTGTTCCAATTACCCTGATATTTCCTCCGGTGGCTCCTGTTGTTGTGGCTGTTATTCCATACGGATCACCCAGCATAAGACCTGCACCGTCATTAAGTGTGAACGTTCCGGCAGCAATAAATGATCCGGATACATCAATGATACTGGTGCCCATATTAAGGATGGCTCCTGAAAATACCGTATAATTAATACGTGTATTTGAAAAACTGCCTCCGGTACGGTTAAATATCTGTATTCCCGTTCCCCTGAAGTTTATGTTACCAATTCCTGAACCGCTTGTCAGGAAATTTCCTCCTGAAAAGCTGAAATTTCCTGTCAGGTTAAAGGTGCATGTAAATCCGCCTATGGCCAGGTTCAGTCTTCCGCCAGTCTGGGTATAGCCTCCAAGGTTCATAGTATAGCTTCCGGTTGTGGCTACCCGCAAATACCTGGATCCTGTATTGGCCATTGTGAAAGTACCTCTGACCTCGAGGTTAGAGTTTATATCCAGGTCGTCTCCCTGAGTCGGACAGTTCCAGGTAAAGTTTCCGAAAATCTGATTGATACCAGCAGGAAAAATGCTGGAAGCGCCCATAATAACACAGGTTGAATTGGTCAGCCAGGTTGCTTCCGGGATGGTTCCGCCGTCAAGGCGGTGATTGTAAAATGAATTATCGTGGAATCTGATAGCTGAACCCGGATTTGCTGCCGTATTGATGTTATTGTAGTTGTCAACCGTGCCGTATACCTCAAGGTCAAAAGCCTCGGCACCATTTCCTATGTTAAGATTCCTCGAATTGTTTACCCGCAGAGTCCCTCCTGCCTCCACAATCAGCTGGTCAAGAGTTTCTGATGTGGCGACTGTCGCCGTATGACCGTTACGTATTGTAATAACACCACTTCCCAGACCAGGATCCACTGCTGCTGCCACCCATGCAGTACCGTCAAATACCTGCCAGTTAGCTGCAGTGTTGAACTGAACATTGCCATTTGTCCTGTAATCACCAACTGCCTGACTAAAGGCTGAAGTTACGTTAAGTTGAAGTATAATGATGAGGATTACAAAGAGCCGGAAGGCTTTGTCAAAGCATGACCTTAATTCCGATTTTTCGAAATCAAGCGAATCAGACCGGCTGTTTAGCCTGGTTTTTAACAAAAGAGAATAATCAGGCATATTCATTATTTGGTGACAAAACCTCCTGAAAGGCTAACTGCTGTACGTCATTTATACTCATGAAACGTTAAAATGGTTACTTCATTGCAGTAAAATTTAGCCTCTGAATGTGTGAATTTCAGGGAAAAGAAAAGTGCCGGCAAACAGTGCCGGCACTAATTATCCACATTATCAAATGTTTATCAACAATCCGGGTGCCCTGATTTTAGAGAATCAGCATGGCATCACCATAGGTCCCGAACCTGTATTTTTCCTTTACAGCAGTACGATATGCATCAAAAAGAAGATTATAGCCCGCGAAAGCGGATACCATCATCAGCAAAGTTGAATACGGAAGATGGAAATTGCTCACAAGCATATCAGGCACCCTGAAATCATACGGCGGAAAGATAAACTTGTTGGTCCAACCGTTGAACGGTTTTACCATTCCCGAAGTCGAAACGGAACTCTCAAGCGTCCGCACCACTGTGGTCCCGACTGCACAGATCCTGCTTCTCCTCTCTTTGGCCTTGTTGATCAGAACCGACGCCTCTTCAGAGATTATAATTCTCTCGGAATCAACCTTGTGCTTGGTCAGGTCCTCAACATCAACATTACGGAAATTACCCAGTCCGACGTGAAGGGTTATTTCAGCAAACTCAACACCCACTATCTCAAGCCTTTTCAGCAATTCCCTGCTGAAATGCAGACCGGCTGTAGGTGCGGCAACCGCTCCCTCGTGCTTTGCAAAAATGGTCTGGTAACGCTCATTGTCCTCAGGTTCAACCGGCCTGTTGATGAACTTGGGTAGGGGAGTTTCGCCGAGCGAATAAAGTGTCTGCTTGAATTCCTCATACGTTCCGTCAAAGAGGAAACGAAGAGTTCTGCCCCTCGAAGTGGTGTTATCAATCACCTCTGCCACAAGAAGATCATCCTCGCCGAAATAAAGCTTGTTTCCAATCCTGATCTTCCTTGCCGGATCAACGAGCACATCCCATAGCCTTTGTTCACGGTTCAGCTCACGAAGCAGGAACACCTCTATCTCCGCTCCCGTCTTTTCCTTGTTGCCGTACAACCTGGCCGGAAAAACCTTGGTATTGTTGAATACAAGCACATCACGCTCCCGGAAATACTCCACGATGTCTTTAAAGACTTTATGCTCAACCTCACCGGTATCCCTGTGCACCACCATCAGTCTCGATTCGTCCCTGTTTTTGGAGGGATAAAGTGCAATCAATTCCTGGGGTAGTGTGTACTTGAATTGAGATAGTTTCATGATCA
>CAZOHL010000133.1:0-6340 GCA_964579645.1 uncultured Rikenella sp. | reverse complement strand
TAACAGAAGAGTTAGTTTTCTGGAATTTAGGTTAGGGTTTCGAGTTGAAGCCCCGTTGCGGATGCGGCGGGGCTTCCTTGATTTTATGACGCTGGAGATAGATCAGTCCGGTTAAGCTTCTGACCATTACCTGAGTTCTTCCATTATACCGTCAACCTTCTCGCTGGTTTCGCGCAGGCGCCGACGGCATATTTTTATCAGTTCAGCTGCCTTCCGTACATCCTCTGATAACCTGTCAATATCAGGTTCTCCCTCTTCTATTCTCTTAAGTATCTCTTCAATGCCTCTCATGGCTTCATTAAACCCGATCTCTTTTTTTGCCATTGTTCTTGTTTTTATATATCTGTCTTACAGTACTGCCAACAGTTCCGGTTTCAAAATGGGTTATTATATTGTCACCTTCATTAAGTTGATCTGCTGAGCGGATGATCAGGCTGTTCCGGGAAGTAAGCGTAAAACCTCTTTTAAGAACACCCAACGGGTCAAGGTGGTGCAATGACTGCTCGAGTCTGCCTGTGATTTCTCCGGCCTTTTGCAGATTGTTCCTTGCTGATCGCCGGAGGCTTTCGGTGTGGTATCCCAGTTTGTCATTGTTGACCCTGACCACAAGCCTTGCAGTAGCTGCAGCACGATTCTGAAATGATGAAAGCTGTTCGCCGGCTGCTTCGAGAGCCTCTGTAACTGCCGATGCCACGTCGCCTGCCATACCAATTATCCTGTTTTCACATTCTAAAGTTCTTTCAATCAGGAATCCTGCAACAGCCGTGGGAGTTTTAAGAGCTTTCCAAGCCACCAGGTCAGTGACTGACTGGTCCTTCTCGTGCCCGATGCCTGTCAGTACCGGCAAGGGAAACTGGGTTACATAAAATGCTATTTCATAATTGTCAAACCAGCTCAGGTCTGTTGTGGAGCCGCCGCCTCTGATTATTGCCACTGCGTCATACTTCCGTGTTTCCTCCGAAATTTTGTCAAGCGCTCCGATGACAGAGGTTTCTGTTTCCTCTCCCTGCATGATTGTCTCGAAGAGGGTGGTTTTAAAAACGTACCCATAAGGATTGTTCAGAAGGTGGTTGGCAAAGTCCTGGTAGCCTGCAGCCTTTGAAGAAGAGACAACGGCAATATTGCGGGGATACAATGCAAGAGGAAGCCCCTGGTTCATGGCAATTACTCCCTCTGAGGTAAGTCTTCTTATGACCGCCTCCCGGCGAAGCGCCATATCACCTGCGGTGTAAGCAGGATCTATGTCCGAGATGTTCAGGCTTAAACCGTAAAGCTCATGGTACTCAACTGTTGCCCTGAACAGGATTGTGATTCCGGCGCGGAGGGGTATGCCTGTGCTGGCATTGAAGAGGGTGCTGAGTGATCTGTATTTTGATGCCCAGATTGTTGCCCTGGCCCGGCAGGTGATTCTGCCTCCCGGAGTATCACTGCCTGTGAGTTCAAGGTAACAGTGTCCTGCCGTATGAACCTTCATTTCGGCAATTTCGGCAACAACCCAATATGCTTCTGGCAGAGCTTCATATATCTTGTCCCGGACCAGACCCAGCAGTTCTGCCAGTGATATTTTCGGATCCCGGATCATCTGTCAGTACGGATCATCTTAAAGACTTTTTCCCCTTTGTCCGTAACCGTTCTGACCAGGTAGAGACCCTGTGCAAGGTTGCCAAGTCCGTCAATCCTGAACGAGCGTGCGGCATATATCGGGAAGTGCTTTTCAATGATTGTGGAGCCATTTACTCCGGTTATTGTCACAGTCAGAGAACCGGGTGGCTCATGGAACCAGAAAAGAATCTCGTCAGTGAAAGGATTTGGTCCGGCGCTTATTATGACCTCGGGTTTGTAAATATGTATGTCTTCAAGCAACCTGAGTGCTTTCAGAAAGTCGGGCAATCCATACCCGTACAGCGAGTCGGGAGAGGCGTGCCTGTCACTGCTCTCGCGGAGAGCATTCAATACTTCTGAGGGTGAAGAGCCCGGAACTGCCTGCATCAGTGAAGCTGAAAGGCCACTGATGACAGGGCATGAGAAAGAGGTGCCGCTGCCGCTGTGCCACATGCCGGGTTCGAACTGAATAGGTATCAAAACTCCTGGAGCAACGACGTCAGGCTTGACCTGACCATCGGATGAATAACCTGCAGAGGAGAAGTCTGAAATAGTAAGGTCATGCTTCACTGCGCCAACGCACATAACGCTGTCACCGTCAGAAGGGGCAATTATCCGGAGCCATTGTTTGTTCCGTTCATTCCCGGCGCTGTTTACAACGAGAATCCCCTTCGAGACAGCCATATCAGCGCCCATTGTAATGAATGGTCTGTCGCCGTTCATATCGATGAATGAGTAATCCATCGACGGATCATCGAATTTAAAATAGCCAAGAGACGAAGTAATTATGTCTGCTCCTGAGCTGTCTGCATATTCTGCGGCGGCAATCCAGTAGTCCTCCTCAACCGGAAACTCGGAGAAATCGTCTTCGGTACGGAGAAGGAGATAGTCTGCTCCCGGGGCTGTGCCATTAATGATTCCCGGCAAGGTGCCTGCAAGAATTGAAAGAACTGAAGTGCCGTGGTTGTGATAATCATAAACAAAGCTGCTGCCGTTTATGAAATCATGTGTGGCTATTATTCCACCTCTTTCCCTGAGAGGTTCAAGGGCTTCAATCTTGTCAGCATTGATGAATCCGGCATCAAGAACAGCAATTGTTATGTTCCGGCCAGTAAATCCTGACTCATGAAGCACGTTTCCGTTGAGCGGCAGACGCGGGTCAAAAGCGTCAGGGTCTGCCTGCAATTCGATTGTGCCGTATTTGCTGTTGTCTCTTTTTGCCGGATCAGCCGGATGTTTTACCAGCTGGATGCGGTCAACGAAGTCATACTCACCGAATGAGGAAATGTCTTTAGCCTCGGTGGTTGAGAAGAGAGCCGTGTTAAGCCACTTTGAGGTGCATCTCAGCCGGAAACCTTTCCCTGTAAAGGCAAGTATATGCTGGCTGCTGACCGGGATGTCGCTTTCCGTGATCAGGGGGATGCCGTACCTTTCTCTCCTGGAAATTGCGGCAGGTGAAAGCAGATCGTCAGGTGAATATTCACTTATGCTGTATGTCTTTTCGCTGAACCAGACCCGGTAAAACCACAGGTCATCATACCCGGGGTTTCCGGGTTGTGCCTTAATCGGCATTAAGCCTGCGGCTGCAAAAAGGAATGCTGCCAGGGCAGATGTAAGATTCTTCATTTTATAACTGAGCCCGTTATATCTGTTACCTCTATTCTCCCCTTTTTCTTCTCGAGGTCATCGAGGAATTTTGTCTCCTGATCTGCCAGTTTGGGGTCAGACGGAACGCCATCCTTGTATGAAATTATCTGTTTCAGGGATCCGTCTTCCTTGAAAACCATCCAGTCACCTGTCCTGTGATCCTCCTTGTACCGGCCCTCGTATTGAAGGTTTCCGTTGGGGTGATAGTAAGAGAAGGGGCCCTGGAGCTTGCCAGCCATGAATTCGGCCCTCAGGCAGACTGATCCGTCAGGGTAGTACTGCAGCCATTCGCCGCTGCGGTTGCCCATATCCCATGTCACAGTCTCAGCCAGGGTGCTGTCAGGGTAAAATTTCTGTGACAATCCGTGCCTGATGTCGTTGTGATAGAACTCCTCGCAAATGAGGTAGTGCGGCTGGTTTGCGGACCAGAATTTCCAGAGTCCTTCCTTGCTGCGGGCAAGGTATTTGCCCTCTGCAGCCTTAACACCGTCAGCATAGTAGAATATGGCTGTTGCCTCATCCCTGCCGTTTGTGTAGGTCAGTTCGGACAAGAGCACGCCCTCCTGGGTATATCTTTTAAAAAGTCCGACCGGCAGGTCATCTTTGAAGGTTCCTTCGTACATGATCTTGCCGTTTGGATATTTTTTTATCCACGGGCCCTGTTTTTTCCCGTTGGCGTCGGTTATGTTCTGCGGCAGGGTGGTTGCGGAGACAAGGAGCAGTGAAAAGATGATTATTAATCTGATTCTCATGACTTACTTTTCTGTTACAAAGATATAACCAAATAGTTGGCACTGTTCGTATACGTGACATCAGAAAAGAAAGCCGCGGCAACTTTCGCTGCCGCGGCCTTCGGTGGAGATATATATATGGTGTTTACTTGACTTCCTCGAAGTCGACATCGGTGACCTGCTCGTCGCCGCCTTTGCCTCCGGTGGTTCCGCCGGTCTGGCCGCCGGTCTGGCCTGATTGCGGTCCTGCGTCAGGTCCGGCCTGCTGGCCAGGACCACCCTGGGCCTGCTTGTACATATCTTCGGAGGCAGCCTGCCATGCAGCGTTGATCTCAGCAAGTGCGCGGTCAATAGAGGTGATATCCTTGTTCTTGTGAGCTTCGCGAAGCTGACCGAGAGCATTCTCTATTCGTCCCTTCTTGTCTGAAGGGATTTTGTCACCGTATTCCTTGAGCTGTTTTTCAGTCTGGAAGATCATGCTGTCAGCGGCGTTGACCTTATCGGCCATTTCCCTTGCAGCCTTGTCAGCCGCTTCATTGGCCTTAGCCTCTTCGCGCATGCGGCGGATTTCGTCCTCCTTAAGGCCTGATGAAGCCTCAATGCGTATCCTCTGTTCTCTGCCGGTTCCTTTGTCCTTGGCCGAGACATGAAGTATGCCGTTTGCGTCTATATCAAAGGTGACCTCGATCTGCGGGATACCGCGTGGGGCTGGCGGGATGCCGTCGAGATGGAAGCGGCCGATTGTTTTGTTACCGGAGGCCATCGGGCGCTCACCCTGCAGTACATGAATCTCTACCGAAGGCTGGCTGTCACTGGCCGTGGTGAAAGTTTCAGTCTTGCGGGTAGGAATTGTTGTATTTGACTCGATGAGTCTTGTCATAACGCCTCCCATTGTCTCAATGCCCAGTGAAAGCGGGGTTACGTCGAGAAGAAGCACATCCTTTACTTCGCCGGTAAGCACGCCTCCCTGGATTGCAGCACCCACGGCAACAACCTCGTCAGGGTTGACCCCTTTTGAGGGAACCTTGCCGAAGAACTTCTCGACAATCTGCTGGATAGCCGGAATTCGGGTCGATCCGCCAACAAGCAAAACCTCATCAATATCTGATGTCTTCATCCCTGCATCATCAAGCGCCTTCTGGCACGGCCCGATGACCGCATTGATCAGCTTGTCAGTCAGTTTCTCGAACTGTGCCCTTGTAAGTGACTTGACAAGGTGCTTGGGAATCCCGTTAACGGGCATTATATAAGGGAGATTGATCTCCGTGGTGGAAGTGCTTGAAAGCTCGATCTTTGCTTTTTCAGCTGCTTCCTTTAGTCTCTGAAGGGCCATCGGGTCTTTGCGAAGGTCTATTCCTTCTTCCCTCTGGAACTCGTCAGCCAGCCAGTCTATGATAAGGTTGTCGAAGTCATCGCCACCGAGGTGGGTGTCACCGTTGGTTGATTTGACCTCGAAAACTCCGTCACCCAGTTCAAGAATTGAAATGTCGAATGTGCCGCCTCCAAGGTCGAATACTGCGATCTTGAGATCATGGGCTTTCTTGTCAAGGCCGTATGCAAGCGAAGCTGCCGTAGGCTCATTGATGATTCGCTTGACCTTCAGTCCGGCTATCTCTCCGGCCTCCTTTGTAGCCTGACGCTGTGAATCATTGAAGTATGCAGGAACGGTAATGACGGCTTCAGTGACCTCCTGACCGAGATAATCCTCGGCGGTCTTCTTCATCTTCTGAAGCACAATTGCCGAGATCTCCTGAGGAGAATAGTTGCGGTCATCAATCTTGACCCTCGGGGTGTTGTTGTCACCGCGGATGACCTCGAAGGTCATCTTCTTCATCTCGTTTGTAATTTCATCGAAGCTTCTTCCCATGAAGCGTTTGATTGATGAAACGGTTTTCCGCGGATTGGTTATGGCCTGCCTCTTGGCAGGGTCACCCACCTTGCGCTCACCGTTCTCAAGAAAAGCAACCACCGAAGGGGTGGTGCGCTTGCCTTCACTGTTGGGTATTACCACAGGCTCATTGCCTTCCATTACTGAAACACATGAGTTGGTGGTTCCCAGGTCAATACCGATAATTTTTCCCATTGTTATACTGATTTATATGCTAAGTTTCTTTCTGTACTCCTCAGAAATGACAATGTTTGTGCCACATCTCTCACGGAGGGAATTTTATGAAATTATGTCATGGCGATGTAATGCTGCCGGCAGTCAGATATTTCATTGAAATGACAAAACGGCAGGCCAGTTCAAAAGAATCTGGTTTAATGGCAATCGACATTCTTATTTTGTAGCTTTGCAGGGTACAATAAAAACCGAAGAGATGTCAGTTCAGAAGACTGTTAAGATAGTTACCACCCATGTG
>CAZOHL010000132.1:0-6467 GCA_964579645.1 uncultured Rikenella sp. | reverse complement strand
ACCGCCAGGAATCAAGTTTTCCCGAAATAACTCAATTCAGACGATATTATGGTTGTCAGTTTCATATTTCTTAACCTACATGAAGACAAAACCCAGATGGAACTCCAGCCTGTAGTACTGTGTTACGGTCTGCCTGATTGAGCTGCCTCCCCACCAATATGAAGGCTGGTTAAGGGTGACTTTCTGGTACCTGTATCCGATGCCGATGTTTATAGCTGTTCTCTTCCATGTAAACATGGAGATGCCTGCACCGGCATTGAAGAGAAATCCCCCTTCAGGTTCATTTTCGGCCGTAGCATCAACCACATATGAACCATACTGATCAGACAGCGCGAACCCATAACCGGTTTTTATCCATGTATAGGGCGATAAACCAGTATTGAACGGTGTGAACCTGAGATCGGCGTAAAGCGGAACCAGAGTCACGTCAAGCTCTTCCATTCCCGAGCCTATTCCCACCGCCAGACCGTTCTTAAACTGAAAACCGTTGGAAAGATGGATGCTTATGCTGCCCTGGTTTCCACTTTCATTTTTGCCTGAAAGGATGCTTGTGTTGAGCCTTGCGTAGTAACCGGATGTCTTCATGTTTTTCTTTACCGGATATCTCGCAGTTTCAACCGAGGCTACCTGTGTCCTGCCAATCCTTATTACCTGGGGCGAAGTAATCTTAACATCAAGGTAATCAGCAGAATCGCCAACGATGGTTCCCGAGATCCGGGAGCCATCGTTAAGCACAACAGTAGATTTCCTGTGCTGGCTGTTTGCGGAGAGTGTTAGAAGAGCACAGACCGCAATTGCAGTTAGTCTGCGCATGTGTCTATTCCTGCTTGATCGTTATGTGGCTTATCTGAACAATGTTTTCAGGATCACTGTAGTCATACTGATAGATACCATCCTCACCAACCAGCATCAGGATGCCGTTCATTGGAATCACATCGTAGGTATCAAAGTCAGGGTAGTGAGCCACCTGGTTTGTTATAATCGCCTGGGGATTTGATTTGTCATAAATCTTCAATCCCGCTGCCCCGTCGCATACGAATAACAGGTCGCCGTCGGTGCCAAGTCCGTGCGGATTGAACATCGGGTACGATTTCACCAGGTACGGATTTTTGATTGATGATATATCAATTACTTCCAGGAGGTTTTGCAGGTTATTGCAGTTGTTCCCGGACCGAAGGGTTACATATGCATACTGACCGTCAACCACCACGGGATCGCATGCTGTAATATGATCATATGATGAAATCTGTACCGGCTTTTTGGGGTTGACAAGGTCGAAGATCAGCATCCCGGTCGTGGTTCCGATGAAAAGGTTATTCTGGAGGCGGAAGAGGGTCTCCATATTGCGGGGCACATCTACACTGTCTATGACCGTCATCGCAGCAGGTGCAGTGATATCAACGGTCTTGAGTCTTACGGGTACAGCGATGACATAAAGGTAATCTTCATTCAGCATGAAGCGGGCCATAGAACCGCCTGTGCCGCTGCCGCCGGTCCAGGTGGGACCTGCTGCATCGGCATTCACCAGGAATTCCATACCGCCGCGATATATCCACCCCCCTTGCTGATAATCCTTCACCTCCTCGGTAATCTTCTGCACTTCCCAGTCAATGATCACCCCCTGGGATTTGTCAACCATCGCGTAGGGATACCATAACTCTCCTTCCGGAACAATTTCCGGGAAAACATTTTCGATCCGGTCAATCTCGACAGGATTATTAATGTCAGTTATGTCTATTGCCAGGAGGTCAATATAGCTGTCTGCGAAGAGGATATTTCCCTTAATTGCCATGTCAACGTTGCCCAGGATCTCATAGAAGGCAATCTTTTCAGGGTTCGAAGGGTCTGTATTATCAATAACGTGGATTCCTTTGCCATATTCATTGACGAAGAGATACCCGTCCTTGAAATACATTTTTCCGGGATGGGAGATCTCTGCCGGGGCACTCTTAAGGAAGCTTGCCCGGAATTCATCATAGGGCATGTATACCGGTACATTTGCATCATAGGTAATCAGTTCTGTAGTTCTGTCCTTGCAGGCTGACATTGCAGCCATCAGAACCATCAGAAGCAGTGCGGATTTGACCAGGTTTTTCATATTCGGTTTATTTGTCGACGGTTAAAAGAATTGCGAATTATTTCTGTGCAGGTTCGGCGGATTAATTATCGAGCGGATTTACCACCTGCCCTATGAAAAGGAGGGTGTTTGTGGTCCGTTCCCTGATTGCAAAGACGAAAGGTTTATCAATTACAAATTCATTGGGATGGGGCGGGAAACTTGTGGCATAAATACCAGTTGTAGTTACAGCTGCGGCTTCAGTCCCTTTTTCATCAACCTCCACGAAGGTGTTCTGCTTGACGAAGCTGACAAAAATATCTGCATCACTGATTCCGGAGAGGTTCGCCAGATAAGGGTTGAATGCATCCAGCATACCCATGCTCTTAAGCTGGGCATTCAGGTACTTCTCGTATGAGAATTTGAACTTCGGCATGTATACGGTAAGTTTACCGTACTCTTCCAGGCCATCAAATGCCGATGTTATGTTGTTCCATTTCGATGCGTCAAGTGAAGCGGTGAAGTCTGAGAGTGTGCCTGCCGGCACAATCACAACCATAGTAAAGTTGGTCTGGCTATAGGGCATTTCGATTGCCCTGTAACCGTCTCCGGCGGTCACTTTCGATCCGACATCTCCCTTCATCGTGCTCACATTCACCGAGTTTGTGCCATCGGTGTAAAATGGCCTGTCAGTCGTCAGGTCCTTGTCGAACTGGTAGCTCCAGTCGCCCTTGAAGTAAAGGGCATTCATAATAAACATCACTGCATCGCCGGATATCTCATCCAGCACTTTCGGGATTTTCCCGTTTGTATTGTCGCTGGCCCATTTGTTAATGGTTGTAAGTGCAGACGGTAGTGAAAAGTCAAGGCCGGCAATTTCTGCATTAAAATCATTGTCCATGGTGGTGAGGAAAGGGGGCTTGACTGTGAATCCCTGCCTGTAGAAAATTGCGTTTGCAAGGGCCAGTTTTACCTTTGGATCAATAACAAGCAACTGGGAGACAAGACTTTTATATACTTCGTTTATCTCGCTGATTGTCATCTGTTCAGGGTATTTAAGAGTAGCCCTCAGCTGGTTATAAGTTTCTCCGCCGCAGCCGTTGAGCAGCATTGTCAGTGCGGCGCTTGCACTCAGCGGTGAGAGCATGAAGTTTTTGTTTTCAACTCCTGCAACCTTTGTGAACAATTCAACGCCAAATTCATTGCCATAGGCTATGACTTCAGCGCCTTTAGCGGTCAGTTCGAGGTTTTCCGGGGTGAGGTCGGGCTCCTGCCCATTATCCTTTGAACATGATGACAATGCGGCAAAAGCCAGGAGGCACAGAATTATCAATACTGGATTTTTCATACAGAGATTTTTAAGCAATAGTTCTACGAAATTCAGGTCTTTATAACCTAATACGAAATGAGATGCCGGAACGCTGCAACGGCAGAGAAAAAAATCTCTGCCGCTGCCTGCAAACCTTAGCGCCTTTTAAGGGTCACGGTCAATGACCGACTTGTATCTGAACGCGAAAAGGGCAGTATTTGCTATTTGATCTTTCCGCCTACGACAGGGATTGTCAACTCCGTTCCGTCAAGATCAACGGTCAGTTCCGTTCCGGGTATCGGGTGAAGAGTGAACTCCTTGTCACTTGAGAAAATCATAAGGCCTATCTGTTTACCGGCAGGTATGATCTGGTCATCGGGCTCCAGCCCGAAGCTCATCTCATAGAATTTGCCCGGCACAAGCGGTTCACTCTCTGTCAGCGAGCGATGGTTCTGCAGGTCTGCCCAGCCGCGGGTGATTATGCTCTCAGTCATCCTCATGATGCGCCCTTCTTCCCAGGGTAACGCCACCAACCATACGGACAGGTTCACTGCCGGTTTGCTGGAGGCAGCCCTGATCTTTATCTTAACAACTCCCGAGATGTGCGCGGGTTCAGTCAGAACAGGAGTCAGGTACAGGAGGCGGTGGTTGCTGTATTCAGCCTGTGCTAGGGCCGAGCCTGTAAATGAATAGTTATCGACCAGGGTTTCCTTCTCCTGTTTTGCCGGCTTCGTTATCACAAGGCCGCCTGCTTCAGGGGCGCCACCGGTGAGATACAGTGTGACAGGTCTGGCATCCGGATTGGGATAATCAGGATAAGCCGTCGGGCTGAGCCGCTCTGCTCCTTCGCGGACGATCCATGCTTTCGGATCATTCTCCACTCCGTTCTCAACGCCGAAAAGGTAGCGGGTGAACCATCTGTTCATCATCTTAAACGGAGGCTCGCCGCCATGGCTTCCCTGGTGATAATATATCTGCAAAGGCACTCCCATCTCCTTCAGCTTTTCAATGAAACGGAAACTGTGACTGGGTACGACGTTCCAGTCGTTGAAGGCATGCGCCATCAGCGTTGCTGCTTTATATGACTTCATATAGTTCATCAGGTCACGTTTGTACCAGAACTCATTGTAGTCTCCCGTAACGCGGTCTTGCCCGGCTGCCATCTCACCATCCCTTACAACACTGTCACAGTAAGCGCAGTTGTCGGGGTTGGAGAAGACAAAATCATACAGTACGTCAACATCTTCACCCAGGTATCCGCCCGGGCTTCTTACAAGCCCGTTCGAGCGGTAATAGTGATAGTATGATGTATTGGGTGCTACCGGTATGATGGCTTCCAGTCCTTCCACTCCTGTTGTTGCAGCGGCGAAGGGAATTGTGCCGTTGTACGATGTGCCTATCATGCCCACCTTACCGGTGGTCCAGTAAGCCTTAACCTCATCGTTCCCGTCAGGGGTGGTGAAGCCTTTAGCCCGCCCGTTGAGCCAGTCTATCACTGCCTTAGGTGCAAGCGCTTCTACGCGGGTGCCGATTGTGGGGCATCCCTGCGAGAGGCCTGTTCCGGGTGCCGATGAATGAACCACGGCAAAACCATAAGGGAGCCATGCCTTGACCTGGGAGTTGGAAATAACAGGACGTTCTCCTCTTCTCTGAATCTGCGGAGGATAAACATGTGGTTTGGGAACGGTATTTAGCTCCTGCCTCACGTTCCAGAAATATTCCTTGTCGTCTCCTGCAGTGCCTGCGAAGTATGGGCTCGACTCATAAACAACCGGAAGCTTTATCCCTTCGGTGTCAGTCTGCTTCGGACGTGTGACGTCAACATGCATCCTGTCATGCTTCCCGTCTCCGTCGGTGTCAAACTCCGTTTCCACCCAGAGATCCTCGCGGATCCAGTTGCCGGCATCTTCGAAGGCAGGTATCTTTTGTGCTTCGCCGTTCACTATTACCGGAACCACAGTAGCTGCCTGCACCTGCGGCTGTGCCTCATCCTTTATGGTTGCTGACGGCTGAGATGGTGACTCAGCTTTCCTGTTTTTCTTCTGTGCAAACAGATCAGGATGACTGCTTATAGCAAGCGTCATTAAAAACAGAAGGAGTGTAATTTTTTTCATGGATTCTGTTCAGTTAAGGATCTCTCCCTCAAAAGAACAAAATTTCTGAAGATAAGGAAATGTTATCGGGCAGATTATTGAAACAGGTAGTTGATTGACTTCGTTGAGTTTTGAAGTTTAAAATCCGAGTTGATAATGGTCTGGGTGTCATGCATTTTATGAATCAGAATTACCTGGCAGTGTACTGTTTTACCCGACTTCATCAGGTCCAGGATCTCTTTTTTCAGATTTGTGCCGGCGTCAGCTGCGGTTCTGCCGGCTCCTTTATTCCGGGTGTCGCCTGTTCGCCAGACCTGCCAGTCTGATTCGATGATATACCTTCCGGCATTCACATCCCAGCCCTGTTTAAGGTCTGCAGGCTGATGGATATACAGTTTCGTGCTTTCGTCGAACCTTAAAACTATTGTGTTAACTGTATATTCTGTGCCCACATTTTTATTCAGCAGAATCTGTCCGGAGATCTGATCATAAGGATTTGCACCTTTGGTTGCCCCACCGGGGGTTACGTCGCGCATGATCCTCAAAGTTTCGGTTCCGCTGGTGGAGACAACGAATGCCATCCTGTAGGTTTTCTCGTAAGTGTCAGCGGTCTGAGCTTTCCATTGGGCGCTCACGCCGGCGCAGAGAAAAATTGCCAAAAGGGAAATGACCGGTTTTTTCATGTTTCAGGGCAGATATAGTTACTTACTTTATACGCATAAGTGCCGGGAATGTTCTGCTGGCAGGAATTCGCAGATTGCAATTTGCAGATCCCAATTTGCTTTTCGCACATTCCGAAGTGGACTTCGCAATTCGAGCATCCCAAATTGGACTTCGCAATTCGCGCATCCCTAATTGAACGTTGCACTTCGCACATCCCGAAGTGGACTTCGCAATTCGCGAATCCCAAATCGCAAATCCCGAGTCTTATTTGTTAAATTAGCATCTTCACCAGCAGAACTATGCAAGCTCATGACTGATCAGAGAAGTTTATCCAGGACCCTGGGTC
>CAZOHL010000131.1:0-6488 GCA_964579645.1 uncultured Rikenella sp. | reverse complement strand
TGCAGCGGCCTGATAGGGATGACCGACGGTTTCAGGGTAAAACACTGGCTCTGGACCATTGCCGTGGAACGGCTCGAGAGAAAGCACAACGAGATCAGGGAAATTCTTGCGAAGACTGAAAACGACTGGGAGGAGACGCTTTACAGGCTTGTCTCCCGTTATTTCGGGTTCCGGGTGAACACTGACCCCTTTGAGCTGCTTGCCTCACGGCTGCCGCTGAAGATCATCAGGAAACACTCTGACAACCTCATCCAGGTGGAGGCACTCCTGTTTGGCACGGCCGGGCTTCTTGACGAAGCACTCTTCAGGGAAGCGGTGAGTGACAGTTATTATCTCCTGCTTTTAAGGGAGTACCGTGTACTGCGCGCCAAGTACTCGCTGCAGCCCGTTGACGGGTGGCTCTGGAAGTTTCACCGGCTGCGGCCCGCCAATTTCCCGACTGTAAGGCTCTCCCAACTGGCGGCACTGCTCACTCACAGTGACGGGCTCTTCTCGAGGGTGCTTGTCTGCCGTGACCGCGATAGCCTACGCAGCCTTCTGAGCGTCAGCGCCTCGCCCTACTGGAACAATCACTACCAGTTCGGTCGCGAGGTACCTTCCATGGCGGGCCGCGCCGGTAAACAATCAGTCGACCTTATAATAGTCAACGCCATTGCACCGCTGCTGTTTGTCTACGGCAAAGTGAGACAGCAGCAGGAGTGGTGTGACCGGGCAGTGGAGATCCTCGATTCACTTCCTCCGGAAGAGAACAGCGTAGTTTCCGACTTCGCAAAGGCGGGCCTTCGCCCCGAATCGGCTTTCGCCTCACAGGCGCTTCTGGAACTCAGGAACCTCAGATGCAAATTCCACCGATGCCTCGATTGTGCAATAGGGTCATCACTTATCTCCATGGGCCAGCAGTTGAGACGTTCAGACTCGCTGTTCCTCGAGCCGTGATACCCACGGACCTCCCGGGCAATCTCAGTGTCCGGTGCATGGAATAGCCCCCGTGCTGATATAAAAAGTCATGAATTGTGACTCATCACTGCCAGTCAGTTCCCTGCCGGTTTTCAACAGAAAAAATAAAGTTTTAAGCCTGCGCAACTCCCGGCACAAAAATTGCGTCTTTTCATAAAAGCCCCCGGATGCGATATTCCCAGCACGCCAGTGAGGCCGTCCGAAGTCAAATGTAAAAAATTATTCAAATTGTTTGAATTATTACAAAATAGAGTTGTATCTTTGCGATCCAAAATTGGAGAATTTATTAACAATCTATTGGATAAGGATATGTATTTAACCACGGAGAAGAAACAGGAATTTTTCAAGACATTCGGATCATCAGAGTTGGACACGGGTAGTGCTGAGGGTCAGATTGCTCTTTTCTCCTACAGGATTTCGCACCTCACCGAGCATCTGAAGAAGAACAAGAAGGATTTCAGCACGCAGAGGGCGCTGACCACTCTGGTCGGAAAAAGAAGGCATTTGCTGGATTATCTGAAAGTAAAGGATATCGGCAGGTATCGTGAGATCATCAAGGCACTGAACCTCCGCAAGTAAGGAAAAAAGGCAATTTCAGATTGCCTTTTTTAATTCCCGGATAGATCTGTGCATCAATTATCATTTATCCCGTAATAATCAGTAATTCAAATGTATAAGTTAATTGAAAAAAGTATTGACCTTGGCAATGGCCGGTCAATAGTAATTGAAACGGGCAAACTGGCCAAGCAGGCTGACGGCGCTGTGGTTGTAAGAATGGGTAAGACAATGCTTCTTGCCACTGTCGTTGCCGCCAAGGATGCGAAGGAAGACACCGACTTCATGCCGCTGTCCGTTGAGTACAAGGAAAAGTATGCGGCATCGGGCCGCTTTCCCGGAGGCTTCCTCAAGAGAGAAGCAAGACCCGGAGACAATGAGATTCTGATCTCACGTCTGGTTGACAGGGCACTCCGTCCTCTCTTCCCTGAAGACTTCCATGCTGAAGTATTCGTGACTATTAACCTTATTTCCGCCGAGAAGGACATAATGCCTGATGCACTTGCCGGACTGGCCGCATCAGCTGCACTGGCAGTGTCTGACATACCTTTCCACGGACCGATATCCGAAGTAAGGGTGGCGAGGGTCAACGGAGAGTTCATCGTCAATCCAACATTTGAGCAGGTTGAGTCTGCTGATCTTGACATAATCGTCGGGGCAACATATGAAAACATCATGATGGTGGAAGGAGAGATGAAGG
Source organism: uncultured Rikenella sp. (assembly GCA_964579645.1). GTDB lineage: Bacteria > Bacteroidota > Bacteroidia > Bacteroidales > VadinHA17 > SR-FBR-E99. The sequence continues at coordinate 4,276 of CAZOHL010000131.1, read as the reverse complement.
AGGTTTCTGAAGATGTAATGCTCGAGGCCCTTCGCATAGCCCATGATGCCATCAAACCACAGTGCATTGCGCAGAAAGAACTTTCCGAAATGGTTGGCAAGACTGTAAAAAGGGTATATTGTCATGAGAGGAATGATGAGGATCTCCGCAAAAAGGTATGGGATGAAACCTATGACAAGTGTTATGCGCTTGCCTCCAGCGGATCTGACAAGAAGACCCGCACTGACGGTTTTGATGCCATTAAGGCTGAGTTCGTTGCACAGTTCCCTGAGGATGCACCTGCTGATGCAATGCTTGTAAACAGGTACTTTCATGATGTTGAGAAGGAAGCAGCCCGCCGTCTTGTTCTTGATGAGCACAGGCGTCTTGACGGCCGCAAGCTTGATGAGATCCGTCCCATATGGTGCGAGATTGACCCGCTTCCTGCAGCCCATGGCTCAGCAATCTTCACCCGCGGCGAGACACAGTCGCTCACAACTGTCACCCTTGGTACCAAGCTTGATGAAAAGATGGTTGACGAGGTGCTCAGACAGGGTTCTGAAAAATTCACACTTCACTATAACTTCCCGCCATTCGCCACCGGCGAAGCCAAGGCAGCTCGCGGAACCAGCCGCAGGGAGATAGGACACGGAAACCTGGCTCACAGGGCTCTGAAGAACATGATGCCACCCGAGGAAACCAACCCGTACGCAATACGCGTAGTGTCGGATATACTTGAGTCAAACGGCTCATCATCAATGGCAACCGTCTGTGCCGGCACACTGGCCCTGATGGACGCAGGTATTAAAATTGCGAAACCCGTATCAGGTATTGCAATGGGTCTTATTACCGACAAGGACGGTAAAAAGTTTGCAGTCCTTTCAGATATCCTTGGCGATGAGGATCATCTTGGTGACATGGACTTCAAGGTGACCGGCACGCGTGACGGAATTACCGCAACCCAGATGGACATCAAGGTTGACGGGCTCTCATTCGAGGTTCTCAAGCAGGCTCTCGAACAGGCACGCCGCGGAAGGATGCATATCCTCGGAATAATGGAACAGACAATTGCCGAGCCAAGACCTGAGCTCAAGCCTCATGCTCCGAGAATAGAAAAGATATATATCCCCAAGGAGATGATCGGTGCCGTTATAGGACCCGGCGGAAAGATTATCCAGGATATACAGGCTACAACGGGCGCAACTATAGTTATCGAGGAGATCAACGGCCAGGGAATGGTCGATGTATTCGGCGAGAATTACGAAGTCATCAGGGCTGCTCTCGACCGTATAAACGCGATATGCGCCGTGCCTGAGGTAGGAAAGGTGTATACAGGCAAAGTGAAGACAATCACCCAGTTCGGTGCATTTGTTGAGATTCTGCCGAATAAGGACGGACTCCTGCACATCTCGGAGATGGACTGGAAAAAGGTCGGCACCGTCGAGGAACTCTTCAAGGAGGGCGACATAGTTGAGGTGCAGCTGATCGAGGTTGATCAGAAGACCGGAAAGCTCAGGCTATCTCGCAAGCCTCTCATCCCGAAGCCGGAAGGCTGGGTTGAGCCGCCCAAACGCGAACATACCGAGCGAAGGGAACACCAGGGATCACGTGACGGACACCGCGGTGACCGCGGTGACCGCGGAAACCGTGAGCATCGCTCTCATGACCGCCGTCGCGACAATGACCGGTAAATATATCCGGACAATCATCCAGGATCGTTTTTCACGAGGGGCTGTCTCAACTGGGGCAGCCTCTCTTTTTATGGAGTATCACACCTCTTCGTTTTATTTGCATTGTGAAGGCTAAATGTTAATTTTGATATCCGTTGCAATGCGGCATAAAGGATGGAGAACACTAAATACAACTATATTGTAATTGAGGGAAATATCGGTGCGGGCAAAACTACCCTGGCATCAATGATAGCAAGGGACTGCAATGCAAAACTTATCCTTGAGCGTTTTGCAGATAACCCCTTCCTCCCGAAATTTTACAATGACCCCTCACGCTACTCCTTTCCCCTGGAACTGTCATTCCTGGCTGACCGCTACAGGCAGCTCAAGGATGAGCTGGTAGAACCTGATCTTTTCAAAAACTTCACAGTGGCTGACTACTACTTCATGAAGTCACTTGTCTTCTCTTCCAAAACCCTGGAAAAGGATGAGTTCAGTCTCTACCGCCAGATCTTTTATATTATCTACAGCTCTCTTCCAAAGCCTGACCTTTATGTCTACCTGCACGTACCCCCTGAGAGGCTTCTGAAAAACATAGCTCTGAGGGGCAGGGAGTACGAAAAGTCAATAACAGCTGATTATCTCTCAGGAATACAGGAAAGCTACTTCAACTTCTTCAGACAGAATCCGGAGAACCGTTACCTGGTACTTGATGTTTCAAATATCGACTTTGTGGCCAGCCACACCGATTACCTGAAAGTGAAGGAAACGATATTCACCGAGCCTGTCAGCCAGGGGATCAACCTCCGGAATTTCTGAATTTTTCATGCAGGGGTTGCTGATATTGACTAAAAAATATCTTAAATTTGCAGACAAATCAGAAATATCGTATAATTGCTTTAATTAAACAGAAACTGATCGCAACTAATTAAAAAACAAATTATGAAAAATTTCACCAGACTTTTTGTCATTCTGCTTGCTGCTGTTCTCATGTCAGGCTGCAGCAGTCTTGACAAGATGAAGAAGAACGCCAATCTAGTCAAGTATGAAGTTACCCCCAAGGTACTTGAGACCCATGCAGGCATAGTTGCTGCGCAGGTGAAAGTAACCTATCCGGAGAAATACTTTGACAAGAACACCACGCTGAAGATCACCCCTGTCCTTTCATATGAAGGCGGTGAGACGGCATTTGATGAACTGCTCTTCGCACAGGGAGAGAAAGTTCTGGCCAACAACAAGTCGGTTGCATGGACAGGTGGAACCGTAAACTGGTCAGGTGATGTAAATTATATACCTGAGATGAAGGTATCTGAATTCCTTCTTCGCGTAGATGCTGAAAGAAAGGGCAAGACTCTCTCCTTCGATCCCATCAAGCTGGCTGACGGCGTGATAGCCACTTCAACCCTCGTTGAAGACCATGCAATGCCCATCTCGTTGAAAGACAACTACCAGCGCATTGTTCCCGAGCAGAAGATCGCTGACATCCTCTATAGCATCAACCAGTCAAATATCAGGCCTGCCGAACTCAAGGCAGCCGATATCCAGGCCCTCAAGGATTACATTGCCCTTGTGACCCAGAATGAAAGGATGGAAGTTAAAGGTGTGACCAACAGTTCATATGCTTCACCCGACGGACCTCTCACCCTTAACGAGAAGCTCTCCGAAGCCAGGGGCAAGGCTGCTGAAAAGTACCTCCAGAAGGAATATGGCAAGATGCCCGAGCTGGCTCAGCTGTTCAGCAAACAGACAACTGCTGAAGACTGGGAAGGCTTCAAAGCCCTCGTACAGGAATCATCAATCGCTGACAAGGAACTCATCCTGAGGGTTCTTTCGATGTACCAGGATCCTGCTGTCCGCGAAAAGGAGATCAAGAACATGTCGACTGCATACGAATCACTCGCAGAGCAGATTCTTCCGCAGCTGAGAAGGTCCAAACTGATCGTTGATGTCAACCTCATAGGTCTCAGCGATGAAGAGATTCTTACGGCTATCAAGAGTGATCCTTCAGTGCTCAGCCTCGAGCAGATGCTCTACGCTGCCACCCTGACCAGTGATCCCAAGGAGATGCTTAAGTACTACCAGCTGGCTGCCGAGAAGGAACCAAAATGCTTCAGGGCATGGAACAATATCGGCTGGGCTTATCTGCAGATGGGCAATGCTGATGACGCCATGGTGGCTCTTGAGAAAGCCAAGGCTCTCAAGAATGATGACAATGTGAAGAACAACATGGGTTTTGCCGCTCTCCTGAATGGTGATATCAAGGCAGCATCCGAGTACTTCAACTCAATGACAACCGCCACTCCCGAATCAAAATTCGGTCTCGGCACCATAGCAATTCATGAAGGCAGATATGACCAGGCAGTCAACATGCTCGGTGACACGCCCACCATGAACCTCGCACTTGCACAGCTGCTCAAGGGTGACCTCAACAAGGCCAAGACTACAATGGATGCAGTCAAACCCTGCAAATGCGGCGCACCCTCATACTTTAAGGCAGTTATCGCAGCACGCCTTGACAACAAGGATGGTGTCATCAGCGGCCTCCGCGAAGCTATTGGCTACAACAGCGACTGGAAGAACTACGCCATGACAGACCTCGAGTTTTCGAAGTACTTCACTGACGATGC
>CAZOHL010000130.1:0-6723 GCA_964579645.1 uncultured Rikenella sp. | reverse complement strand
CTTAAACGTATGGCCTTCTTGTCTTCAGTCATATATCCCTTTATAGTAACCTCTTCTTAAGTTTATATATTGCTGCCTTACGGTTGCAGGTTATTCCTTTTCAAATTCTGACTTGAGAATATTGACAACCTCCTTGATCGTCTCCTCTTCCAGGTCTGTTCTCTTGACAAGGTCATGGACTGTAAGCCTCAGTACGCTTCGTGCCGTGTCACACCCGATGGCCTTCAGTTCATCGATTATCCATCCTTCGATCTCGTCTGCAAACTCATCGAGGTTAACATCTTCCTCATCCTCGTTATCCGGTTCGCGGTAAACTTCTATGTCATACCCGGTGAGCTGGCCTGCGAGCTTGATGTTCAGTCCGCCCTTGCCAATTGCAAGTGATACTTCGTTCGGCTTGAGATAGATCTCAGCCTTTTTCTCAGATTCGATGAGCTTGATTGAAGATATCTTGGCCGGATTAAGCGCCCTGGTGATGAAGAGCTGTATGTTCGAAGTGAAGTTGATTACATCTATGTTCTCATTACGCAGCTCCCTCACGATACCATGGATGCGTGAACCTTTCATACCCACACATGCTCCGACAGGGTCAATGCGTTCGTCATATGATTCAACCGCCACCTTGGCTCTTTCACCGGGAACCCTTACAATTTTCCTTATAGTAATCAGACCGTCAAAAATCTCAGGTACTTCAAGCTCGAAGAGTCTCTCGAGGAAGACCGGGGATGTACGGCTCAGTATAATGTTGGGTGTATTGTTCTTCATTTCTACCCTGATGACAACGGCACGGATGGTGTCACCCTTGCGGAAATGGTCAGATGGTATCTGTTCGCCTTTGGGCATAATCAATTCGTTGCCGTCATCGTCCAGGACGAGGGTCTCGCGCTTCCACACCTGGTAGACCTCACCCGTGATTATGTCACCGATACGATCCTTGTACTTCAGATAGATATTGTTCTTTTCAAGATCCAGGATTCGTGCAACAAGATTCTGTCTCAGGGCCAGTATTGCCCTGCGCCCGAAATCAAGGAATTTAACCTCGTCGGATACCTCTTCGCCAACCTCGTAATCCTCATCAATCTTGTGAGCCTCGGAGAGTGGTATCTGCATGTTCGGGTCAGTGAATTCCTCGTCGGCAACCACTTCCCTGTTCCGCCATATCTCAAAGTCGCCCTTGTCGATGTTGACGATGATGTCAAAGTTGTCTGCCGAACCGTATCTCTTGGCAAGCATTCCCCTGAAAACATCCTCGAGCACACTCATCATAGTGGGCCTGTCAATATTCTTCAGCTCCTTGAACTCCGAAAAAGTATCTATGAGATTTACATTTTCCATTGCTGTAATCAATACTTTTATTTGAATGATATAATTACTTTTACTGACTTAACGTCCTCAAAATTAAATGATCTGACTGTCTCGGTTATTTCCTTCCTCACCTTCGTTTCCATCTTCAGGTCAAATCCGCCGGATGTAACGTTCATCATTGTGCCTTTAAAACGTTCCCCATCATTTGTGATCACGTCAACAATTCTCCCCTCGTTTTTCATGAACTGACGGGGTACAAGCAGGGGCATATCGAGCCCCGGTGACGAGACGTTCAGTTCGTAATCACCGCCTTCATCTCCCAGCTCATTGCTTATCTGCCTGCTCAGCCTGGCGCAGTCATCAATTGTAAGACCCTCAGTTCTGTCAATGAGAACTGTAATACGACCAGTACTGCTCAGCCTGACATCAACTAGGAAGATGCCGGTGCCGCTTATGTAAGTTTCCGCAAGTTTCCTGATATGGTCCTTTGTAATCATAGTCTGTTTTTTGATAACAAAATAGGGGACTTTTGTCCCCTAGGCCATTCGTACCCTTCTGTTCGGGTGCAAAGATAAAACCATTTTTTCAATTATCAATGGATTGGTTATATTAAATTGTATCCTGAGAGTTCTAAGCAGAGCATTTATTTCCCTTTTTTGGAAACAATTGAATAAATTTGCCCTCATAAAACCAGGACTGTTTGACTAACAGGAGAAAGATTATAAATGACCCTGTATACGGATTTATCAGTATACCGAATGATCTTATCTATGACCTGATGGGTCATCCGTGGTTTCAGAGGCTGCGCAATATCAGGCAGCTCGGGCTCTCAAGCCTTGTTTACCCCGGTGCGGTACACAGCCGTTTTCAGCACAGCCTGGGGGCGATGTACCTCACAGGGCAGGCTGTTAACACACTCAGGAGCAAGGGAACCGAAATCTCGGCAGAGGAGGAGGAAGGGGTTCTTGGAGCGATACTGCTTCATGATATCGGGCACGGACCTTTTTCGCACGCGCTCGAGCACTCCCTTATAGAGGACATGCCTCATGAGACAATGTCACTGCTTATAATGGAGGAGATCAACAAGGCCATGCATGGGAGGCTCTCGGCTGCCATTGAAATCTTCCGCGGAGAATATCCGAGGAGGTTTTTTCATGATCTTGTGACGGGCCAGATGGATATGGACCGGATGGATTACCTCAGGCGTGACAGTTTCTTTACGGGGGTTATTGAGGGTTCGGTGGGGTCTGACAGGATCATCCGGATGCTGAATGTCTCCGATGACAGGCTTGTGGTTGATGAAAAGGGAATCTATTCTGTTGAGAAGTTTTTGATAGCCAGGCGCATGATGTACTGGCAGGTTTACAATCACCGCACTGTTGTCTCGGCTGAGAAACTGCTCACCAGCCTTCTTGTCAGGGCAAGGCATGTGACTGCAAACGGAATGAAACTGTTTGCCACCCCGGCGCTGGCATATTTCCTTGAACCCCGGCACAACAGGGCTGAAGGGGAGGAGAGGGAGTCACTGGTGAAACATTTCACGGCCCTCGATGAGAGCGATATCCTTTCGGCCACCAAAGTGTGGATGAGTTGCGGTGACAGTGTGCTTGAGGAGCTCTGCAGGAGGTTTGTCAACCGTGACCTTCTGGCAATAGAGCTTCAGCGAACCCCGTTTGACCCGGCCAGGGTAATGGAAACCGGCCGCCAGGCAAAAGAGAGACTCGGCCTGAAGGACGACGAGGTGAGTTTTTTCGTCAATACCGGTGATGTTTACAATCAGACTTATGCTCCTGGTACCCCTGAGGTACGGATCCTGCTTAAGAATGGCACCACTTCGGACATTACAGCGGTATCTGACCTCTTTGACAGGGAGGCACTTTCTGAAAAAGTTACGAAGTACTACCTGTGCTACCCAAAGGAGATAATAAATCAATAAAATAACTCAAATGGAATTTACTGCTGCAATGATAGCCCGTATCCTTAACGGTACGGTTGACGGTGATCCTGAAACCAGGCTGAACACGGTGGCGAGAATTGAAGAGGGAGGGGCGGGTGCGCTCTCGTTCCTGGCAAATCCCAAATACGAGCCTTATCTGTACACAACAACTGCTTCGGCAGTGCTGGTCCGGAATGATTTCGCCCCGGCGAAGGAGGTAAAAGCCACCCTTATCCGGGTGGATGATCCATACCAGGCGCTTGCCAGGCTTCTTGCTTTTTATGAGCAGGCCAGACCTGCCAGAAAGGGTATACATGCCTCAGCTGTAATCGATGAGAAGGCATCGGTAGGAGCGGATGTTTTCATCGGCGCCTGTGCCGTCATATCTGAAAATGCAGTCATAGGTGACGGCTGCTCAATTCACCCCCAGGTTTTTATCGGTGAAAACGTCAGACTCGGCAGAAACTGCATCCTCCATCCCGGAGTAAAGGTTTACCGCGACTGTGTGATAGGGAATGATTGTATAATTCATGCCGGGGCGGTGATAGGTGCTGACGGCTTCGGGTTTGCACCGGTTACAGATGCCAACTTCATGAAGATACCCCAGATAGGCAATGTAATCATGGAAGATAACGTTGAGATAGGTGCCAATACCTGTGTGGACCGTGCTACAATGGGTTCAACAATAATCAGGAAGGGTGTCAAGCTTGACAACCTCATCCAGGTAGGACACAACTGCGAGATAGGCGAGAACACTGTCATTGCAGCCCAGTCGGGGCTTGCCGGATCAACCGTTGTGGGGAAGAACTGCATGTTTGCCGGGCAGGTGGGCCTGGCAGGCCATCTGCGGATAGCCGACGGTGTAAAGATTGGTGCACAGTCAGGAGTGATGAGTACAATCAGCGAAGAGAACGCCACTTACCTGGGATATCCTGCAACTGAAAGCAAACAATTTCTGAGAACCACTGTTTATCTGAGGAAACTGCCTGATCTGAGCAACAGGGTTGATGCACTTGCAAAAGCAGTTGAAGCTTTAAAAAACAGTTAGTTCCGGAAAGCGGTCTAAAGGAAATGATTTGATCGTCACACAGATGTGGGGTTTTTCATTATGCCGTTCGGAAAATTTTAATTTTCTTTGCCCAATTAAAACTGATCTGATATGACTGAAAAACAGAGGACGCTGGCTAATGAGGTGAGTCTCAACGGTAAGGGTCTTCATTCCGGAATTGACGTAATTGTGACCTTCAAGCCTGCTCCTCCGAACCACGGTTATAAATTTTGTCGCACTGACCTTCCCGGTTCACCGGTAATAGATGCAGTTGCTGACCATGTCACTGAGACCTCCAGGGGAACGACACTTGTACAGGGTGAAGCCTCCGTTGCGACAATTGAGCATGTGCTTGCAGCTTTCGCCGGGATGCGCGTTGACAACGCACTGATAGAGATAAACGGTCCAGAGGCACCGATAATGGGAGGCAGTTCGCGCATGTTCGTGGAAGCGATAAAGAAAGCCGGAATCATCGAACAGGAAGAGGAACGCAATTACTATGTTATCAAGGAAAAGATAGCCTTCTCAGACGAGGAACACGGAGTGGACCTGATAATCTATCCGGATGATCATTTCAGCGCCCATGTGCTGATAGATTACAACTCGAAAATACTGGGGAACCAGTATGCCATCCTTGACCAGATCAGTGACTTTGAAAAGGAAATAGCCGGCAGCCGTACCTTTGTCTTTTTCCATGAGCTCGAACCCCTTTTCAGAATGGGACTTATAAAAGGGGGTGATCTGGAGAATGCCGTGGTGATACTTGAACGCGAGGTGGAACAGGAAGAGATTGACCGTATTGCACAGATGTTCAATAAACCCGGTATTACGGAACACCATGCCGGGGTGCTCAACAATACCAAGCTCAGGTATCCGAATGAGCCGGCGAGGCACAAGCTGCTTGACCTGATAGGCGACCTGTCACTGGTTGGGCAGCCTATAAAGGGAAAGGTTGTGGCAACCCGCCCGGGTCACTACTCCAATACCAGGCTTGCAAGGCTGATCAGACAGCAGATAAAGAGACAGACAACGAAAAAGGAGATCCCCTTGCTTGATACAACCAAGCCGGCGGTGATGGACATAGAGCAGATCAAGAAGCTTCTTCCGCACAGGTTCCCGTTCCTCATGGTTGACAGGATACTTGAGCTCACAGCCAGCCACGTGATAGGCATGAAGAACACCACCTACAACGAAGCCTTCTTCCAGGGTCATTTCGAGCAGGAGCATGTCTTCCCCGGGGTGCTGCTGGTGGAGACAATGGCTCAGGTGGGAGGGATACTGGTGCTTAAGAACGTGGACGAACCTGAAAGGTACTCAACTTATTTCCTGAAGATAGACAGGATGAAGTTCAAGCATAAGGTCATTCCCGGTGACACTATAATTGTCCGGGCCGATATGACTGAACCCATCAGGAGGAACATTGTCATCATGTACTGCCAGGCCTTTGTCGGAGAAAAACTGGTTGCGGAAGGGGAAATGACGGCTCAGATTATTAAGAACAAGTAACGAGATATGATTTCTTCACTTGCACATATTGATCCGCAGGCTCAGCTGGGCAATGGGGTTACAGTTGAGCCGTTTGCCACCATCTATGGTGATGTAATCATCGGTGACGGCACCTGGATTGGACCAGGGGCGGTTATCTATGATGGTGCGAGGATTGGCAGCAATTGCCGGATCTTCAACGGTGCCTCCATCTCCGCCATACCCCAGGATCTGAAATTCAGTGGCGAGGAGACCACCCTGGAGATAGGTGACAACACAACCGTCAGGGAATTTGCCACTCTTAACAGGGGAACGCGGGCAAGAGGCAGGACAATCATCGGGAAGAACTGTCTTCTGATGGCTTACGTTCATGTGGCGCATGACTGCAGTCTGGGCGACAATGTAATAATGGTTGCCTCATCCGGGATTGCAGGTGAGGTTGAACTGGGCAACTGGGTTACTTTAGGGGGAGGGGTAATTGTGCACCAGTTTGTTCGTATCGGAAATCATGCATTTCTGGGTGGCGGATCAAAGGTGCGGATGGATGTGCCTCCTTTCATCAAGGCTGACCGTGAGCCGCTGGCCTATATGGGCATCAACGGCGTAGGGCTGGAACGGAGGGGTTTCACCAAGGAGAAAATGCATGAGCTTCACGAGATCTACAGGGCGTATTTCAATATGGGTATGAATGGCAGCAAGGCGCTGGAATATATCGATGCCAATTTCCCCTCTACCCCTGAGCGTGATTATATACTGGAGTTTATAAGAAAGTCAGCCAGGGGGATTATAAGGGGGCGCTGAGCCCCTTTTTGTTGCAGTCCGGCGCGGGTCTCGACGCAGCCGCGAGACAAAGAATCCGGGGTGGCCTGTTGACTGGTACCGGACCTGAGGCACAATCAACTGATTATTTCGGGAATTCATTTTGGGTGGGTATAAAACACGAATGGGA
>CAZOHL010000129.1:0-6893 GCA_964579645.1 uncultured Rikenella sp. | reverse complement strand
GATCTCCTCCCGGGTCATCCACCGTCTCTCGGAGAAAGTGAATTCAAGCTTGTTCCGGTAACCGCAAATCTTCTCAGAACCAAGGATCGGGTCAACCTGCCCGATTGTGATATGTCCTATCCGCGTCAGGTTGTCTGTCACCTGTTTCGCCTTGTAAAACAGCTGCTTCTCATACGGAAGATGCTGCCACCGGCATCCGCCACACACTCCGAAATGCATACACGCAGGTTTTGCCCTGCCGGGCGAAGGAGTGACAACGTCCAGCACCACCCCTTCCATATACCTTTTCTTCTTTTTTGTAACACGAACATCAACAACATCGCCGGGAATCATTCCCGGCACGAATAGCACCATTTCATCAACTTTCGCGATGGCGTTGCCCTCTGAACCAATATCCGTTATTGTGATGCCCCTGAGTACGGGCAACTGCTTCTTTCTTCCCACCCTGATTTACCTGTAAGTCTTAAAAAACTCATATCCTGCAAACAATGCCGGTACCGAAGCCTGCGAATGATCGAGCCCGTTCAGCGTTACATAGAAGCAGGTAGCCGGACTGGTACCAGAGCCAATCATTATGTCGTACTGACTCTGCGAGATTGCAGGCATTACATAACTATCGGCGGTGCCATGCAGCAGAAGGAGCGGCACATTGCACTCCCATCCATATATACTATTGTCGCGCAGCGCATTACGTATACCCAGGTACTTCTGATCGGTCTCGGCGCCAGACAGATACTCAGCAGTGAACAGTCCTGAGATGCTTGTCGTAAGCTGGCCGTTTATTTGTTCAGAAGAGTGTTGGCCGTCATACAGACCCGGTATCACTGATGCGTACTGACTGTTAAACATATCCGTCAGTTCATTGGGATAAAGATCATAGGCAGTGTAGGCATTGGCTATGTATCCGAGGAAAACAGGCATGGGATACTCCGTGAGTTGGGTCACTGCCGTGTTGAAGTGCCTGAGGTCATATGGCCCGGCTCCGCACGAAGCAGCCTTTACAGTAAACTCGGATGAATACTCCTCTTCGATTGCCCTGAGCAATGCCATCGTTGCCCATCCCCCCTGTGAATAACCGAGCAGGTAACAATCGGTTGTGACCGAGATATCTTTTGCAACGTCCTCATCGAACTCGGCCACAGCCCGAAGCATGTCAAGCACGCTCTGCACCGTAGACTCCTTGTGCAGATAGGGATGCACCATTGAACTGGATGCCCCGAATCCGAGGTAGTCCGGAAGGAGAACCACATAACCCGTTGATGCTATGTATTCGATCATCTGGTAACCCAGGCTCTGCGGATCAGCTGTGGGAGCCGCAGAATGCAGTGTGTTGGTTCCGTTCTGGAACGAGAGAATCGGGTAGGTTCCCGGAGCAGTGGGTGCACAGATCAGTCCTGATGCAACCACCGGCTCTCCCTTGATCTCCGTATTGTATGTGACAGAGTAAACATTAACACCGCTGACAACATCGGGGATTAGTTCTGCTGCAGTCTGATACTGTGTGGATGCCCATGTAAGCACAGTGATGATGTTATCCTTCGTCCTCATCATCTCAACCTCGCTCGAGACAAGATAGGTGTTGTCTGCGAACGGATCAGGCTCTTCCTTGCGGCACGATTGTATCAACAGCAGCGGCATTACGAGCAGCAGCAGTGTGTGGAGTGTTGGGTTGCTTTTCATGACTTTCAGAATTATCTGCAATATTAACGGAAAAATGTCATATGGAGTATGAGGCAGCAGGCAAGAGGCAATAGGCAATAGTGAGAAGAGCTCGGATGATTTTGCATATATTTGCGGTTTTATATAACCGGCCAGATGGTCTCCGTAAACAACGTATCACTGCTCTTCGGCAGCTTCGTCCTCCTGGATGAGGTCTCATTCCTCATCACCAGACAGGAGCGGATCGGCCTGACAGGCAGGAACGGCGCTGGCAAATCAACCCTGATGAAGATCATCGCCGGTCTCCAGGAGCCCACCTCCGGCTCCGTCGAGCGGCCACGCGAGCTGACAGTCGGCTACCTCGAGCAGCAGATGAAGGTCTCTGACACCACTACCGTCCTCGAGGAGGCTCTTACGGCATTCGCCGAACTCAGGAGCCTCGAACGGGAGTTAACCGACATGACACGGGAGATATCCGAACGGACCGACTACGAGACTGACAGCTACCACCAGCTTCTCGACCGCATGCATATGGCCGGTGAACGGCACAGTATCCTCGGAGGAAGTGATTATGTGGCGCTGGCCGGACAGACCCTCAACGGACTCGGCTTCAGTGCTAAGGAATTCAATCGTCCAACCCGTGAACTCAGCGGCGGCTGGCGCATGCGGGTGGAACTTGCAAAAATCCTCCTGCGCAAACCTGACCTGATCCTTCTCGACGAGCCCACTAACCACCTTGACATCGAATCAATTATGTGGCTCGAAGGATTCCTCGAGACCTATCCCGGGGCTGTGGTGCTGGTCTCGCATGACCGCACTTTCCTCGACAATGTCACCCGGCGCACTATAGAAATAAGCCTGGGCAAAATATACGATTACCGGGTACCATATACGAAATATACTGAGCTTCGCCGCGAGCGGCGCGAACAGCAGACAGCTGCCTTCCGTAACCAGCAGAAGATGATCGAAGACACCGAGCGGTTCATAGAACGGTTCAGGTACAAACCCACCAAGTCAGTACAGGTTCAGAGCAAGATAAAGCAGCTTAAGAAACTGGAACGCATCGAGATAGAAGACGAGGACACCTCCGCGATGAACATCCGCTTCTCCCCCGCCCCGCGCTCGGGAACGGTGGTGGTGGAGGCCGATGAAGCCTCGAAACGCTACGGAAGCCACCTGGTGCTCGACAGGGTCTCCATGAAAATCGAAAGAGGTGAGAAGGTTGCCTTCGTGGGCCGCAACGGCGAAGGAAAGACGACGCTCGCAAGGATGATCCTCGGCCAGATCGACTTCGAGGGAACCCTGAAGCGCGGCCACAACGTCGGAATAGGCTACTTCGCCCAGAACCAGGATGAGCTTCTCAACGACGAGATGACCGTTTTCGAGACCGTAGACAGAATTGCTGTCGGTGACATCCGTACCCGCCTTCGTGACATCCTGGGAGCCTTCCTCTTTCATGGCGAGGACATAGACAAAAAAGTCAAGGTGCTGTCAGGCGGAGAACGTTCACGGCTGGCCATAGTGCAGCTTCTGCTGGAACCCTATAACCTTCTTCTCCTCGACGAGCCAACCAACCACCTGGATATCCGGTCGAAGGAAATCCTCAAGCAGGCGCTTATCAAATTTGATGGCACATTAATTGTGGTTTCTCACGACAGGGATTTTCTTGACGGGCTGGTTGATAAGGTGTACGAGTTCCGTCATAGAAAGATAAAAACGCATCTCGGAGGCATTGCTGAGTTCCTGAGGGCCAGGAAGATAGAGTCGCTAAGAGAACTGGAGAGAAAGAACCCGGCGGCAGGGAAAGGAGGCCCGGCGGCAGGAAAAGGAGGCCCGGCAGCAGGGAAAGGAGGCCCGGCGGCAGGGAAAGGTAACACGCCCGCAGTAAAAGGCAATCTGACAACCGGGAAAGGAGACCCGGTGGCAGTGAAGGGAAGCCGGGCGCCGCAGCAGACCGGGTCGCCGGCCGCAGATGGCAGCCAAACCGGGACAAAGATGGAGTCACGGGTGAAAACCGTCACTTCGTACCAGGAGAAAAAGGAGACAGAACGCGTTCACCGTCGCCTGCAGAAACAGGTCACAGAGGCCGAGGCCAGCATCACGGCCACAGAACATGAAATAGCTGAAATGGATGCCCTCCTCGCCGCGGGAGACCCGGCAGTGGTAAATGACCCGGCGTTCTACAGCGCCTACGACGAGAAGAAAAAAAGGCTGGAGGCACTCATGGAACAGTGGGAGAATGCGCATACGGAGCTCGAGAGCTTCCAAAATGAATATATGAACACCAATGATACTGTTTGAAAGGAAATACCCGGTAAATATCTTCAACACCGACATCACCGGAAGGCTCAGTCCCGGTGCTCTTTTCAGCTTCTTCGAGGACCTTGCGGGACGACATGCCGCTGAACTTGGGTGGGGCCGCGATGACCTGATGGCATCAGGCGGTTACTTCTGGGCCCTTTCAAGAATGATTGTTAAAATAGAACGCCTCCCGGTGGCCTGGGACGAGGTCACCCTCCGGACATGGCCCCGCGGCACCGAAACAATCTTCGCCCTGCGTGACCTTGAGATGTATGATGAATCTGGAATGAGGATCGCCGGTGCCTCATCATCATGGGTGATAGTCGACTACAATACACGCAAGGCACAGCGTCCTGACAAGGCGCTCTCAAGCCTGAACATGCAGTTCCCGGAGGCCAGGGCACTCGACACCAATGCACGAAGGGTGCCTTCGCTGCCCCTTGGAGATCATCGCCTGACAAGGCTTAAGGTAAAGCTTGACGACATCGACGTCAACCGGCACGTGAACAATGCGAGATACGTGCACTGGGCTGTGAACTGTTATGACCCTGAATTTATCAGCCACCATATTCCTGACACTATAGAAGTGAACTACCTCATGGAAGGGCACCAGGACGAGATGATAAACATTATTACCGCCTCATGTGACGGCGGCAGGAATGCATATATCCACTCCGTTACCCGTGAGTCCGACGGTACCGAGCTTTGCCGTCTGAGAATGAGCTGGAAAGAGAACGGCCAATGAAATCTTTATTACCTTTATACCATGACAAGGCGCCTCAATTGTAAATCTGCTGCAATAGCCGCAGTTGTGACCGCGGCTGCACTGATGACATCGTGTGCAGTGACTCAGGATGCTGCTGACACCAAGGACATGTCATATATATACAACCCGTCGCGGAGTATATATACACCCTGGATCTCGGTCTATAATGAGGATGCCGAAACAACGGTCCTGAACATCAGCATCCGGAAGGGCGAATTCTACTTCAACGAAGCTAATCCCGAGGGAGTGCCTATGGCGTCGATGCTTATCTCGGTCAGGCTTTTTGACAATACCCTTGGCGGTGTACTTGCAGACACGTCAACCTTCAAATATGACATCAAACGCGAGGACATGGGCGGCGAATACACGTTCCGCACCCCTTTGGCCGCACGTGACGGGAATTCATACACTGCTGAAATCAAGATTATTGACCTCATAAGGCAACGCACACAGCAGCTGTTCGTCGATTTCGAGCGGACAGGCAGGTACAGCGGGCTCAACTACAAGATACGTGACCATTTCACCGGCAACGAGGTTCACAGCCGGGTTACCAGGGTTGACCAGTACATTAACGTGCTCGCTCCGTCACTGCAGCCTGACACCCTCTGGATCTCCTATTACAAGGCAGTTACCTCAACTCCTCCTTCACCCTCGACCATCCTTCCTGAAGTGACCCTGGCGCCGGAACCAGAAGCAATTGTTCCCCTTGTCTGGGCAGATACACTCCCGCTCATGTTCCCGAACCAGGGCATTTACATGATTTCCGCAGACAGTCTCGTACGCGAGGGACTCGTCCTCTATAACTTTGGCCCGGATCACCCTTCCATGGCCCGGCCGGAGACAATGATCGCCCCTCTGGCCTATATAGCCACTCCTCAGGAAATGGAGGAAATGATGACGGCTGACAAGCCAAAGCTGGCGCTCGATAACTTCTGGCTTGCCCGGACGGGAAGCATTGACAGATCGAAGGAACTTATCAGGATTTACTATAACCGAACCCTCTTCTCAAATTACTACTTCACCTCCTACAAAGCCGGGTGGCTCACTGACAGGGGCATGATTTACATAATGTACGGCCCCCCTGACAAGGTTTACAAAAATGCCGAGGGCGAGAGCTGGGGTTACAAAAAGCCTCCGGTAAAGAGCCGCTGGGGATCACGCTATACCTATGAGGACCAGTTCCTCTGGTTTAATTTCCGCAAGCAGAAAAGCCTGTTCTCAGACAATGATTTTGTTCTGAACCGGGCCGGTACTCCGGTCAGCTACTGGGATATAGCCGTTGCGCGGTGGCGCGAAGGGAAGGTGTTCAGGCTCGATAACCCGGAGGAACTGAAATGATACACAGCGAAAAGGAATTCATTTTCGGGATGCACCCTGTCATGGAAGCCATAAAGGGTGGCAGGCAGATAGACCGTGTACTGGTCCGTCAGGGACTGCGTGGCGGACAGTACCACGAGCTGATGCAGGTGGTGAACGAGTTTGCCGTACCATGGCAGGTGGTGCCGCAGGAGAAGCTTGACTATATAACCCGCAAGAACCACCAGGGGGTTATCGCATGGCTGTCGGCAATAGAATTCCAGAATATTGAGATCATAGTGCCGCGGATCTTTGAAGACGGGGGCGAGCCGCTCCTGCTGATGCTTGACGGCGTCAGTGACGTGCGTAACTTCGGTGCCATCGTGCGCTCTGCCCTGTGTTTCGGAGCCCACGCCGTGATAATCCCGGAAAAAAACTCAGCCAGGATATCTGCAGATGCAGTCAAAGCATCAGCAGGAGCCCTCAGTACCTTCCCGGTATGCCGCGTAAAAAGCCTTACAAAGTGTCTGACCTACCTGAAGGAATCCGGGCTGAAAGCCGTGGCTGCCACTGAAAAGGCTGAACACACTGTCAGCACTGCCGGACTGACCGGGCCGCTGGTAATGATACTCGGATCGGAAGAAAAGGGCATCAGCCGCGAGCTGCTGGGATTGTCAGACGCACTTGTTTCCATACCCATCACCGGCTCCATCGGATCATTGAATGTTTCCGTTTCGGCGGGAATACTCCTTTATGAGGTTGGACGGCAGAGGGGGGGCAAATAGGCAATAGGCAGTAGGCAGTAGAGGGGCGAGCGTAAATAGTCGACCCTTAACAAGTCGTGTTTTTCAATAATTCTTTACAGTTGCAT
>CAZOHL010000128.1:0-7041 GCA_964579645.1 uncultured Rikenella sp. | reverse complement strand
TATGAGGAGGTCAACCTGGCCCCGTCAACACCCGGCAGGGTAGACAAAATCTATGTGGAGGTTGGTGACAGGGTTCAGAAGGGACAGAACCTCTTCCTGATGGACCGCACCCAGTACTACGCTAACAAGATTCAGCTTGCAAATCTCGAAAAGGACCTCGCAAGGCTTGACACACTTCTGAAGGTCGGAAGCGTAAAGGAGCAGCTGTATGACCAGACAAAAGCACAGTACGAGGTGATGAAGACCAATGTCGAATTCATGGAGGAGAACACCCAGCTTGAGGCTCCCTTCCCGGGAATCATCACAGGCAAATACCTTGAGGATGGAGAGCTCTATTCCGGAGCACCCGGCATGTCAGGCAAAGCTGCCGTTGTCACCCTTATGCAGATAAATCCCGTGAAGATCATCATCAGCATCTCGGAACAGTATTTCCCGCTCATAAAGAACGGCATGAAGGTGAGGGTGGTGGCTGATGTCTATCCTGACAGGGCATTTGAAGGGACCATCTTCCGGATCCATCCGACTATCAATGCAATGTCAAGGTCATTCAATGCCGAAGTACGCATCAGCAACGGCAGTGAACTGCTTCGTCCGGGAATGTTCGCCAGGTCATTCATAGACATGGGTCAGGAAGAGGCTATAGTTGTTCCTGCAAGCGCAGTAATGATGCAGGAGGGAACCAATGAAAGATACATCTTCGTCGTGGAGAATGGCATCGCGGTCAGGAAGACAGTTACCCTCGGACAGAGGTTTGATGACCGTTTCGAGATCGCCGGCGGCGACCTGAAGGAAGGCGACAGCCTCATCACCGAGGGTCAGGCACGCCTCAACAACGGCCAGAAGGTAGATATCACCATGTAATGACAAACAAGAGACAATAGCACAATATGAGCATATATGCCAGTGCAGTAAAGAAGCCCGTCACCACGATACTGATCTTTGTGATCACGATGGTCATGGGGCTTTATTCCCTGACGCAGCTGCCAATCGACCTCTATCCTGAGATCGAGCTCCCGTTCCTGTCGGTTTACACAACCTATGCGGGCGCCAGTGCGGCGGACATAGAAACGAACATTACCCGTCCCCTCGAGGACGCCCTCAACTCCGTCTCCGGACTGAAGGAGATGACCTCCACATCGAGTGACAACGTATCGGTCATTTTCATGGAATTTGAATATGAGACGAACCTCGATGAGGCCTCGAACGACGTGCGAAGCTCCCTGGCCTTTATTGAGAGCTTCCTTCCCGAAGACGCAGAGGATCCTACAATCTTCAAGTTCAACTCGAGCATGATGCCCGTTATCTTCTATGCCATCACTGCCGAGGAGAGCTACAAGGGACTCGAAAAGATCCTTGACGAGAAGCTGGTTAACCCCCTGAACCGCATTGATGGTGTCGGGAACGTGGGCCTGTCAGGTGTTCCCGGGAGAGAGATCTACGTTGAAGTTGACCCGCGCCGGATGGAGGCATACAACCTCACGATAGAGCAGGTAGGCAATGTACTCAGGGCTGAAAACCTGAATGTGCCTGCCGGTTATCTCGAGATGGGCAAAATGGACTACCCGATCAGGATCCAGGGTGAGTTCGCAGAGAGCGACCTGATTGCAAATGTAATAGTCGGCAACTTTAACGGCAACAACGTATACCTGCGTGACATAGCCACTGTCAATGATACAATAAGGGAATCAAAGCTTGTTGCGAAGATCGACGGCAAGCAGGGGATGACCCTCTTTGTACAGAAAATGTCAGGTGCCAACAGCGTACAGATATGCCGTGAGGTTGACGCAGAGATACAAAAGCTGCAGAAGAGCCTGCCACCGGATATACAGATCGAAAAGATCATGGATACCTCTGAGTTCATCCAGGGTTCCATAAACAACCTTACAGAGACGCTTATGTACGCCGCGCTCTTCGTGATCCTGGTTGTTCTCTTCTTCCTGGGCAGATGGCGCGCAACACTGATCATTATCCTTACAATCCCGATCTCCCTTTTGGTAGCCTTCGTCTATATCTTCCTTACGGGAAGCTCCATAAACATAATCTCCCTTTCGTCTCTCTCGATAGCGATAGGTATGGTGGTTGACGACGCAATCGTGGTGCTTGAAAACATCACCAAGCACATCGAAAGAGGGAGCCGTCCGCGCGAGGCAGCCATTTATGCCACCAACGAGGTGTGGCTGGCAGTCATCGTTACCACTCTTACAGTTGTGGCAGTGTTCCTTCCGCTGACTTTCGTAAAGGGACTTACCGGAGTGCTATTCTCACAGCTGGGCTGGATAGTTTCAATCACAATCATTATGTCTACCATTGCCGCAATAACCCTCACCCCGACACTGAGCGCACTGTTGCTCAGGTTGAGACCCATCAGGGAAAATGCGCCATGGTATACGTGGGATGGCTCCGTACACAAATTCCTGGAGTGGTTTGACGGATTCTACGTGAAGACACTTTCATGGGTATTGCATCACAAGAAATTTGTAATCGGTGCGGCACTGGTTGTATTCATCGGTTCAATGATGCTGTTCAAATTCATCGGTACCGAATTCATGCCCTCTGCGGATGAGTCAAGGGTATCGGCTACAGTAGAGCTCCAGACCGGTACCAGGGTATCGGAAACGGAAATGGTTGCAGACAGGATCGATTCGATTGTCAGGCAGCAGATCCCCGAGGTGAAGCTTATTTCATTATCTGCAGGCACTGACGACAGCGGTGGTTTCACCTCACTCTTCGGGCAGAGCGGAACACATGTTGTCACTTTCACTTTCGCCCTAGTTGATGTGGAAGACCGTAACCGGTCATCCGAAGAGGTGGCTGAAGAGATCAGGACAATCATTGCCCCTATGCCGGAAGTGATCAACTTCTCCGTTCTTGCTGAATCAGGCGGAATGGGTGCCATGGGCGGAGGAAATACAGTAGATATAGAGATATACGGGTTTGACATCACCCAGACAAACCTCCTGGCAGAACAACTTGCTGAGAAAGTCAAAAAGATTCCCGGCGCAACGAACGTCGATATCAGCCGTGACAAATCGAAGCCTGAGCTTCAGATAATCCTTGACCAGGACAAGCTCCTGAGGTACGGGCTTACAACGGCACAGGTCTCAACAGCCATCCGCAACCGTGTTGACGGGCTGACCGCAACGCGTCTGCGCCAGTTCGGTGATGAGTATGACGTCATTGTGAGGTACAAGGAATCAGCACGCAACTCAATAACTGAAATTCAGAATATCGGGGTGGCGCTTCCCACAGGTCAGGTTATCAGGCTTGGCGAGATAGCAACTGTCAAGGAATACTGGTCGCCGCCGAACATAGAGAGAAAGCGGAAGGAGCGCGTTGTTACAGTCTCCGTGACACCTTACAAGAGGGCTCTGAACCTGATAGTTGCTGACATACAGAAGGAACTGGATGCAATCACGGTACCCTCAGGAGTTATGGTGGAGGTCTCAGGCGCATTCGAGGATATGTCAGAGTCATTCAAGGATATCGGATTGCTTATGGTGATATCGCTGATACTGGTTTACCTTGTTATGGCCTCACAATTTGAGTCGCTCAAGATGCCGGTAATCATCATGCTCTCGATACCCTTCGCCTTCTCAGGTGTGGCAATTGCCCTCTTCCTGACAGGCACCAATCTCAGCCTCATCGCCGCCATCGGCGCAATAATGCTTATCGGTATAGTGGTCAAGAACGCAATTGTGCTTGTAGACTTCATCAACCTGACACGTGACAGGGGAGTGGAGCTTTACCAGGCAGTGCTGATCTCGGGCCGCTCAAGGCTCAGGCCTGTGCTCATGACCTCCATGACCACAATCCTGGCAATGCTTCCGCTGGCAATAAACCCCGGTGAGGGCTCCGAACTGTGGCAGCCGATGGGTATCGCTGTGATTGGCGGTCTTGTGTTCTCAACCATTGTGACTATGGTGATAGTTCCGGTGGGATATGTCCTTATTGCACGCCACGGCGAAAGAGACAAGAAACACAAGGTGGCATTCAGGGACATGAAGTTCCTGGACGAGATTAAGGAAAACCATGAAAACGGAAAATCATGAAACCCACATGTTGCTCAATAACAGGCAGGAGAACAATAATCTTCTTACATGTGGGTTCCATTCGACCTATGAATAATTAATTATTAAGCGAATGAAAGCAGTAATGATAATATATAACCTGGCCCTGACTGAGAAAGTCGAGTATACTCTCGAACACTTTGGCATCAGGGGATATACCCAGTGGGACAATGTCGAGGGTTCCGGATCAGTTACCGGTGTGCCTCACCTGGGCACACATACCTGGCCCGAGATCAACGGCGTAACCCTTACCTTTGTTGAAGAGGATAAGGTTGCCCCCCTGCTGGAGGCAGTTAAGCGCATTGACGCCATCAACAAGGAGGTGGGCATCAGGGCATTCGTCTGGTCTGTGGAACAGGCGGTCTGATGTAGCGGCAGCCTGGGGAATTGCTCCCGGTACTGCCCCTGCGGGGCGAAGCAGCTGACGCAGCGCTCCTGCTGAGAATTAAGATCATCGACGCTCCCCTGCGGGGCGTCGATGCTGTTTTTTGTCATTTGCCTTTTTCGCCTTAAATTATATATTTGGCTGATACTCAAAATCTGCCCAAATGAAGAAACAAAACTGGTACAAGCTGATATATCAGTTTGCAGTCATCGGAGTTCTGACATTCATGTTACTCCGCCTCCTGTTTGACAAGGCTTACACACCTGATTTCGAAGCCTACTGCCCCTTCGGTGGCCTGCAGGCTATGGGAAGCTACATGACAATGGACTCGCTGTCATGCTCCATGACCAGCACCCAGATAATGATGGGTGTGGCACTCTTCATCGGTATTGTCCTCTTCTCACGCCTCTTCTGCGGATACATCTGCCCGCTGGGGACTATAGGGGAGTGGATCGGGAAACTGGGCGATAAACTGAAGGTGAGGATCACCCTTAAGGGAATTGCCGACAAGGCACTGAGGCTGCTGAAGTATGTTCTTCTCTTCATAACGTTTTACTTTACCCTCAAAAGCAGCGAACTCTTCTGCAAAAAGTTCGATCCCTATTACGCGGCCGTGTCAGGATTTAACTCAGACGTGGTACTGTGGTGGGCGCTTATAGCCATCGGAGCCCTTCTGCTGGGCTCACTCTTTTTCAGGCTCTTCTGGTGCCGCTACCTCTGCCCGCTGGGCGCCCTCTCAGCCATCTTCAAATACTCATGGTGGTTCCTGGGTGCGATGGCTGTATATGTGATCCTGCTCCTCGCCGGACTGAATATTTCATATGTTTATCCCCTGCTGATCATCACCGCAGGAGGTTATATCCTTGAAATTGCAAGGATGAACAGGGTACGGCCTGATCCGGTTCATATAACCCGGAACACTGATACCTGTACTTCGTGCGGGCTCTGTTCTGAGTCGTGCCCCCAGGGAATCGATGTTGCCTCAATGGAAAAGGTAACCCACGCTGACTGCACACTTTGCGGCGACTGCCTCCATGCATGCCCTGAAAAAGACACGCTACAGATCAACAATCGGAACATGAAGTGGCTGCCGGCAGTGGTGCTGGGCGCACTGATAATACTGGGCATTTTAGCCGGATCCCTGTTTGAGCTTCCTACAATCAGCCAGAAATGGGGAACAGAGGAGCAGATTGCCGGCGCTGGTACCTTTGAGATGTCCGGACTGAAGAACATAAAGTGCTTCGGCAGCTCCACCGCCTTTGCAAACCAGATGAAAAATGTCGAGGGTATTTATGGAGTGTCAACATATGTGGCAAGCAATACTGTCCATATCCTTTATGATACTGCGATGTACAACGACGAGAAGATTCAGCAGCTGATATTCGTTCCCGTGAAACGGGTGATTGAAGAGCCCCCGGCTGACGTCAAAACAATAGTATATTATACCCTTACGATCGATAAGTTCTTCGATCCGCTTGACGCCACCTACCTCCAGCACCTGCTTGACCAGAAGACGGATGCGGTCGGGTATCAAAGCGATTTTGCCTGCCCGGTGATTGTGCGTATTTATTTCCCCGAAGGGAAAGCTCCTGACAGGGAGACGCTTGTGAAGGCAATTGAATCGAAGAACCTGCGGTTTATTGTAAATGAAACCGAATTCAACGTAAAGCTTCCGTACAGGGTTGTGACCTTTGAGGAAAACAGTGGAAGCATAACGGTTAATGAGTTCGCCCGGGAGATGTTTATGCCCGTCAGGTCTTTCTTCAACGAATACGAAAAATACTCTCCTGAGGTGCTGAAGGGGATGCCCGTCAGGCTGGGTGAGAATGCCCGGCTGAAGCAGAGATACAATTACCTTATTAGTCATATCTCCAATGAGGGAGGGGTTGTAGGTTTCGAGACGTCACTCAGTGATGCCGGAGAAGAGATGCTGACACTGTGGTACGTTGACACGCTCACTGTTCCGGACAGAATCTTCAGCGCCCTTACCGCTGACAGCCTGATGCTGCATTACGCTGACGGCACGGTTGGCACCGCGCCAAATCCGTTCAGGTTTACCCCGGCGGATACAATCAACCATTGATGCAATTTCCGGCATAAACATGTAGCGCCAGGTCTCAGACCTGGCGCTACGTTTCTGTTATACAGATTATTGCACCTGTGATGTTTATTCTTCCTCCTCCTCGGATTCGTATGCCTTGATGACAGCATCCTGAACCTCGCCTGGGACCTGGGAATACTCTGAGAATTTCATTGTGTACATCGCGCGGCCGCCGGTGAGTGAGCTGAGTGCCGTTGAGTACTTGTTCATCTCGGCCAGGGGTACCCTTGCCTTGATCACCTCGAATCCCTTCTCGCTTGACATGCCGAGAACCATACCACGGCGACCCTGCAGGTCACTGATCACATCACCCATGCGGTCTGACGGAACCCATATCTCAACATCGTAAACCGGCTCCAGGATCTTCGGACCGGCGTTCTTGAACGCGGTGCTGAAGGCGTTACGGCCAGCAAGACGGAATGAAATTTCGTTCGAGTCAACCGGGTGCATCTTGCCGTCATAGACGTAGACCCTGATGTCACGGGCAT
>CAZOHL010000127.1:0-7048 GCA_964579645.1 uncultured Rikenella sp. | reverse complement strand
CCAAAAATGAGAAGCTGCAAAGTAAACATTTTTTTTAATATATCGGCTTCGTATTCTTATATTAGCAGCCTGAGAATACGGCCATAAGCGATTATACGCAACCGGCAGGGGATGTTAAAAAAAGTGAAAAAATGAAGATACTGTATTACGACTGCTTTTCGGGCATCAGCGGTGACATGAACCTGGGTGCGTTGCTGGATCTGGGTGTCAGCAAAGAGGTCCTGACCGAAGGCCTGCAGAAACTTAATACGGAGGGCTGGAGGCTGGAGATCATCAGTGACCAGAGACATGGCATCACCGGCACAAAAGTTACCGTTATCACAGAGCATGACGGCGATGAGCACGGATTAAGTGCAGAACATGGCCATAGGCATGATCTTCATGCGGGTCACGGTCATGCAGGCAGCCACAGCCATGATCATGATCATCATCATCCGGAGGAGCATAGCGGCATTGATGACAAAGGTCATCACCATGAGCACAGGAACCTGGCCGATATAGAAAAAATAATAAAGAATAGCGGCTTGCCGCCTTCGGTCAGTGATCTGTCAATGAAAATATTCAGGAATATTGCCGAAGCTGAAGCAGCAGTGCATAACAAGCCTTTAAATGAGATTCATTTTCACGAAGTTGGTGCAATTGACTCGATAGTTGACATCGTTGGTGCAGCCATTTGCCTGAACGAGCTCGGTGCAGACAGGATTTATGTTTCCGGAATTGAACTGGGCAGCGGCATGGTCAGATGTCAGCACGGCCTCCTTCCTGTCCCGGCCCCGGCCACGGCACGGATACTGAGTGGTTTCCCGGTTCACACGGGAGGAGTTGATTTTGAAGCCACCACTCCTACCGGGGCTGCAATAATTGCTGCTGTTGCAGAACCCATGCCACCCTCGATGAGGTTTGTAATAAAAAGAAGCGGTTACGGCATTGGTCACAGGAACAATCCTTCAAGGCCCAATATGCTGAGGGTTTATCTTGGCGAGACTGCTGGTGAGCCGGAAAAAGGCCATACTGCAAAACTCGTCGAATGCAACGTTGACGATATGAACCCTGAGATGTCCGAATATATCTCCGGCAGGCTCTTCGCGGCAGGCGCAGGTGACGTCTGGTTCACACCGGTAATAATGAAGAAGGGAAGACCGGCCTTCACTATCAGTGTAATATGCGAGGAAGATCAGCTTGATGCTGTCAGGGAAATACTTTTCACCGAGTCAACCACAATTGGGTTGAGGGTGACATCCTTCGACAAGGAAACGCTTCAGCGTGAATTTAAAGAGGTTGAAACAAGGTTTGGAAAAGTAACTGTCAAAAAATCATACTACAACGGCAGGCTCGTGTCGGTCAAGCCGGAAGCGGACAGATGTGCGGCCATTGCGGCCGCTACTGGCCTGCCAATGAAAAACGTGATTCAGGAAATAACCTCGCTAATCAGAGAAGAATAATGAGTGTTGCTCGGAAACTTGAAAAACTGAAGTCGATACTCTCCGAGTCCGGTTCAGCGGTCATTGCCCTGTCAGGAGGCACTGACAGCACATTTCTTGCAAGTGTTGCTGCAGGGGTGCCCGGGCTTCGCCTGCTGACCGTGACTGTAAGCTCCCCGTACATGTTCTCCTCGGAGGTTGATGAGGCTTCCCGGTTCTGCAGGGAGAAAGGCATTCCCCACCGTCAGGCAAGGATTGACATTCCGGATTCGGTCACTGCAAATCCTCCGGACCGGTGTTACCTCTGCAAGAAGGAGGTTATGAAAGCCATTACTTCAATTGCAAGGGAAGACGGCTATTCTTTCGTTTTTGACGGAACAAATGCTGATGACCTGCTTGATTACCGTCCCGGATTAAGGGCGCTCGGGGAAGAGGGAATAAGGAGTCCGCTTGCCGAAGCACGTCTGACAAAGGAGGAGATCAGGGCACTGGCGAGGGTGGCCGGTCTGGAGGTGGCTGACAGACCCTCGAACACCTGCCTGCTGACCCGCTTCCCGCATGACACGGAGATCAGTTCCACCGCTCTCAGGAGAGCTGAGGAGGCAGAACGGATAGTGAGGGAGGCAGGATTCACAGGCGCCCGGGTCAGGGTGCACGGTGAACTGGTCAGGCTTGAGATAACGAGTGATCAGTTTGAACGGTTTGCTGTTCAGGAGACAAGGATGGCAATTGCAGCCTCACTGAAGGAGCTTGGCTACAGGTATATTACAATAGACGCCGAAGGATACCGTAGCGGCAGCATGAACAAAACAACGAAATCATGAATTCATCAGAGCTTGAAAAGATACTTAAGGAGATAAGGGCCGGGAAGGTGAGCGTTGACGAGGCGATGGAAAAGCTGCGTGACTTTCCCTATACAGACCTTGGGTTTGCGCGTATAGACCATCACCGGGAACTGAGAACGGGTTATCCTGAGATAGTTTACTGTGCCGGCAAGACACCGGAACAGGTCAGGGCCATCTTCAAGGCCATGGAGGGTCACGACAATAATATTATAGGTACCAGGGCCGGAAGGGAGATGTTTGACTATGTCAGTCCTTTCTTCCCTGATGCGGTCTATTTTGAGACTGCACGTATTATCAGTATAAGAAAGAAGGAGATCATTGCGCCGGTATCTAAAATAGCAATCATTACCGCCGGTACTTCTGATATCCCTGTAGCCGAGGAGGCTGCCGTCACCGCCGAGCTTCTCGGGAACAATGTGGTAAGGATTTATGACGCAGGAGTGGCAGGGATACACAGGCTGGTAGACAAGCTGCCGGAAATAAGGAGCTGCAGGGTATCGGTTGTAATTGCAGGTATGGAGGGGGCCCTGGCAAGCGTGGTGGGCGGACTTGTAAACATGCCGGTTATAGCTGTTCCCACAAGTGTGGGATACGGAGCATCGTTCGAAGGCATCTCTGCACTGCTGGCAATGATGACAAGCTGTGCGGCCGGTGTAACCGTGGTAAACATTGATAACGGTTTCGGGGCAGGGTTTGCCGCGAGCCGTATCAACAGGCTCTGACTGCAATGGCGGAAGAGATCCTTCTCTCAACTGCATACTTTCCCCCTGCTGAGTATATGAGCCTGATTGCCCGCAGCAGCGGGGTGCTGATTGAACGTGAAGAGAACTATCACAAACAGACCTGGCGCAACAGGTGCATCATCATGAGTGCAAATGGTCCGTTGCCCCTTGTAGTGCCTGTGCTGAGAGGATCTTTCCATAAGACAGCCATAAAGGATTTGAAGATTGATTACAGCAAGCGATGGCGTGAACTGCACCTGAGAGGAATTGCTTCTGCATATGCCGCAGCTCCCTACTTCGAATATTACATTGATCTCATTTCAGGCGTAGTTCTGAAAACGCATACATTCCTTCTTGACCTGAACAATGATGCCCTTGAGGCAGTATGCAGAGCTGCAGGCATCAATGTGCCTCTTGGCTGTACTGACACTTTTGAACCTGAAGGCACCAGGGTGAATGACTACAGGTATAAAATCACTCCGAAAAAACCGGCAATGATTCCAGGGTACATATATCTGCCCTACACTCAGGTCTTCAATGATAATCAGGGATTCGTTCCGGGACTGAGCATTATCGACATGCTCCTCAATAACGGTCCAGGGACCAAAGCATTATTGCTGAGGTCCCTGGAAGCAGACAACAATTTCCAACCTTAGAACTTCAGTCCGAGAGTGACTGACAGGTACTTGTCCTTTATATTCAGATTAACAGGATCACTTGTGTATTCCGGAACAGCCCTGGAATCGTCGGGATACATCATGTATGACTCGAAGCTGTTGAGCCATACCATTGCCACATCGAGGTAGAAGTTATCCTGCCTGTAACCTAAACCGGCGCTGTATCCGTTCGATGATGCCTCCTCGTTCAGGGCTCCCTCAGTGAATGATGAACCGTGGCGGCTGTATCCGCCTCTCAGGTAGAGGGGTCCCATGCGTACTTCGGCGCCAAGCCTCAGGTTTCCGGCAGCTCCCATCTCCGCTGAGATGTCTTCGTTTTCAGTCTCGAAATTATATCCGTCAACACCCTTGCTGAGACTTGCATTTGCATAGTCAACAAACTCATAATCAGCGCTTATAAGTCCGAAATTACCAATCTGGTATGCGATACCCGCATTAAGGTGATAAGGGGTTGTGAGGCGGTAACGGTAGGTCATGTCCTCATTGTTGATAACCGGATTGGCATCATCAGCGGGATCAGCGGGATCGCCCTCGAGCTCTACTGAGAGGCTGTTATAGAATACCTCGTCGATTGTATAGATTGAAGGTGTTGTGAAACCTACTCCGATGCGGAGTGATTCGAATGGTCTGACAATCGCACCGACCTTGAAATTCCAGCCTGTACCTGATGCCTTGAAATGGTCCGTATAGACGAAGTTCACCAGGTCATATGTTTTTTGAGCCTCATCAGACTCGAGGTGGCTGTAATGACCGGTGTATGAAACATTCGTGATTCCAAATCCTGCTCCTACATAAACCTTGTCACCCAGGCTGGCGCCCAGGGCAATCGTATGTTCGTTGCTGTAACCGGAGTTATCAATGATTCTCTTTACCTGCTGGCCATATTCGGGATAAGTTTCACCGTAGTAAGAAAATATTGAGGCATATTCATCGAGGTAATTCGGCAGTGTATCAATAAGATATGTATCATAAGCCATAAACGCGGTTCCACCCAGTTCGCCGGTTCTGAAACCGGTGGCCTGGAGCGCCCAGAAGTCAGCCATTGAACCGTTGTCACTTATACCGTCAATCACAGCATGCCTGAAGTAATTGTTTGTTCTGTTAAATGTATAAGCAAGGTTAAGGTTTGTCAGTCCGTTTGTACTGCCTGTCCGGAATGTTGAGACAACTCCGGCCTGACCGAGTGTAAGCCCTGAGTAGCTGTCGTCAGAGCCGTATCCGTTCCAGTCAGTGTTCAGGTCACGGAAGAACACTACGGGTGTTATTGAAACTTCCGTTGAGCGAAAGACGCCTGCTGCCGCAGGGTTGAGTCCGATAGATGACACGTCGCCACCAAGTGCTGTGAATGCGCCGCTCATACCGTTGAATCTTGCCGTTCCCTGGTAGAAGAGCCTTGAATACCTCAGTGCATCATCCATGTTCTGACCGGCCAGCCAGGCAGGAAGCATCAGAACAGTTGCAGCAATCAGTAATATTTTCCTTTTCATTTCCTTAATTTTTAAATGTACACTTCCTGTTGCTCCTGCGACATGCGGAACATTTATCAGCAATATTGACTTATATTTTTACCTTCTTCCGCCTGATTCGCTCCGGCCTCCTGAAGAAGAGGAGGATGAGGAGGATGATGACGAAGATGAGGAACCAGATCCGGAACTATAGCTTCCGCCGGAGGAATATGAACCGCCTGAACTGTAGCTGCTGCTTCTGCTTCCTGAAGAGTATGATGAACCGCTGCTTCTGCTCCCTGAAGAGTACGATGAACCGCTGCTGGAGCGTGAAGGAGCAGAGTACTGCACCGGTGATGATGATGACCTTGAGGGTGTGTATGCCGGAGAGGAGCTGCTGCTGTTGCTTCGCGTGGTAGTGGTTCTGTTGTAGACGGTTCCGCTGCTCTGGGTAGTGGTACCGCTGTTGCTGCGGGTAGTGTTATATGAAGGCCTTGAACTTACCCTCGGGTTGTTGTAGCTGGGCGTGTAGCTCCTTTCAGCAGGCTGATACTGCGGCCTGTTTACAGTCTGTGTCTGTGTCCGTGTCTGTGGCTGCGTCTGTGTTTGTGTCCGAGTCTGAGTCTGAGTCTGAGTCGGGAGCTGTGTCCGGGTCTGTGTCTGTGTCTGGAGGCTGGTGTTGCCCGATTCGCGCCTTGTGTATTCAGGTCTTGAGGCAGCGGCAGCACCCTGATTTGTATTGCTTATTGTTCCATCCGGGGTTCTGCGGGTTCCGGTTGCGGTTCCGGAGGTTGCAGCATCCCTGCCTGCATCAGCTGCACCGGCAGTCCTGCGGGTACCTGATACAGTACCTTCTGGTGAAGTCGGTAATCCTGTACCTGTGACACTCCTCCTGTTATTCATTTCACCTGAAGGAGCATAGCCTGACTTGGTCCTTGTGTCAGTTGTGGAGTATGATCCTCTTGACATTGAGCTGTATCCTCCCCTGCGGCCTGTTTTTGCAATATATTCACCGCCGTTGTAGTGTGAGGGATAACCGTAGCCGGAGTACCAGGGATAGTATCCCGGATATCCGTAACCATAATAACCGCCGTAGTAATTGTAAAAAGAATAAGGACTGTAACCCCATGAATAGTAGGGACTGTAATATGAATAGGGTGAGTAATAGTCATAATAGAACGGATCATAACCCCAGGAATATGGTGATCCGTAAGATCCCCAGTATCCGTAACCGAAGTTGAGCCTCATGGAGAACGGTGAGTAGTAGAAGGGATCTCTCCAGTAAGGATAGAAGTAATCATCATTGAAGAGGTATATCCTGTCGGCTGCACTGCCGTAATAGTTGTTTACGACCGTTCCTTCACCGGCAGCAGCATAAGCCGAATACTCGTCATCAGGAACGTATTCGTCAGCAATGAGTGTATCAGCTGCATATACATTGTCATAGTAATTCTGGCCTGCATTCCTGTCCTGAACCGTGGCATTTGCCACAGTCACCGGATTCCCTGACGGCCTGTAATACAGGTCATCGTTATTTGCTCCTGTGAAGCGGAGTGACGAGCATCCGCTTGCTGTCAGAAGTACTGCCGGGATAATGTACCAAAACCTTTTCATTTCAATCTCCTTCTGGTTATCTATCCAAAATTATACAAATTCCGTACCAATTTCACTCAGAATGCCAGTTATTTATAATCTGCCGGAATAAGTAAAAACCCCGGATCAATATCAGGCTTACTTTCTGGTTCACAAGTTTTGTCTATTTTTACGCCATCATTTTTGAGAACTAACAATAATACAAAATTATAACTGAGGAATGGCCAAATTTCTTACAAACAGGGAAGAGAATTATTCACAGTGGTACAATGACCTTGTGATAAAGGCAGACATGGCTGAAAACTCGGCCGTGAGTGGTTGCATGGTCATCAAGCCTTACGGGTA
>CAZOHL010000126.1:0-7132 GCA_964579645.1 uncultured Rikenella sp. | reverse complement strand
AGATCCCGGGCCTGACGGTGAAGCCTGCGTCAAATGCGAATCATGCAAATCTTTTAATTCCCAGGCTTCGTTCAATATTCACGAGCTCGATGCCGCCTCGAACAACAGCGTCGATGACATCCGCAACCTCACTGACCAGGTGCGGATACCGCCGCAGATTGGAAGGTTCAGCGTCTACATAATAGATGAGGTTCACATGCTCTCCACCCAGGCCTTCAACGCTTTCCTGAAGACGCTTGAAGAGCCTCCTTCACACGCGATCTTTATCCTGGCAACTACCGAAAAGCACAAGATTATACCCACAATACTTTCAAGGTGCCAGATATTTGACTTCAACCGCATCAATGTTGACGACATCGTACAGAGGCTGAGTTTTGTGGCAGGGAATGAGGGTGTCAACGCTGAGCATGAGGCTCTGCACGTTATTGCCAATAAGGCTGACGGCGCAATGCGCGACGCACTTTCAATCTTTGACCAGATTGTGAGCTTCAGCGGCAAGACAATCACCTATTCTGATGTAATCGCAAACCTGAACGTACTTGATTATGAGTACTATTTCCGGATCACCGCCGCCGCCATGGAAGGGGATGTTACCTCAGTGCTCCTGACTTATAACGAAATACTTAACAAGGGATTCGACGGTTATAATTTCATGGCCGGCCTGAACAACCATCTCCGTGACCTGCTTGTCAGCCGTGACGAAGCCACGGTTAAGCTGCTCGAGACCTCTCCGTCAATCCGGCAGCGCTACCGCGAACAGGCTGTCAGGGCACAACTGCCATTCATCTACGAAGCGCTTGACATCGGATCACAGTGTATGCTCAATTTTCGCGCCAGCAAAAACCAGCGACTGCACGTCGAACTGGCCCTCCTGCGAATGTGCAACCTGTCTGCCGCAAAAGCACAGGAAGAATTAAAAAAAAAAGCTGAACCTGGCAGTTTAGAGGAGGAGGGTGAATTCAGTGTGTCTCCGCCACGGTCAAATCCTTCATCCCAGGCACCGTCACCCAGGCCGGCACCTGTTTCCGCACCTTCCGCCGGGACAGCCGCTCAACGGCAAAAATCCGCAGCCACCGGCGACGAACCCAGGAAGGTTTCCATTAAGAATATAATTACAGGAGCGAAAACTCCGGAAACTATCGTATCTGAACCACAGCCTGATAGTATCCCGAATTCTTCCGACCACGAGTTCTCATCCGAAGAGCTTCGCAATGCCTGGAACAGCTTTGCAGAGGAGATAAGGGAGGAGAGCCCCAGGATCTCTGTGACACTCTCATCCGTAACACCTGAACTGCTTGACGACAAAACAGTATTGCTGAAACTTGATAACCTGATCCTCAAGGAAACCTTCGATAATAACTTCAAACCGCGCCTCGAGGGTCACCTGCGGAGGACACTCCGGAACGGCTCCCTCAGGCTTCAGACAAACGTGGAGGCCACCGAGAGGGGAGAGATTCTCTACTCTCCCGAGCAGAAGTTCAATCACCTCGCAGCCAGGAATCCTGCCCTCCGGGAACTGAAAAAAACATTCAATCTGGATTTTGAATAGAGACTAATGTGAAAAGTGTGAGGGCCGGGAAAAATATGAAACCAGCTGAAGACAGTCTTAAAGAAAACAGAAGTGATCAGTTAGCCGACTCCCGCCTGGGAATACTTGCAGGCGGTATTGCACATGACCTCAATACTGTCATTACAACTATTTACGGCTACAGTGAAATTGCGCTCGAAAGTCTTTCAGACTCCCCTGAGGCAGCAGTGAGTATCAGGAAAATCATCGATGCAGCCGACAGGGCAAGGATGCTTACCGGTCAGCTGCTGGATCTGAGCCGCCATGCAGCAAGTGAGAAGCTGCCGGTCAGGGTGGCAGCGGTGCTTGCTGAAACTATTGATTTCATAAGGCCGTCAGTGCCTGAGGGAATACGTATCATGCGCCGCGTGACAGCGCCGGATGCCTATTTGAATGCTGTACCTGCACAGCTTTTCAGAATTTTTCTGAACCTGACAATGAATGCCATCCAGGCAATGACCGATAAGGGAGGCACGCTTACAGTAACTCTTGGCTGCAGGGAGAATAAAAACGAGGAACAGAACGACGGACAATGCATGGACTTGCATATTCGTTTCAGTGATACCGGTAAAGGTATGGATGAAGCATTGACCGGTGAGATTTTCAAACCTTATTTTTCAGAAGGCAAACAACACGGAACAGGTCTCGGCCTTTCAGTTGTGGCAGATGCCGTCAGGGAGCTTGGCGGCAAAATAGCGGTCAATTCCGCGCGGGGAGCAGGAACCACATTTGACCTTATCATTCCGGGAGCCTTTTTTGGCACTCTCCCTGAAAAAGACTAACTTCGGCCGCCATACAGTGAAAATGAATTAATATGGCAGGAGTAATGATAGTTGAGGATGACAGCGCCCTGCGAGAACTTCTCAGGGATGCCCTCGAAAAACGCAAGTACACTGTTATCTCCGCCGCTGACGGAAGAGAGGCCCTGGCAAAATTCCGCCCCTCGGTGGTCGACCTGGTAATAACTGATCTCCTTATGCCGGAGGAAGACGGACTGATGGTGATAATGAAAATTCGTGAAATCAAGCCATCAACAAGGCTTATAGCGATAAGCGGCGGTGGCATGGCCGGCCCCGGAAGCTACCTCCAGATGGCCAGCAAGCTGGGAGCCGACGCAGTGATATCCAAACCCTTCCTGCCATCCGAACTGGTGATGAAAGTAAAGGAGATGCTGGGATAAACAATATCATTACTGGCTTGTTTCTGAGAAAAAAAGAACCATTAAACAAATAAGGATATGTTAACAAAAAAAGTTGAAGAGCTCTGCAACAGACAGATCGAAAGAGAAGGTTACTCGTCAAACCTCTATCTTGCCATGGCTTCATGGGCAGAGACAAAGGGAATGTCAGGCATAGCCGCGTGGCTCTATGCACAGGCTGAAGAAGAAAGACAGCACATGCTCAGATTCTTCAGATATGTAAACGAGCGTAACGGTGCTGCAATAGTCCCCGAATTCAAGAAACCTCCATTGAAATACAAGGGTATCCCTGAAATGTTCGACGAGGTGCTCAAGCACGAGAAGTTCATCAGTGCCAGTATCAACGAGGTGCTTGAGGCTGCAATGGCTGAGAAGGATCATGCAACCGCCAACTGGATACAGTGGTTCGTTAAGGAACAGGTAGAGGAGGAGAGCAGCGTCCAGCAGATTATTGACAAGCTCGCCCTCGCCGGTCAGCACGGAGTTTACTTCCTTGACCGTGACATTATGAATCTCAGGGGCAAGTAGTAAAACGCTTGCAACAAATAGAACAAAAACCGGGCTCTGTCCCCGGTTTTTTTGTGGCGTGGGGCCGGAACATTGCTGAATCCCCCCGACAACCAACGGCTATCAGGGCGAGATCTGCAGGAAACCACTATTGCCTCTTGCCCCTTCTTTCTTCCCCTGTGAACCATAAAATGTATTATTTTTGCGGTTGTTTTAAAAAAGCAGTAAATGAGCATCGTTAATAAAGTTCTCTCCCTTTTCCTTGGGAACAAGGATGAACGGGACCTTAAGGAGATCAATCCGTTTGTCGAGAAGATTCAGAGGGAAAGCGCACTCGTCACATCGCTTTCAAATGACGCATTGCGTGAAAGGACAGCTGCGCTCAGGCAGGAGATACGTGAACACATATCCGGAGAGGAGAAGGAAATTTCAGACTTGCGGGCAAGTGCTGAAAATGAAGAGGATGTAAACCGCAAGGAAGAACTGTACAACCAGGTAGACAAGCTTGAAAAACAGATACTTGAGAAGATCGAAAACAAGCTTGACGAGGTACTTCCCGTCGCTTTCGCTATAGTAAAAGAGACTGCCCGCCGCTTCAAGGAAAACGATGTGATTGAGGTTACCGCCATGGACTGGGACCGTAACCTCGCAGCCACTCGTCCTTCAATTACAGTGGAGGGAGAGAAGGCCTACTGGAAAAACCGCTGGATGGCAGGAGGCAATGAGATAGTGTGGGACATGGTCCACTATGATGTACAGCTAATCGGCGGCGTGGCTCTCCATAAGGGAAAGATTTCGGAAATGGCAACCGGTGAGGGTAAAACCCTCGTGGCTACACTGCCCGTATTCCTGAATGCCCTGGCAGGGAAAGGCGTTCATATAGTCACAGTGAACGATTACCTCTCGAAACGTGACTCCGAATGGATGGGACCCCTTTATGAGTTCCACGGGCTGTCAGTCGACTGCATTGACAAGCATGAACCCAACTCGCACGCACGACGCAAGGCCTATAACTCGGACATAACTTTCGGAACCAATAACGAATTCGGCTTCGACTACCTCCGTGACAATATGGCGATCAATCCCGAGGACCTGGTACAACGCAAGCACCACTACGCCATCGTTGACGAGGTCGACTCCGTTCTCATCGATGATGCCCGGACGCCACTCATTATCTCAGGACCCACTGCCAAGAGCGATACCGCCCAGTTCGACGAGTACAAGTTCAAGGTGGAAAAACTCGTAAGCGCCCAGCGCAAGCTGGTGACACAGCTGCTGGCCGACTCCAAGAGGCTGATTACCGATGGCGACAATGAAAAGGGTGGCTTGCTTTTGCTCAGAGCCTACAAAGGTCTCCCGAAGAACAGCGCGCTCATCAAGTACCTTAGCGAGGAAGGGGTAAGAACCCTGCTCCAGAAGACTGAGAACTTCTACATGCAGAATAACTCCAAGGAGATGCCCAAAGTCACTGAAGAGTTGTTTTTCGTTATCGACGAAAAGGCAAACTCCATCGAGCTGACTGAAAAGGGCCATGACCTTATTTCGACATCTGTCGAAGACTCCAGCTTTTTTGTACTGCCGGATGTCGGGAGCAAGATAGCAGACATTGAAAAGACTATCAAGGACGAAAAGGAGCGGGTAAAGGCAAAGGACGAATTACTGCAGGACTTTGCAGTCAAATCGGAGCGCGTCCATACCATGACCCAGCTGATGAAGGCGTACACCCTCTTCGAGAAGGATGTGGAGTATGTGGTCATGGACAACAAGGTCAAGATAGTGGACGAGCAGACCGGACGTATTCTTGAGGGGCGCCGGTATTCTGACGGACTCCACCAGGCCATAGAAGCGAAGGAAAACGTAAAGGTTGAGGCTGCAACCCAGACCTACGCTACAATCACCCTGCAGAACTACTTCAGGATGTACCACAAACTGGCAGGTATGACCGGTACGGCCATTACCGAAGCAGGTGAGTTCTGGAACATTTACAAACTTGACGTGGTGGTCATACCGACGAACGTACCCGTCATCAGGAATGACCATGAGGATCTTGTCTACAAGACCAAGCGCGAGAAATACAATGCGGTCATTGATGAGATCGTAAAACTGAACAAGGCTGGCAGGCCTGTCCTCGTCGGTACCACATCCGTTGAAATATCGGAGCTTCTCAGCAGGATGCTGAAGATGAAGGGACTGAAGCACAATGTGCTGAACGCCAAACTGCATCAACGTGAGGCAGAGATAGTTGCAGAAGCCGGAAAGACCGGCACCGTTACAATCGCAACCAACATGGCGGGCCGCGGAACAGACATCAAGCTTACCCCCGAAGTGAAGAAGGCGGGGGGTCTTGCAATTATCGGGACAGAAAGGCATGAATCACGGCGCGTTGACCGCCAGCTGAGGGGACGTGCAGGTCGCCAGGGTGACCCCGGATCATCCCAGTTCTTCGTCTCCCTCGAGGATGATCTCATGCGCCTTTTCGGTTCTGAGAGAATTTCAGGAATAATGGACAAACTGGGCCTGAAAGACGGGGAGATGATTCAGCATCCCATGATTACCAAGTCTATAGAGAGAGCCCAGAAAAAGGTCGAGGAAAACAACTTCGGCATCAGGAAACGGTTGCTGGAATATGACGACGTAATGAACTCACAGAGGGAGGTCATCTACAGCAAGAGACGCCATGCACTGCTCGGTGAGAGACTCAGTGTTGATATTGCGAACATGATGTTTGACGTGACTGAAAACATCGTCACTACATATAAGGATGTATCTGATTTTGAAGAGTTTCAGTTTGCCCTTATCAGGTCGCTCTCGATTGACTCCCCGGTGACGAAGGCTGACTTCGGCAAGAACAGCAACAATGAAGTAGTTGATACTGTATATGATAAGGTGCTTGAAGCCTACAGGCGCAAGAGCGAAATCATCTCGGCGACTGCCTTTCCCGTGCTGAAGGACGTCTATGAGCGGATGTCAGCCACCTATGAGAACGTGGTTGTGCCCATCTCTGACGGAGCACGCACCTACAATGTAATCACAAACCTGAAGGCTGCCGTTGAGAGCCAGGGCAGGGAACTTCTCCGTTCCTTCGAGAAGACAGCAGTGCTGGCAACAATTGACGACGCATGGCGCGAACACCTCAGGGAGATGGACGATCTCAAGCAGTCAGTGCAGAATGCCACCTATGAGCAGAAGGACCCGCTCCTAATCTACAAGTTCGAATCATTCGAACTTTTCAAGACGATGATCAACAAGGTGAACCAGGATGTTGTCAGTCTCCTGATGAAGGGCACTATCCCTGCCGCTGCTTCCACAGACAACGTAAGGGAGGCCCAGCGCCGCAGACAGGCTGATATGAGCAGGCTGAGGACCCAGAAGAGCGATTATGACAGCTATCGCAGCGGAGGGGGAGGCTCGCCTGAACAGAAACAGAAGCAGATGGCTCCTGTCAGGGTTGAGAAAAAAGTCGGGCGGAATGATCCATGCCCGTGCGGCAGCGGAAAAAAATACAAGCACTGCCATGGCCAGGGCCTCGCTGATTCTGCAGGAGCATAGCCCTGCCCTGACTGGTATGTATAGGCTGATTATGCCCGTGTCTCAGGGCTTCCGATAAGTGAAAGGTAATGCATTGCCTGATCAATGAAAAATGCAATGCTGAAGGGCTTGGGCGCCCTGATCATAAAGTCATATGGTGCTTTCTCAGGCTCATCCGTTATGTCAGGCCCGACTTTCATTGGCGCCGTGGAAAGAGCTGCAAGTGCACTTAGCTGAAAGAGCGAAGAGGGGTTGATATCTATCAGGAGGTCATATTTTGTCTCAAGGAATTTTCTCGCATCATCTGAGACAGGGAAATAAGCCCAGTTAAG